>CAIPEB010000745.1 GCA_903863885.1 uncultured Planctomycetaceae bacterium | reverse complement strand
CCGCGCCTGGAGCATTCCGGCCGGCGGTCCGATCTTTACACCGCTGTCCGTCTTGGTCACCGGGTGTTGATGCCCGGAAACCACGTCGGTCAACCCCGTGCCGTCGGCGCCAAGTTCGTAAGTGTGGTGGTGGTGCGACGCCACGGTCGTTTCGCCCTTCAACGGGGAAGCGGCATCGGCCGTCTTCTGCACCGCGTGGTCGTGATTCAGTCCTCGTTTGACAAAGAAGTAGCTGATCACGCACATCCCGGCCAGCAGTGCCGTTCCGACCAGGGCAAAGCCGAAAACGCGCCCCAGCACGATCTCGAGCGGACGAACGGGCTTGGTGACAATCGTGTGAATCGTCCGCGTCTTGATGTCGTTCGGCAGACTGAACGTGCTGAGGAACAGAGCCAGCAGCAGCACCAGATAGTTGGAGGCAGTCAGCACGAAGCTGAGATACAATCGCGCCGGTTGATCGCTCTTGACGTCGAGATACCAGCCGGCCAGCAGCATGATGACGACGAACACGGCGAACGCGATCAACACCTTGCGGCGAATGGCTTCGCGCACGGCGAGCATCGTCATGGCAAGAGTGCGCCGCACCGAGAAATGCGCAAGGTCCGTGACGGCGCTGGCAATCACCTTCGCCACCGAGTAAAAGCCTTCAACCGGGCCTCGCCTCGTGGCCGAAACGATGAAACCGACCAGCCACCCCACCAGCGCGACCAGCGCCACGGTGACAGGGAAAGCAATAATCAACGACTGGAGAAACCAATCGAAGAACTTCGGGATTTCCTGCTCGAGTACCATGTCGTGGAGTGAATTGCCGTGTCAGAGGAAAGACGTGGGAAAGAGGACACGTTCGATGTCGGACCGTCGGGCTTCTAGCGCTCCTGCGCCCGACGCCCCGGCCGCGATTCGCTGTCCCGTACGATGCTCAGGAACAACTCTTCCAGCGTCTGAGTCGGGTTGTCCATGGCGACAAGCTTGCCTCCGTGGCGGGCAATCAGTTCCTGCAGTTCCTTTTCGGCCGCCTTGCTCAACCCCTGCGCCCGGATCTGGGTCTCATCCTGAACGGCAAGCAGACTGTCCACCCGCCCCAGTTCCTTCAACTCGCCCTGGTGCAGGATCGCGATGCGGTCGCACACGTCCTGGACATCGGCCAGCAGATGGCTGCACATCAGAACCGTCTTGCCCTCTTCGCGCAGCCGGATGATCAGGTCCTTCATCTCCCGGGTACCGATCGGGTCGAGGCCGGTCGTCGGCTCGTCCAGCACGATCAGTTCAGGATCATTGATCAGCGCCTGAGCCAGACCGATGCGGCGGGTCATGCCTTTCGAGTACTCTTTGAGCTGGCGGCGCTTGGCCCAATCCAGACCGACCATCTTGATCAGTTCGTCGACCCGCTCGCGGCGTTTGTCGGCCGGCATATCGAACAAGCGGCCATAGAAGTCGAGCGTTTCAACGGCATTGAGGAACTTGTAGAGATACGACTCCTCGGGCAGGTAGCCGATCCGTTCATTCTTGGCCACATCCGTCGCGTCCTTGCCGAACACGAGGGCCTGGCCGCCCGTGGGAAACAGAAGTCCCAGGATCAGTTTGATTGTCGTCGTCTTGCCGGATCCGTTGGGCCCGAGCAATCCGAAAATCTCCCCCCGCCGGACTTCCATGTCGAGCGCCTTCAGCGCACGGACCTTCTGGCGTCCCCAGAAATCCCGATATACCTTCGACAGGTTCCGCGTTTCGATAAGGACCTCGGAACCCGTGTCCTGGGACGCCCCCCGAGTGGAAGAGGAAGAATCCGCCGTCACGGCTCGAACCATATGATTTCTCCGACAAGGCACGCGGGGAGTTAGAAGTTACCCATCTAGCCAAGACTACGAAACAGCAAGGACAAAAAAGCAGGCCGGGGTGCCGTGCCGCATCGCAGGCAACCGCCCCCCAGACAAGAAGCAGGCCCGAACACAGCCCGCAAAGAGTGTACGAAATGCGACCGAGGTTGGTTCGACCCTTCACAAAAACAGGCACTAAGCCCACTATAAGCGCACCCTTTCGCACGTGCAAGGATCACGAAATACCGCTGCGGGCGGAATGTTCGCCAAGGGCAACGGCCCCCGCCGGGACCGCGAACCGCGGCTGCAAACGGCTGACAACGTGAACGCTTTCGCGGTACACTTTCCCAGGATCCACGATCCCCCAGCACTCCGGTGCCCCACAGCCGGCTTAATCCCCAAACGACCGTTTTATGGCCACGCCCACCCCCTCGAGCGACTACGAGACGGCATTAGAGTTCCTGTACGGACGCATAAACTACGAGCGCACGCCCGCCTCGACGAGCCGTTCGAGATCGTTGAATCTCGATCGAATGCGCGAGTTGCTCCAGCGGCTCGGCAACCCCCACAAGGACCTGCCGGTGGTGCATGTCGCCGGCACCAAGGGCAAGGGCTCCACCGCGACGATGATCAGCTCCGTGCTCACCGCCGCCGGGTACCGTTCGGGGCTATACACATCGCCGCACCTCGAAAAGCTCGAAGAACGGATCATGGTCGACGGGCGCCCGGTGACGCCGGCCGAACTCTGCGATCTTGTCGATTCGATGCGTCAGGCCGTGGCAGATCTCGACAGGGCCGGAACCGGCGATTCGGACTCGCGTCCTACGTTCTTCGAAATCACGACGGCGATGGCCTTTCGACATTTCGCCCGGCAACAGCTGGACGTGGCAGTCCTGGAGGTCGGCATGGGAGGCCGCCTCGACTCGACGAACGTATGCGAACCGGAGGTCTGCGTCATCACCACGATCAGCTTCGACCACACACGGCAACTGGGAAATACTCTCGGTGCGATCGCGGGCGAAAAAGCCGGCATCATCAAGCCCGGTGTTCCGGTGGTGTCCGGAGTCATCACGCCCGAACCCGCGGCGGTCATCGCGAAGACGGCAGCCGAACGGGGGTGTCCCCTTTTCCAGATCGGCCGGGATTTCTTGTACGAATATCACGCTCCGGGAGAACCTCGCCCTTTCGCAGCCGGCACGTTCGACTACTGGGAGCCCCGCCCCTCCAGTGCGCCCCGCTATCGCGAAATACAACTCGGCCTGCTCGGCGCGCATCAGGCGGCGAATGCATCGGTTTCGCTTGCTGCGCTGGAACGGCTGCGCAACAACGGATGGCGAGTGCCCGAAGTGGCCATCCGGGCGGGAATCGCTCATGCACAATGCCCGGCGAGGATCGAGGTGCTGCAGCGAGAACCGACCGTCGTCGTGGATACAGCGCACAATGTGGCCTCGATCGAAGCGCTGATCCAGACCATCGACGAGTCGTTTCCGCAGAAACAGCGTCTGCTCGTCTTTTCCGCATCCCGAGACAAGGACTGGCAGAAAATGCTCGAGATGCTCGTCCCGAAATTCCAGCACATTGTCCTGACCCGATATATCAACAACCCGCGTTCCGTCCCGCCGGACGTCCTGGAGAACTTCGTCGGATTGCTTGCGGAACGACAGGCAGGAGATGGAAAGAAGACAGCGCCAAGCGTCGTCGCGTGCTCCTGCCCGGACGACGCATGGCGGGAAGTTCAGCGGACCGCAACGCCCGGGCACTTCGTCTGTATCACCGGTTCGTTCTTCCTGGCGGCCGAGATGCGGTCCCGGGCGGAGAGTGAAAACTGGAAGCACTGAGCGGTCCCGAACCGACCCGAAACGTGTTTCAAAATCCACTTTCCCATGGAGGTCGTACGTTTAGAAGTGGTTGCTCCGTCGTGATTCATGCTTCACTCTCCCTCGGGGAGAGTCGGGCCGAAGGCCCGGAGAGGGCTACCGCGCCGCCAGTCGTAGAATTCACTACGAGTTCGGAAGACCCTCCCCTGATACGTCCGGCCTTCCCGCGGTGCGGGAGTCTGAATTGGATTTTTCAGTGACGTTCTCAGGAGGTCCGTCCGAGCTTTTTCTGCAGGAATTCAACGGCACGCCGCAGCTGAGGATCGGCGCCGAGTTCCCCTTTCGCAGCCTCGGGCGCGGAGACACTTGTCGGCTCGCGTTTTGTGACTTGGGATGGAGCCAATGCAGCGTTGTCCCGCTTCAGCCTCTGCTCGACCAGCTTGGCCGTCTGTTCGTCACTCAACTTGACCGTCAACCCGGCATCGGGGAGCACTCCCCAGACGTCCTCGTCCGTCGCATCGCTGAACCTGTGGATGTTCTTGCCGCTCGGCCGCAGGTACTTGGCGGTCGTCAGCTTCAGCGCGCTGCGTCCGCTCTCCAACTCGTACACGTTCTGCACGGTCCCCTTGCCCCATGTTCGCGAACCGGCAATGACCGCTCTGCGATGATCCTGCAGGCACGCCGCGACGATCTCGCTCGCGCTGGCCGACAGCGTATCCACCAGCACGACGATCGGCACGTTTGCCGGGACAACCGAATCGCCCGGTTTGGCCGAATACCGGTTCAGTACATGCCCATTGCGATCCGAGATGCTGACGATCACGCCCTTGTCCAGAAACAGGTCGCACACCTCAACGGCCGCATCCAGCAGGCCCCCTGCATTGCCTCGCAGATCGACAATCAGCGCCTTGTAGGGATACGGCTTGCCGGATGCCGCGGTGAGCGACTTCCGCATCTCGGCGGCCGTGTGCTTGCCGAACGTGGAGACCCGCAGATACCCGATGCGGGGATCGCTGCTCAGATGAAAATCCCACGAACCATCGGACCGGCGCTCGTCACCGAGAACGGAATCGAGCAGCACGACCTCGCGTTTCAGGGTCATCTCTTCGGGCTGGTCCCGACCGGCCCGCAGCAATCGAAGGCGAATCGAAGTGCCGGGTGCGCCCCGCATCCGAGTGACGATATCCTTCAACGCGAGAGGCCCGGTATCAAACCCGTCAATTGCGAGAATCTTATCGCCCGCCCTCATGCCGGCGCGAAAGGCCGGGGACCCGACAAGCGTGTTGTGCACCACGATCGGGCCGCCCTCGTCCGGCTTCTGCAATTCCACGCCGATTCCCGGGAATTCCTGGTCCAGCGTCGTCTCCAGTTCGCGAAACGGATCCGGGCGGATGTATGCGGAATACTGATCCAGTCCTTCGCACATACCCGTCATCGAATTCTCGAACAACTCTCGCTGGTCGACCGGCTCGAGGTAGTAGCTGTTCACCAGCTGCATTGCCTCGCGAATCACCGAAACGTACCGGCTGAGCGCAGCCCTCTGGTAGCAGAGGAGCGATACGATCCCGGCGATGAGGATGACGTGGAGGTTTTGCGGTGGCACAGACAATTCCCGATCGACTTTGGTCCGGCGGGAAGAATCCCGCGCGATGGCTCCCCCATCGTATCCGGTACCTGCGATGCTAACCAATGGGACCCGGAGAAAAGAACGCCTGAAAAGACGGCCGCCGACCGCCCAACCCCAGGTCCCGCTCTCGACGAACACGGTAATGACGGCCAGCCATCCCACCCGCAAATCCGCACTGTTCAGACCGCGTCGCGCTGGCTACAAAAAACTCCGCAAACTATACAGGAAGGGGCGGGACGAAAATGCCGGCAGTCGGTAGTCGGTAGCCGGTAGTCTTAATCCGCTTTTTGGGAAGATCGGGAACGAGCGTCAGTGAGTTATCCGGGCCGGGTTACAGGGGAACAACGTGACGTGCGATGAACCCTCCCCGCCGGCTCGTACCGCGCCGTCGACCCTCCCGCTTCCGCAGGAGGGTGAAGTGGAAGGCGGATGCCGGATGCCGGTGGTCGATCGGAAGTCTGTGTTCCTCCAGCCTCCAGCCTCCAGCCTCCGGACTCCAGCCTCCAGCCTCCAGACTCCGGACTCCAGCCTCCAGCCTCCAGACTCCAAAAAGGAAGCACTTCATGGCATCCCTGATACAAGTGAAGAAGCACGCTCCGAGCGGGACGATCATTCTGAACCGCCCTGCGAAACGAAACGCCCTTTCCGGAGAGATGATCCGCGAAATACTGCAGGCCTTCGGCGATTTCCACCTGGAGCGCAGCGTTCGGGCCGTGATCGTTACTGGTGCCGGATCAGCTTTCTGCGCCGGGGCGGATCTTCTTGAATTGCAGGAATCGAGCCGGCGCAACGACGCACACCGCAAATGGCACGAGGACGCGGTCCAGTTCAAGGAATTGATGGAGTGCATGCTGCGGTTTCCCAAGCCGATTATCGCGGCCGTGAACGGACCGGCCGCAGGCGACGGCGCCGGGCTGATCCTCGCGAGTGATCTGGTTGTCGCGTGTGCCGGTGCGACCTTCGGCTTGCCGGAAGCCCGGCGCGGACTCGTAGCCGGCATTGTCTCCCCGTTGCTCGCCTTTCGCGTCGGCGGCGGCTCGGCGGCCCGACTCCTGCTGACCGCCGAGTCGGTCGACGCAGAGGAAGCACATCGCCTGCACGTCTATCACGAAATGGTCAGGGCGGAACAGGTCTGGGCACGAGCCCATGAACTGGCGGCCCTTTGTGCCCGTTCCGCGCCTGAATCGCTGCAACTTACCAAACGTCTGCTGAACGAGACGATCGGCGAACACCTGGAGACCACACTCGCAGCCGGTGCCGCCGCCAGCGCCACTTCCCGGACAACCGAGGCCGCCATCGAGGGCACCTCGGCGTTTCTTGAGAAGCGGCCTCCGCAGTGGCCTTAGAGGTCGGGGCGAGTCTCGGGCTCGGCTGATGGATGAGCGCAATTGCGCGGCCCTGGTTGCGATTTACGGCAATCATCCGCGTCAGCGATCGCGAAATCAGGCGAGGACGGCCCCTGAGGGCCTTCGCAGAACCGTAATATCCGTTCGGATCGATCCGAGCGATCATTGCGAGGCCGGCTGTTCAGCTTCCTGCCTGCCAACGACTTGCGGCCACACTTCTGCCGCGTTCCAATGGACTTTGTCACCCTCTTGGGAGTGCGCGCCATGAAGCTATCGCCTCGCCGGGGTTTCAGCCTCGTCGAACTGCTCGTCGTCATCGCCATCATCGGGATCCTCGTGTCCCTGCTGCTGCCCGCTGTGCAGAACGCCCGTGAGTCCGCCCGGCGCATCGGATGCAAGAACAATCTCAAACAGATCGGCCTGGCGCTGGCCAACTATGCATCGGCATTCGGCTGTCTGCCGGCGTCGGGAATTGTGGCCCCCTCCAAAGGTCTTTACGACCCGAGGTCCGGCCTTCAATTCAGCTGGCTCGTGCAGATCCTGCCGCAACTGGAGCAACAGGCGCTGCACGACAAATTCGATCCCAATCGAACCGTGTTCCAGCAGATCGGCGATCCGCAGGCGATCCATGTGCCGACGCTGATGTGTCCGAGTGATTCGGCGCGCGATCTCGAATTCGCGGATTACGACCTTACCGGCGGGCGTTCCTTCGCCAAGGGCAACTACGCAGCGTTCGTCAGTCCCTATCACGTCGAGAACCAGAACCGGTTTCCAGGAGCGATCGTCAGCGGCGGCCGCCAGACGTATGACGCGATCACCGATGGCCTGAGCAATACGCTGTGCGTCAGCGAGGTTCTAACGCGATGGCACGCACAGGACCAGCGAGGGGCCTGGGTCCTGCCCTGGAACGGATCGAGCCAGATCGCTTTCGACATGCACGATCTGGTGCATCCGGTCAATTACAGCTCATCCGGGTACGCGGCAGATCCGCAATACGTCGGCCTGGCACAGGCACCCAACAACCGTGGACCGAATGTGGACATGCTGTACCGCTGCCCCGATCCGGTCGATGCCCAGATGAACAAGATGCCCTGCAACGAGTGGCTGGCCGGCACCACGCGGGAGTACCTGTCGGCGGCTCCCCGCAGTCACCACCCGGGAGGCGTGTGCGTGCTGTTCCTGGACGGCCGCGTCGGCTTCATTCGCAATACCGTCGACCAGATCGCCATGGCCTACATGATCTATATCAAGGACGGCAAGACGATCGAAATCGGGGATCACGTATTCTGAAGCACGTATTCCGAGGCACGTAATCCGAGATCAGGCGAGACTGCGGAATTTCCGCCGCCGCAGCACTCAGGCGGCATGAATTGGGGGGATTGATGCAACGGATCACCGGCATCCTGCTCGTCACAGGCGCACTGCTGCTGCTCGCGTCGCTGGCCGCACCTCTGGTTTTAGGCGAGCGATTGTCGTGGTCGGTCGAGATGGCGACGAACCTCCAGAACGCAGCCCACGAATATCACGCGACCGTGCACGCCGCTGGTCCCGTGAACAAACGGGACCCGGCAATGGCCGCAAAGCTCGAAGAGACCCGCCGCGAGTACGAGAGATACGAGAACATGTTGTCATCCGCCCAGACGCGAGGCAGCGATACGGCCCGCATCTTGCGGTGGATCAGCTGCGTGGCTCTCGCGCTGGGCCTGATCTCGCGGGTCGCGCAGCAGTTCACCGCCCAAACGGATTGAGGCAACGTCCATGGCATCCGTCAAAGTCCGCTACCTGATTTTCGACGTCGAAAGCGTCGCCGACGGCGACTTGATCTCCAAAGTCCGCTACCCGGGCGATTCGCTTTCGCCAGCCGAAGCCGTGCGGCGTTACCAGCAAGAGCGGCTCGAAAAATACGAGAGCGACTTCATTCCCTATTCCTATCAGGTGCCGGCGGCCATCGTGGTGGCCAAAGTGGCCCCGACCTACGAACTGCTGGACCTCGTCGCTCTGGACGAACCGCAACTGCGTCCCCACATACTGACCGAGAATTTCTGGCGTGGATGGGAAATGTACGGCCGTCCCACGCTGGTCAGCTTCAACGGCCGGAACTTCGACCTGCCGCTGCTCGAACTCGCCGCCTTCCGGTTCGGAATCAGCCTCGGCAGCTGGCTGGACATGCACAAACCGAATTACCAGCAGCTCCGCTATCGATACAACCTCGACAGCCAGCTGGATCTGCTCGAAGTGCTCACGAACTTCGGCGCCGTGCGTTTCAGCGGCGGTCTGAACCTCGCCGCATCGCTGCTCGGCAAACCGGGCAAGATCGACGTCCAGGGGCACATGGTGCAGGCCATGTACGAGGAAGGAAAAACCGGCGAAATCACCCAGTATTGCCGCTGCGACGTCCTCGATACGTACTTCGTATTCCTGCGCACCTCAGTCCTGCTCGGCCAGCTCTCGCTCGAACGGGAGCAGGAAATAGTCGCCCAAACGAAACATTGGCTCGAGGCTCGGGCCGATCAGGTGCCCGCATTTCGCCAATACCTGGATCACTGGGGCGATTGGGTCAACCCCTGGCAACCTGGAGAATACCCGCGCGAGGCTCCTCGCTCCGAAGAAACGGCGAATTGAGGCGAAGAAGGTCTGGAGTCCGGAGCCAAGCACGGCTGTGATTACCGACTACCGGCCACAAAGCGGTCCACCATTGGTCAGGAGGTGCAATCGTGGCTCAATTCCGTCATTTCTCGATCGAAATTGAAAAGGGGGTAACGGTGGTCCGCCTGCAGGATCCCCGCCTGGCGGACACGCTGCTGGTCAGCGAACTCGAGGACGAACTGCTGAGACTCATCGACACGGAGTCTCCGGAAAAGCTGCTCGTGGACTTCGAAGCCGTGGACCACTGCTCCACCGCCGTGATCAATGGCCTGCTCCGCGCCAAGAAGCGGCTCGTTCGCACCCACGGCCAGATCGGCTTGTGCTCGATGCATTCGGCCATTCGCGAGGCGTATCGCGTGCTGAACCTGGACGGCACGGTCTTTAAGATCTACGACAACACGACTCGCGGAATCACGGCCCTGAATCTTTGAGGAAGGGAGTCTCGAGTCTGGAGTCTCGAGTCCGGAGTCCGGAGGAAAACAAACACTAATCCAGCTTCGGCCTACTGGCCTACAGCCTACAGCCTACAGCCTCCGCCCCTACCGGCATCCGTCCTCAGCGGTCGAGCAGTTTGAACGCCTCGATGACCTTCTGGCGGTACTGGCTGCCGAACACGAGGATCATCAATTCGGTGATGATCTGCCGCTCTTCGCTGGTGAGAAAGGCTTCGCCGCCTCCCATCTGGGCGATCTCGACGAATTCCGGAAGTCGGACAAGGCTGCGGCACGTCACCGTGCTCACGGTCCCCTTCTGCTGCCTCGCGAAATCGGAAGCGATGGTCAGACATTCGCCCATGTTCTCGGCGTGAGGCGGCGAATCGCCGAACACGAGAATGACTTTGCGGGCCGAGGACGTGAACTTGTTCTTGGTCACCGACCACTTGAGTCCTTCATGGACGGCCTCGGGGCGATCGCCCCCCCCGCTGGCCTCGACTCCGGCCAGGAAGCCGACGATATCGCTGATATTGTTGGTCAGCGGCACGCCGCGAACAACAAAATCATCGCCCGCATCCCGATAGGTGCAGATACTGATTCGCGCTTTGGGGATCAGCCTTATCAGCGTTTCCCCGATGCGGCGGATCTGTTCCTTGACTTCGCGGATTTCGCCCCCCATGCTCCCGGTGCTGTCAAAACAGATCACGATATCGAGCCCGTTTCGCTGCAGTGATTTCACGAGCCCGCCCCAGTTCCCGCCGCCCGACATGCCTCCGCCGCCGGCCGAGACCCCGCCGAGACTGAATGACTCCGTACTCCCTCCGCCGCTCACGGAAGGGGACGGCGAGGCGAGCGCCACGGCCTCGTCCGAGCTGGCATCCGAAGCGGTCTCGACGGGAGGAGCGACCTCGGTAATCTCGTCGGAGGTTTCTCCGACCTGACTTGGCAGCGATGTCGCGGCAGTCAGTTCTTCGCTCTGAGCGTCGCTGAGCACCACGGAAGGGACGTCGCCGATCAGAACCCCGGTGCCGTCTCCGTCCCCGCCCGGTCCGCCGTACGTAATCAACGCGCAGATCAACATCAGCGCCATGTGAAATACCAGCGAAACCAGGCCGGAAATGGAATTTTCCCACCAATGGAATCGATCCGGCGGGGGCGCCGGGGCTTCCTGCGAAGTTCCCTCCGCTGTGGCTTCCGGCAGACGGATTTCGGCAAAGCAATGAGGGCACTTTCCGCGACCGCCCAGTTGCTCACTGGTGATCCGGAACGGCTTTCCGCAGTGAATACAGGTCAATTGCATGCGCCGTTGCTCCGCCCGAACTGCTTGCCCACTGGAAATTCTCATGCTCGATTCGAAACGGGTCAAGCAGCAGCGACTGGCGAACATCGGAGTCCTGCCGCTGCCGACCGTCGAGCAAACGCCGAAAATCCTCGGAAATTCGAGCTGCGAAGGGCGAACAGCAGGGGGCCCCCTTTTTTGCCGCGATTTGCGTCAGCCCCTGCAACCGTCAATTCCTCGCGCAGTCGAGTCCGGAATAAACCGCTATACTCGGACGCATTGTGGAACCTTTCAATCACAAGCAAGAGGGACAATCATGCGGCGATCATGGATTCTGTTTGCTGGCGTACTGATGCTGAGCGGTGTGGCACGGGCGGAAGCACCTCCCCGTCCCGCAGCGGCGGCACCGGCGCCGGCCGCCCAACCCGGGTTGGCCACCGCGAAGGATCAGGCCAGTTACGCGATCGGTCTGAGCATCGGCCAGGAAATTTCTCAGGGCGGCGCCGAGATCAACGTGGACGCTCTGGTAATGGGAGTGCGGGACGCATTGACCAATGCCAAGCCCAAAATGTCCAAAGACCAGATCATGAACGCGTTGAAGGTGGTGCGGGAGGAAATGAGCCGCAAGTTCGAAGACCGCCGCAAGGAAGCGGGCGACAAGAACAAGGCCGAAGGCAAGGCATTTCTCGCCGACAACGGCAAGAAACCCGGCGTGGTAACGCTGCCGAGCGGCTTGCAGTACTCCGTGATCAAACAGGGCAACGGCCCGACTCCCAAGTTGACCGACACAGTCCAGGCCCACTATCACGGCACGCTGATCGACGGCACCGTTTTCGATAGTTCGGTCGAACGCGGAGAACCGGCCGATTTCCCGGTCGGCGGCGTGATCCGCGGCTGGACCGAAGCACTCCAGAAGATGAAGGTCGGCGACAAGTGGAAGCTGTTCATCCCGGCCGAATTGGCCTACGGACCGGGCGGCGCCGGTGACGTCATCGGCCCGAACGCAGCTCTGATCTTTGAAGTGGAACTGCTCGGCATCAAGGCCGAATCCGCACCCGCGGCGCCCAAACGCTGACGGGCACCGCGTGGCTCAGACTCGATGAAGCCCCCGGATGAACTCGCGAATCGCCGCGTTTACCATTCCGGGGCTTTCGAGTGGAGCCATGTGGCCTGCTGAAGGCACTTCGACGAACCGGGCGTCGGGCATCGCCGACGCCATGGTTCGCATCTCTTCCGCCGGCGTGAGCACGTCCCGCTCGCCGCAAACAACGAGCGACGGAATGCGGACCTCGGGAAGCAATGGCACAAAATCCGAGCGATCCGCCATCGCCAGGAGCCCCGCCGCAGCACCCCGCCCCGGTGTGCGCTCGATGACGGCGCGGGTCGCCGCCACGATTTCCGGCTGCGCGTCGGCGGCAAACAGCCGCGGCATCATCAAGTCGGCGAGAAACCCCAGCCCTTCGGTCAGGACTCGCTGTGCATTGCGCCGCCTATCTTCCGCCGCCTGCGGCGAGTCCACGCCAGCCCGGGTATCGCACAGGATCAGCCCCGCCAACCGACTCGCGTGCCGGCGCCAGAACTGCCAGGCCACGTACCCGCCCATCGACAGCCCGCACAGACAAACGCGGCCGCCGACGTCGAGGGCATCCAGCAGATTCGCCAGATCGTCCGCATAGCGCTGCATCGATGCCGAATCTCCGGTCGGATCGGTTCCGCCGAACCCTCGCAAATCCGGAGCTATGACGCGGCATTCGGGGAACGCCTCGAGTTGTCCGCTCCACATCGTGTGGTCGAGCGGGAAACCGTGCACGAAGAGCAGTGCCGGTCCCGACCCCCGGTCGTACACCTGAAACGCAATGTCTTGAACTTGCACTTTCTTCAGCACGTCAGTTCTCCAAAGCCTCAGGACGGGTCGCGAGATCACGTTACCAGCCGAATGATCCACTGAGTCAGCAGGCCGACAACCAGCCCCACAAGCAGCGCCAATGTGAGCCGGCGCAACTGAAATTCGTGCAGACCGCGATGCAGCCGCCAAAGCTGCCAGGCCCGATAAGGAATCTGAGCCGCCACGACCAGAAAGAAGAACGGCCCGACGGGATTGAAGTGCCAAGCCTGACGCCACTGTCCGCGCGCCGTGCTGATGAACGAACGGGTCAACCCGCACCCGGGACATTCAATGCCCGTCATTCGCTTGAGACTGCAAACCTCGGGCAGCGGAAATCCCACAATGGGAACCACCACCGTGGCTTGATCGCGCACGGCAAGCACGAATGACAAAGCGATCACCCCGATCGAGAGCCCCAGCAGCGTCATGTGCAGCATGCGATCATCTCCCGCGAAATCCGCTGCGGCATTTTCCGCAGCGTCATCCGCGGCAGCTTCAGCATCCGCTGCCGGTTCATGGCAGTCCTCCACGGTTGCCTCGATGATCGGCGAAACGCATTCCATGATCGAGAATCACTGCTGAAGATCAGTTGCTCTTGCCGTCCGACGCAGACGACTTTCGCTTGTCCGCCAGTTCCTTCCGGTAGATTTCCAATTGCCTGACGATTTGCTGCGAAGAAGGCTCAAGCTGCGCTGCCCGAGCCTGACATCTCGCTGCGTTTTCAAGGTCCCCCAGAGCATAATGACAGCGGGCCTGCGTATCGAGGTAGGCCGAGTTGTCCGGGGAGAGTTCCAGCGACCGCCGGCTGGCGCGCAGCGCGTCGCGGAAATCCCCTTCGGTGTTGCAGATCAGCCAGGCGTACTGGTTCAGCTGCATGGCAAGGGTCGTCGCCACATCGGACCTCAACCGCTGATTGGCCGGGTTCTGGGCCATCTCTTCGTACTGCCGGGCCCCGTCGCGCAGCCGGCTGCTCACGACGCGAATCCGCTCGGCAGCGCCTCGCTTCCATTCGGCGTCCGCTCCCTTCAGACGGTACATGGCAATCAGCACATCGATATCGGCCGGGCTCTGACGAACGGCCTCCTCAAGATGATTGCGCTGCCCCTGAACATCGCCGTTCTTCGCGCAATGTTCTGCAAACCGATAATGCATGAGCGATCGGACGGCCCCCAGCGAACGGTTGAAATTCTGCAGGAGTTTCGTGTTCTTGTCGATCGCCTCCACCGCATCCTGCAGGACCAGTGCGGCCGCCTGCTCCTTTTGAAGGTCGAACAGGAGGTCCGACAGGAAGAACATGGCTTCGATGCTCGTCTCGTCCTCCGGCTGAGTCGATGCAATCACCTGGCGCAATTCTCGCTCGGCCCAGTCGTAGTCCAATCGCTCGATCAGCTGGCGCGCCGTGTCGACGTGCCGCTCACTCCGATCGGCGTCCATTTCCAACGCGGTTTTGGCGGTCTGCTCGGCAAGTTCGCTCCTGCCGCTGTTGCGCTGTGCCTCGGCCCAGCGGTACATCAGCAGCGGGTCGGCGTGGAACTGGTCCTGGAACCGCGATGCCAGTTCATCCCCCACCGCCCACACTTTGTGTGCGAGGGCCCAGTCGAGCATGTCGTAAATTTCCGACCGATCGCTTCCCACCAGCGTCATCGCCTGCCGGAGGACACCGAGGGCATCATCCTTCCGGTCGAGTTTCAGCAGTGCTTCGCTTCGCCACCGGAGCAGATCGCGCAGAACGGTCCGATCGGTTTCTTCCGGGAATCGCGCGAGCAACTCCGCTTCGGCCGACGAAATCCGTTCCCATTCGGAAATCACGGATGCCGGATCCTCCAGGCTTCGCGCGTACGCCAGCAGCCAGACTCCGGCAGTGCGACGGGAACCCGCGATCGTCGTCCGGATCATCTCGGCCAGTTTCGCGCGGGACTCAGCATCCGCAGGCACGGCATGTCCCATCGCCAGGAGCGCCGCCTGTTTCGAGAGAACGGGGTCAACCTCGAACCGCGCGAGCCGGCACAGGGCCGCCGTTCCCAGCGAATCCTCCAGTGCCGCGAGTTGCCGCAGACAGTTCCTGCGGTCGTCGCGGTTGAACTGATCGTAGTTCCGCAGGAGGCTCTTCACTTCCGCTGCGTCGCTCTGATCCGACCAGGCGACACGCAGGCTCCGCAGCAGGAAACGCGACCGGGCAGCAATCTCCACGTCTTCGTGCCGCTGAGCTTCCAGCAGCGAATCAAAGGCCCGCAATCCCAGTCGCTGCAGTTCCTGCTGGGCATGTTCCCGCTGTGAATACTGGGGCGAACCGAGGTCGGCGATCCAGCGCGCGATCTGCGTATCCAGTTCCGCCTGCGAGTTCTCTGCCCCTTCGGCAACGCGAGAATCAACCCGCCCGCTCTCTGGCCGCGTGAAGACCATTACAGCGGCCAGCGCGGCGAGCAGCGGGATGGAAAGAACGTCGGATTCTCGGCGCCGTCGGGCGATGGATCGCATGCGTCAATTCCACAGGACTGCGTTGATTCCACTGGACCGTGTGAGCGGGGTAGCAAGTGGAGAAAAGGCTCGTTGCAGGATACCGAACGCACAAGGAGAGCGGCAAGGGAATCGTACCACGTATCGGGCGGGTGGATATCCCGGAGAGCCGGCTGTGGAGAGCAGACGCAGTTCGGATCGGGGCGTCCCTCGCCTTTCGAGACCGCGACGTTTTCGTAAGAATAGGGGCCGCGGATTCGATTCGAGAACCGCATCCGGATCCGGTGATTCGAGCCCCTTCAATCCCCTTTCAACGTGACCACTAAGCATGAGCGAAAACAATGCGTCTACGCCGCGTGTCGGCATCCTGATGGGCAGCGACAGCGACTGGTCGAAAATCCATGCCTGTGCGGCAGCTTTACAGGAATTCCAGGTCCCGTACGAGGTGCATGTGATGAGTGCGCATCGGACGCCGGACCGCGTCGCCGAATATGCCCGGTCGGCACACCAGCGCGGCCTGCAGGTGATCATTGCCGCGGCGGGGGGCGCTGCACACCTCGCCGGCGTGGTCGCCGCACATACGACGCTTCCCGTTATTGGGTTGCCCGTACCGACGCCCGACCTGGGCGGACTCGACTCGCTTCTGTCCACGGTCCAGATGCCCGGGGATGTGCCGGTGGCCTGCATGGCCGTCGGCATGGGAGGCCCGCGCAACGCGGGACTTTTCGCGGTGCAGATTCTCGCCGTTGCCGACTCCGGCCTGCAGGAGCAGTTCGTCCAGTTCAAGAGCAAGCTGGTCGAGAAGATCATCGCCAAGGACACTCAGTTCCGACAGGGCCTGCGACCGGAATAACGCCAAGATGACAACAGACAACGCTGACAGGAGCGAGACGGCGAAGGGCCGGTCTATCGAAACACTGCGATGGGTCGGCGACCGCGAGGGCCATCTGGTTCTCATCGACCAGACTCGACTGCCCGGGGAGTTCGTCGAAATTGAATGTCGCGACACGGCAGCCGTCTGGAAAGCAATCCGCGAATTGCAGGTTCGCGGCGCGCCGGCCATTGGAATCGCGGCCGCGTACGGACTGTGCCTCGGCATGCAATCCGCCGCGGGGCAATCCCGCGAGTCTGTGGCGGCGAAGCTCCGGGCGGCTGCCGAACATCTGGCTGGCAGTCGGCCCACGGCGGTGAACCTCTTCTGGGCCATCGAGCGCATGCGACAGAGAGCGGAACAGTACTGCGCCGTTCCGCCGGACGGCAGTCAACCGGGCGACGACCTCCGCACCGCGCTGCTGGCCGAAGCCCGCTTGATTCACGACGAGGATCGGGCCATGTGCCGGGCGATCGGCCGCCACGGCGCGGATCTGCTCACTGACGGCCAGGGCATACTTACCCACTGCAATGCGGGCGGTCTGGCCACTTCGGAATTCGGCACCGCATTGGCCGTTCTGTTCACGGCCCACGACCAGGGCAAGCGGCTGCACGTGTTCGTGGACGAGACGCGGCCGCTGCTGCAGGGTGCCCGGCTCACCGCATGGGAACTGCAGCGTTACGGCATCCAGGCCACGCTGATCTGCGACTCGATGGCAGCGCTGGTGATGAAGCAGCGGAAAGTCCAGGCGGTGATCGCAGGCGCCGACCGGATCGCGGCCAACGGCGACACGGCCAACAAGATCGGCACGTACGGTCTGGCAGTACTTGCGCAAGCCCACGGAATTCCGTTCTATATCGCCGCTCCCTCCTCCACCTTTGATTTCTCTCTGAGCGACGGGGCGTCGATCCCGATCGAAGTGCGAGCCGCCGAAGAAATCACCGAAGGCTTCGGCCGCCGGACGGCTCCCGACGGGATCGATGTGTACAATCCTGCGTTCGATGTCACTCCTGCTCAGCTGATCCGCGCCATCATCACAGAACGCGGACGCATCACCCCCGTGACGCCGGAGAACGTCGCCCGGCATTTTGATCGGCAGTGACTTCGATCGCGCCGCGACTTGTCGGCGCAGCGCACGCGGCGTGACGCTTCAGCGGGTCCGTGTCCATCACGCGGCCCGCGCGCTCACGATGACCCAAGAAATGAAGCCGGGTCGGCAAGGTGGCACGCCGACCCGGCACTCGACTCGCAAGCCGCGGCGAACCGCGACTTGAAACCAGGGGAGAGAGACCCCTCGAATCTCTTGTCATTGGCTTGCCGGTCGCCCGGCAAACCGAAATCAGATATCGAAATACAGGCAGAATTCGTACGGATGCGGACGCAGACGCACCGCGTCGGCTTCATGCAGGTGCTTATACCAGATCCACGTGTCGATCACGTCCGGCGTGAACACGTCGCCCCGCAACAGGAACTCGTGGTCCTTGCGCAGTGCCTCCAGGGCTTCGTCCAGCGAACCCGGGGTCTTGGGCACAGCAGCCAGTTCTTCCGGCGGCAGGTCGTAAATGTCCTTGTCGAGCGGTTCGCCCGGGTGAATCTTGTTCTGGATTCCGTCGATAACCGCCATCAGAATCGCCGAGAAAGCGAGGTACGGATTGCAGCTCGGGTCCGGGCAGCGGAACTCAACCCGCTTGGCCTTCGGGCTCGGGCTGTACATCGGAATCCGGCAGGCCGCCGAACGATTGCGCTGCGAGTAGGCCAGGTTGACCGGAGCCTCGTAACCCGGCACCAGTCGCTTGTAGCTGTTGGTCGTCGGGTTGCTGAAGGCGAGAATGGCCGGCGCGTGCTTCAGCAGGCCGCCGATCGCATGCAGACCCATGTCGCTCATGCCGGCATATCCGCCGCCCGCAAAAAGGGGCTCGCCCTCTTTCCAGAGCGACACGTGGCAGTGCATACCGCTGCCGTTGTCGCCGAAAAGCGGCTTCGGCATGAACGTCACCGTCTTGTTGTGGCGACGGGCAACGTTCTTGATGATGTACTTATACAGCAGGAGGCAGTCGGCCATCTTCACCAGCGGCTGGAACCGCAGGTCGATTTCGGACTGGCCGGCCGTGGCAACCTCGTGGTGCTGGGCCTCGACGTCCAAACCGCAATCGATCATCGTCTGCATCATCTCGTTGCGGATGTCCATCAGCTGGTCGGCCGGCGGTACCGGGAAGTAGCCTTCCTTGAACCGCAGCTTGTAGCCCAGATTGTTGCCTTCGCCCGCGGCCCTCATGTCCTTGCCGCGATTCCACTGACCCTCCATGCTGTCGATGTGGTAGTAGCCTTCGTGTGCGTTCTGCTCGAATCGCACATCGTCAAAAATGAAGAACTCGGCTTCCGGTCCCAGGTACGCCGTGTCGGCAATGCCGGTGCTCTTCAGATAATTAACCGCCTTGCGGGCAACGTTGCGAGGATCCCGCGAGTAATCTTCCCGCGTGATCGGATCCTGAATGTTGCAGATCATCGCGATCGTCGGCAGCGTGGTGAACGGATCAATAAACGCCGTGTCGGGCTGCGGCACGACCAGCATGTCACTCTCGTTGATCGCCTGCCAGCCGCGAATGCTGGATCCGTCAAACCCCAGACCATCCTCAAACACATCCTCCGTCAGCTTCGAAACCGGAATCGTGAAGTGCTGCCACAGACCGGGAAAGTCCATAAACCGCAAGTCAACCGCCTTAACGTCCTTTTCCCGACACAGGGCCAACACTTCTTTCGGAGTCAGCTTGTCTCCCTTCACTTTTCTCTCCCCTTTCAGACCAACCAAACCAGAAGGAACGAACGGTAAACCTTCAACGTCAACGCAAACGGCCACGGCTCAAACCTGTCTCAGGTGCGAGCGCGGCTCCCATTTCCGCCCGCCAACTTATGCAAGCAGCGGGCCACTGCATCCCACAATTCCAGAAACTCCATAACCCACATATAAACAACACCTTACATCGACACAGATCCCTCTCCATCGGACCAGCAGAACGCTAATCTGCCCATAAAGCAAGCACGTTTTGTCGAAACAATAGGCAGACGGCCGGGCGAGCCAACTTTGCATCGGCGCGCGCTGATCCGCCGTGAGCGAAAATTGAGGCCGAAGCGCGAACTGCAGCGCAGTCGCCGAGAGAAATTGACGGTTACTGTGCCGCACCGTTCTGGCGGGCAATCTGGACCGCCGCATCCAGCGCGGCGTCGCGGCCTGCGGCATCGGAACCCGTTCCGTCTGCATTGGCCTTGGCCGCCACATGGACCAGCACGTCCGGCTGGACGCCGCGGCGGCTGATCGGCTGGCCGCTCGGCGAATAGAATCGTGCCGTGGTCAGCCTCAGTCCCGCATGTGTCGAGTTGAGCGGGAAGATGCCCTGCACGCTTCCCTTGCCGTAACTGCGGGTCCCCACAATCGTCGCACGGTGGTGGTCCCGAATGGCGCCGGCAAAGATCTCGCTGGCGCTGGCTGAGTTGCCGTCGATCAGCACGACCAGCGGCACGCGCCACGTGCCGACAAGATGCGCCTGGTAGTCGTAATCCTCACCGGGACTTCGCCCGCGGGTAGACACGATGGCGCCGTCGGTGACGAATCGGTCCACGATGTCGACGGACGCGGTGAGCAGTCCGCCCGGGTTGCCGCGAAGATCCATCACGAGGCACTTCATACCCTCCCTGTGAAGCTTCCAAAGCGCGGTATCCAGATCGCGGACCGTCGTTTTCTGAAAGCTTGTCAGTCGCAGGTAAGCGATGCCGGCCTGAGGATCGAGCATGGCCACTCGATCCACGCTGGGCACATCCACGCGGCGTCGCTGCAGGCGGAGCGTCTTGTATTCGCCCGTCGGGCCGGCGACCGTCACGGTAACGGAACTTCCCTCGACGCCCTTCAGCATATCGGCCGCGGTCTCACCCGAAATATCAGTGACGGACCGGCCGTCCACCTGAACGATCCGGTCTCCGGACCGCATCCCGGCCGTTTCCGCGGGACCGCCGGAAATCACATTCACGATCAGCAGCGCCGTCGGCTCCGCTTTCAGTTCGATCCCCAGGCCGACGAAATTGCCTTCGATCTGCGAGAGCACGTCTTCCATCTGGTCGCCGGTGAGAAACGCCGAGTACTCGTCGAGGGAGGCCGTTGCGGCGCAGGCGAATTCGAGAATCACGACTTGAGGAGCCAGCCCGAGTTCCTGCTGGCTGATGCGGGCGATCTCCGCAGCCATATCGCGCGCATCATGCCGGGAGCCGATCGTTCGAGCGGCCGCCATTTGTCGCAATCGCGTGACGTGCGAATTGACTGTTTCGGCTGTCAATTGGAGATGATACCGCTGGATGAAGGGCGCTTCGCCCAGCGCCGTTTCAATTGCGCTGATTCCCTGCTCCACCAGACGAGGCCAGTCGGGCGACTCGACGTAATGCGAGTCGATGTTCAACAGAACTTCGGTGTAGAGATCCAGGGCCTCGCGTTCGGTGAGGTGCTGGAGAGTGTCAAGGAAGCTGCGGTCCGCATAGCGGCTGAGCACTTCGTAATGCAGCCGGGCGCTGACCAGTCGCTGTTCCAACTCTGCCTGATTCGGGTGCGAACGCAGGGCCTCTTCGTAGAACGCAAGTGCTTCACCCCAGCGACGGGACCGCTCCAACTCACCGCCCACACGCAAGACCTGGTCAACTTCCGCCACATTGACACGTCGGGTGTCCGCACCGCCATCCTGACCGTACGCGCCTGGTGTCGCGGACCAGAGCGAGAGCATTGCCCAGAGAAATGCCGTCAGCCGCAGCGCCCGAATCCATAGTCGCATGGTGTCGTTCCATCTTGGGGCGGGAGCGTTGCGCGCGGGGGGACAGGCAGCTCCTCGCCTGCCACTCGACGCACAATGCCGGTTCCAGGATTGACAGGCTGGGCTACGGATCGAGCCGTAAGGGGACTCAGCCTACGCAAATATAGAACACGCTTTGCCCCCGGTCAAAAATCCTGCCTGATTACCGCAACGCAGGATCGTCGCAGTCGTTGAAACCGGACCTCACGGGTTATGTCGTCCGGCTCAGACGGGTTTTATGGCGTATAGCAGATGTGCAGGATGCGCTTCCCGGCGCGATGGTACGTCCCTGAACCGATGTTTCAAGGGGCTTCGAGGACAATCCTACGCGTGTCCAATTCGCCGGTCAAATCAGCACGCTTTCGACCGCTCGCAGGATTGGCGATGCATCGCACCGGGACGGCGTCTGCCCGAAAAAAGCCCCTAGAACTCCCCCTTAGCCACAAAGCCGCCGCGAGCTCAGGGCATGCGACATTGTAAGTGCATTATCCTGCAGAGCGTTCGCAGGCGCTTGCTTGCTACGACTGATCCATAGCGGTAGATTAGTGTCGGCTTCAATATCTTCCAGTTTCAGGGCCAGGGCACGGGAATGAAACTGTCGGTACACTCCGAAAACGGCGACGTCTTGCGGTTGCGACTTGAAGGCAGAGTGTCGCAGCGCGACATCGCTCCCAACGAGGAACCGCTGAGCGACATGTTCGGCGAATCCGTCTATGGACAGCGGTTGGCGCTCGACATGAGCAATGTCGTTTCGCTGGATTCGAGCGGCGTGAACTGGCTGCTCGTCTGCCAAAAGCGAGTGCGGCAGGCCGGAGGGCAACTTGTGTTGCATTCCCTTTCGCCCATTGCTCGCAACGTCATCAAGGTTCTGAATCTGCAGACCGTTTTTCGTCTGGCGGACGACGAAGAAGGCGCGGTCCAATTGCTCGCGGGAGAAGCCTGATGAGCGAACCCCCGATCGACCGTTCGGACGAGTTTCATCTCAAAGAACTGGTCAAGATGCAGGCGGAGGAAGCGGTCACTACTTTGCTGGAGCGCGCTGCGGAACTGCGTTCGAGCGACCTGTTCATCCTGAGCGAGGGACGCTACGCGACCATCGCAGTACGACGTCTGGGAACGGTCGAGAAACTCGCGGTGGTTTCGGTGGAGCAGGGTCGCCAGCTCATTTCGCACATCAAAGCCAACGCGCGCATGGATATCGCCGAAAGGCGGCGTCCCATGGACGGCCGCTGGATTCAGGACCTGAGCACGCGGCGGCTCGACATGCGGGTCAGCACGGTCCCCACGCTGCACGGCGAGGACCTGACGCTCCGGCTCTGGGATCACTCGCTCGGACTGCTCTCGCTCGATCAGCTCGGCATGTCAAAAACGGAAATCAACACGTTGATGTACATGCTGCACCATCCGGCGGGATTGCTGCTCGTCACCGGACCGACCGGAACCGGCAAGACGACGACGCTTTACGCCAGCCTGAAACACCTGAACGACGGCACTCGAAAGATCAATACGCTCGAGGACCCGATCGAGTACGCGCTCGAGGGCGTGAGGCAGTCGCAGACCAACGCCAAGCTCGGCCTCGATTTCCCCGAACTATTGCGGAGCGTGCTGAGGCAGGCACCCGACGTGATCATGGTCGGCGAGATCCGCGACAAGGACACCGCGTCCACCGCCGTGCGTGCCTCCAACAGCGGGCACCTCGTGCTTGCCACGCTGCACTCCCCGACAGCGGCCGGCGCAGTCCAGAGTCTGGTTGCTCTCGGCGCACATCCTTACTTCCTTTCCGGCTGTCTGCTGGGCGTCGTGGCGCAGCGGCTTGTGCGCACGCTCTGCCCGAAATGTCGAGTGAGGTACGACTTCAGCGAGTCACCGGACACCTTCCGCGATATCGACGATCTCCTCGAACCCGGCGAAGGCACTGCAATCTACGGCCCCGGCGGGTGCGAAGAGTGCTACCAGGTCGGCTACTCGGCCCGCACGGGCCTATTCGAAATCCTGACCGTCAATCAGGAGATCCGGCGACTTGTTTCGCGAGGCGCTCCCAGCCACGAAATCGAGCAGGCGGGCATCCGCTCCGGACTGGTCGTCTTCCGCCGCGGCGCTCTGTTGAAAGTCGCCCGCGGTATCACGAGTACCGAAGAGATCCTGCGCGATGTGCCGGCCGAACAACTCGGCCTCGAAGACTGATCCGGCACAGTTCTCCGCCGGCGGCTCCGCAGGCCGCGTCCCTCCTCCAATCAGCCGCTACGGGCCTATTCGGCGGGATCCGGTTCAACCACTTCGAATGCGCTGACGACTTCGACAGGCACGCGTCTGGGCACGCGCCGTTGATAACAGATGAACACCCAGTTCGTTTCCGCGACGGCGAGCAGGGTATTGTCATCCGGCCTCAGGATCCGGTACTTGCGCCGGGACGTCGTCTTGCGGAAGTCCGACACCCAGGTGCGAACGACAATGCGGTCGCCGGCCATCGCGGGTCTCAAATACTCGATAAAATGCGACCTGACGACCCATCCGGCCTGTAACTCCAGATGCCGCTCGGGCGGCCACCCCTGTTCGCTGGAGTGGGCGATGGCCGCGTCCAGCATCCAGTGCAGGTACTGCAGATTGTTGACATGGCCGAGACCGTCGATTTCGTCGTCGCGGACATGATGTTCATGATCGAAGATGGCTGGCATTCGTTTTTCCCGTGGAGTCCGGAGTCCGGAGACAAGCAAGTTCCTATCCGATTACCGGCATCCGGCACCCGGTCTCATTGTAGGATTTACGGCGAAATCGTGAAAAGCGTTAAATTCCGACCGATTTGACAAACTTTCCCGCGAAGCAAAACTTAGCCTGTGGGATGTACTCGCACCTCGCGGGTTCGTGGAAGTCGGACTGCCCCGGGCAGGAGTTACTCTTGGGACCCTTGACTCTGCAGATCACCGCACTGCTTGTTGCCGTGTTTTTCGGTTTTTTCGGCAACTGGCTGGCGCGAACCGATAACCGGCAGTTCCGCGACGCCGGCGACGACCAGGCCCCGGAACGGGATGCCGACGCATTTGCCGCTGAACCGGTTGATACCGACTCGGTCGCCGTCCGAGAGATCCTGGCCGGATTGCAGGAACTGACGCAGAGCGTTGCTTCCGACGTCGGCGCACATACCAACCGCGTTCTGGAGATCAACCGGGAATTGATTGCCGCTCCGGCCAATGCCGACATCGTGAACGCCGTCAAGACACTGATACGAGCGAACGAGACGATGCAGTCGCAGTTAGGCCATGCGGAAGCCCGACTGCAGGCCCAGGCCAGCGAGATTGAACGACATGTTCGCGAAGCGCGAACGGACGCCTTGACCAAACTCGGCAATCGCCGCGTTTTTGAAGAAGAAATGGTGCGGTTTGCACAGGCGGCCTGCGGTCCGGCGGCTTCGGCCTGGCTCGTGCTGATCGACCTAGATCGCTTCAAGAAGTTCAACGACACGTACGGACATCCGGCGGGCGACGAAGTTCTCCGCGGCGTGGCGCGCGTGTTGCGCGACCACCTGAGCACCGATGCCGTCGTGTGTCGTCACGGCGGCGAAGAATTTGCCGCGATCTTCACTTGCGAAGACGCGGATACAGCGTGCAGCGCAGCTGAAGAACTGCGAAAAGCCATCGGCCGGGAAGTTTTCCTCTTCGAGGGATTGGAGTTCAGGGTCACAACCAGTTGCGGTCTCGTTCAGTTCCTTGCGGACGAGAAAGCCGAAGACGTCCTCAAACGCTGCGACGAAGCGTTGTATCAGGCAAAGCACCACGGCCGCAATTGCGGATATCTGCATGACGGCGTCAAACTTCAACCGTTGACCGCAGCCGGTTGCGATCCCGACAGCCGCGTGGATTTCGATCCGTACGATTCAGATCCGTTTCTGGCGGATCTTGATCGACGAATCGCTGAATGGAAGCGGGGAGGCTCCGGGATATCGGTGGTCACGCTCGAAATCGATCAACTCGATCGGATCTCTTCAACGCTGGGACCGAATGCCGTGAACGTCATCTCGCAGGCGGTCCTTTGCTTCCTGAAAGCGTCGTACCGGCAGATGGATCACGTGGCGTCGCTGAAGCCCGGCAGATTCGCGGTGATGCTTCCCGGCGTTCCGCTGCCGATTGCCGGAGAAACGGCTGAACGCGCGCGCCTTGAGATTTCGCGAAACCGGCTGAAGATCAAGGACCGCCCTGTCGCCGTGACCGTCAGCGCTGGGATTGCCGAAGTTGCCGGGGGCGACCATTGCGCGGAGCTGCTCGGCCGCGCGGAGCGCTGCCTGCAAGCCGCAAAGAAGGCGGGCGGCAACCGCATTTCGCTCGCATCCGAGACGGAAAACTCACCGGCTGATTCTTGATTCGCAACGTGGCGGTGCCGCAGCTTGCACAGCGCGCCGACGAATTCTCGATTTCTCAAATCGTGCAGCGAAACCGCTATTGACCCCTCGTGGCGAATGGCATATTCTCCCGCCCGTTCAAGCGACGAACGCAACGCGTCGCAGACGGAAAAGTCGAGCAACGCTTCCGCTGTGCCCGGCTCGTTCCGAATGTCAGTCGCGTTGGATCGATGGATTGAAAGCAGCCACGTGAAAGAGCCGGCACTGGAGCGCCTTACGGCGGCTCTGCGGGCCACGAGGCGGGCCCGCTGGCATGGATGCCGGCTCCCCCTTGATACGACGCGTGGTTTGTTCGTGATGCGGTCCACCAACCGTCACATGGAAGTGGCGGTTGTTACCGTCCAATCGCTCCCGGAAAAGAAGCGAGTCCTCCGCCCCCCTGGGACCCGAGTCTTCCGGGAGCCTTTTTTTTGCGCTGACGGCTTTCTCGCCGGCACTCGTGCGAACACGACCCCGTCTTCAGCACGTCACCTTCTTCTGCGATGAGGTGCTATCCGGATTCTCCTCGCTGTCGCGTTTGATCACCACGACGGTCAAATCGTCTTCGAGTTTCGCACCGGCGGAATACTCGAGCGCCGCCTGATGCAGACTCTCGACGATTTCCCGCGATGACTTGCCGCGAACGGACTGAACCACCTGCGTCACGCGATCGAGACCGAAGATCTCGCGTGAATTGATGGGGCGAGCCTCCAGCAGTCCGTCACTGGCAAGAAGCAGAATATCGCCCGGGTGAATCACAATCGGCCGCGAAAGCGGAAACACTTCATCTTCGACTACGCCGACCGGCACCGAGGGCATCTGCAGATTCTCCACTTCGCCGTCGGCCCGAATCAGGTACGCCAGGTGGCCTGCGCTGGCAAATTGAAAACTGCACGAGGCCGCATCCAACCGTGCCGCAAAAACGGTCGCAAAAGGTCCATCATGCGCATCGTGCACGAGCAGGCGATTGCAGATTGCGAGCATTTCGTGGACGTGATGGCCGAGCACCGCGGCGGTTCGCAGATAGGATCGAATCGCGGCCGCCATAATTGCAGGGGCGAAGCCATGACCCGAAACGTCGGCCAGCACGATTGCCACGCGTCGCCTGGGCAGCATGATGTAGTCAAAGAAGTCGCCGCTGCAATCCGCAGCGGGATAACAGCCGCCGCCGATGTCAAAGCCGTCCACATTCGGCGGCCTCTCGGGAAGAAGGTGCTGCTGCACATGATGCGCGGCCGCGATCTCCTTCAGCAGTTTTCGTTCGTGCGTCACATCCACGGCGACTCCGATCGTGCCGATGGGCTTTCCCCCGAAGCTCCTGAGAGGCTCGATGTAGGCGCGATACCAGCGGTCCGCCCAGTTCAATTCGTCCGTCACCGACTCGCCGGCAAATGCGCGCCGGTGCAATTGCACGACATGATTCGCGTGAGCACTCGAAAGCGTCAGTTCATCCACGCGTCGTCCCAGGACTTCGCCGGAGGATAGTGCGTGCGACGGCAGCTGCTTTCCTCGCCAGGAGGTGATGCGAAGTTCCGCGTCCGTGGTCCACAAGAGCGCCGGCAACTGCTCGGCGAGAAGGCTCAAGCGGTACTCGCTGGCGTGCAACTGCGCGCTCAGCTTCCGCTTTGCGATGGCCTGCTTCAGCACGACCGGAAGAATGTCGTATGCGGCGGGGGTCTTGATCAGGCAGTCGTACGCGCCCCGACTCAACGCTTCCAGCGCGATCGACTTGTTGTTCAGCGGACAGAGGACAACGATCGGCAGTTCTTCCGCCAGCCGCAGCACGTCGTCAAAGGCATCGAGCAGCTGCGAGCCTTGCTGCGAGACATCGAGCAGTATGACGTCGAAACACTCTTCTTCACACTGCCTCAACACTTGCTCGTTCGCAGATTCGCGAACCAACGCGAACGGTCCAAAGCTGTCGCGACCGAGAGAGTTCTGAACGCGAACAAAGCCGGCGTCATCGGCGCCGACCAGTAAGACGCGAGTTGGCGACGCGTCGTGTCCGTTCATCGCGGATCCGCCCATGCCTGAGTATCAGATCCCAGATCCATGAATCATGACTCTTTT
>CAIPEB010000744.1 GCA_903863885.1 uncultured Planctomycetaceae bacterium | reverse complement strand
CTGCGCGGACTGGGCCAGCCGCGCTCTAAGTTGGCTTCTAGACTAAGAAATGTTTCTGGCCGGAAGCGCAAGAAGGCGATCACGTCGGGGTGGATGCCCGCGGCCTGGGCCCAGCGCACCCAAACCTCAAGATCGGCGTCGACTTCCAGGACATCTACTACTACCTCAAGCCGACGGACAAGCAAGGGCACACCTGGGACGAAGTGCCGACGGAAATCAAGGAGACGTTTGAGAAACTCGGTATTCCGGAGGCGGAAAAGAAGTTCCTTGCCGGGGTCAAGGCTCAGTTCGAGAGCGAGGTGGTTTACGGTTCGCTGAAGGAGGACCTGGAGAAACAGGGAGTCATCTTCACCGACACCGATACGGCCGTTCGGAAGCATCCGGATCTGGTGCGCGAGTATTTCGGCACGATCATTCCGCCGCACGACAACAAGTTCGCTGCGCTCAATTCGGCCGTCTGGTCGGGCGGGTCGTTCATTTACGTGCCTCCCGGCGTGAAAATCGAATTTCCGCTGCAGGCCTATTTCCGCATCAACGCCGAGAGCATGGGGCAGTTCGAGCGGACGATGATCATCGTGGACGAAGGCGCTTCGCTGCATTACGTCGAGGGCTGCACCGCTCCGATGTACTCCACGGAGAGCCTGCATTCGGCCGTCGTCGAAATCATCGTGCGGCGGGGCGCCCGCTGCCGTTACACGACGATCCAGAACTGGGCGAACAACATCTACAACCTGGTCACCAAGCGAGCCGTGGCCTACGGCGACGCGACGATGGAGTGGATCGACGGGAATCTGGGAAGCCGCCTCACGATGAAGTACCCGGCCGTTTATATGCGCGAGCCGGGGGCCCGCGGCGAGATCCTCTCCATTGCCTTTGCGGGGGCAGGCCAGCATCAGGACGCCGGCGCGAAACTCGTGCACTGCGCTCCGCACACGACGGGCCAGATCATCTCGAAGTCGATTTCCAAGAACGGGGGACGCAGCAGCTATCGCGGACTCGTCCGTGTGGAAAAAGGCGCCAAGCGGTCCAAGTGCAAGGTGGTCTGCGATGCTCTGATTCTCGATCCTCGCAGCCGCAGCGACACGTATCCGTACCTCGAGATCGCGGATCAGGATGTCGAGATCGGTCACGAGGCGAGCGTGTCGCGAATCGGCGAAGAGCAGTTGTTCTATCTGACCAGCCGCGGCCTGACCGAATCCGAGGCGAGCACCATGATCGTCAACGGCTTCATCGAGCCGCTCGTGAAGGAGCTGCCGATGGAGTACGCCGTCGAGATGAATCGCCTGATCCAGCTGCAGATGGAAGGTTCCGTGGGTTGATGCGGAGCGGGCCGGCCGGTAGCTGGTCCGCCGCCGACACCCGCTTTCGTTGCCACAGATTCACGCCGTGATGCGGCCAAGAAGTCCATGTCCACCACTACACATCGAGCCTACGACCGGGAGACTTTTGAGGCCTTTCTCGCAGTGCGGGACGAGCCCGACTGGATCCGGCGCCAGCGGCGCGAAGCCTGGGAGTCGTTCAGCCGGCTGAACTGGCCGTCGCGCGACGAAGAAGAGTGGCGCCGCACGGACCTGCGGCTGTTCCACCTCGATCGCTTCCCGCTTTCCTCGGAGGAAACGGCCGAGATTCCCCCGAGCCGCGCATTGTTGAATGTGGATGTGCAGCTGGGGGGGCAATCGGTCGCCGTCAACAGCCGTCCCCGGGTGAGCCGGCTGGAACCTTCGTGGGAAGCGGCCGGCGTGGTATTCGGCAGTCTGGACCAGCTCGTGTCGCGTCACCGGAAGCTGATCGAGCCGACGCTGTTTCGCGCCATCGATCCGCATTACGACAGATTTGCCGCGTTGCATGCGGCGTTCTGGTCGGGAGGCCATTTCCTCTACGTGCCGCGCGGGGTGGTCGTCGATCAGCCGCTGCACGCATTGTCGGTGCTCGGCGAGAACGGTGTGGACCTGGGGCACACGCTGGTGATTCTCGACGAAGGGGCGGAAGCCACGCTGATGTGCGAGACGGAGAGCATAACCGACTTGGGCGCCGGTCTGCACTGCGGCGGCATCGAGCTGCTCCTCGGGCCGGGTTCCCGACTCCGCTATGTCAGTCTGCAGAATTGGGGGCAGGGCGTTTGGCATTTTGCCCATCAGCAGGCCCTCGTCGATCGGGACGCATCGCTCCAGTGGACCAGCGCCGCAATCGGCGGGCGGCTTGCCAAGGTGAACCAGCACGTGGTGCTGGCCGGCGAAGGTTCGAACTGCCAGGTCAATGGCGTGATGTTTACCGAAGGCAAACAGCACTTTGCGTATCACACGCTCCAGCACCACACGGCGAAACACACTCAGAGCGATTTTCTGTACAAGGCCGCGCTGCAGGACAGTTCGAGGACGGTCTGGCGCGGCATGATCAAGGTCGATCCCGAAGCGCAGAAAACCGATGGATACCAGCGGAACGACAACCTGCTGCTGTCGGGCGATGCGAGAGCCGATTCGATTCCCGGCCTGGAAATCGAGGCGGACGATGTGCGCTGCACTCACGGGTCCACGTCGGGACGAGTGGACGAAGAGATGATCTTCTACGCGGAATGCCGCGGTTACACTCGAATGGAAGCGATCCAGATGATCGTTACCGGGTTTTTCCAACAGGTGTTCGACCGCATCACGATTGAAAGCGTGCGCGAGGCTCTCGGCCGGGCCATCGCCAGACGCGTGAGGGACTACGAGTAAACTATGAGCGACTTTCGGAAAATCGCGCGGGTCGAGGATGTGCCGGATCCGGGCAAGATGGTCTTCGAGATCGACGAGCGGCTTATTGTGCTCGTGCACGTCGGCGGCGATTTCTTCTGCATCGACGATGTGTGCACGCACGATGGCGGGCCACTCGGCGACGGCCAACTGTGCGACCACCAGCTGGCTTGCCCTCGGCACGGCGCCCGGTTCGACGTGCGTTCCGGCAAAGCGCTCACGATGCCGGCCACCGAGGATACCGTCGCACACCAAGTCAAAGTCGTCGATGGCGACGTCTACGTAAAACTGAATGTCGACTGAATTCCGGACGACTCGATCGTCTGAACCTCTCACCGTGAGCGACCAAGCGAGCAAGCGGCATGGCCATCAGCGAAGAACGCATAATTGAGGAATTGAAGCAGGTCATCGACCCGGAGCTGTTCGTGAACATCGTCGATCTCGGGCTGATTTATGCCGTGCGAATCGACGATGCGGATGCCGGGAAGGCGATCGCCATCGACATGACCATGACCAGTCCTGCCTGCCCGGCCGGTCCGCAACTGATCGCACACAGCAGGAAGGTGATTTCCGCGCTGGAGGGAGTGGCCAGTGTGGACGTCAAGATCGTGTTCGATCCGCCGTGGAGTCCGGATCGCATGACCGACGATGCACGCGACCAGTTGGGGATCTTCTGAAGTCATCCGGCGCCAGTGGCGGGGCGCTGACTGCAGGCAGCACCCGAAGCCCGGGGAAAAGCACGGAGCCATGGAGCACAAGGACGAAGAATGCGGGTGCTCCTTTACGAGTTCGCGTGCGGAGGAGGGACTTTTTCCTGGGGATGTGCGCCCGGCGATTGCCCGACGTTTCTGAGCGAAGGTTCTTCGATGCTTCGCTCGCTGGCCCGCGATTTTTCGCAAGTTCCCGGCATCGGTCTGGTCACGCTGCGGGACTCGCGTCTACCGGCTTTCGACTTGCCCGGATGTGAAATCGTATCGGTTTGTGATGCGGCCGGTGAACGGGATGCGCTCGAGCGGCATTCGCGCCGCGCGGACTGGACGATCGTTGTTGCGCCCGAATCGCAGGGTGCACTGCTGGATCGCTGCCGATGGGTTGAGGCGTCGCGCGGCCGACTGCTGGGGCCGTCCGCCGAGTTCGTTGCACTGGCCTCGAACAAGCATGCCACGGTCGAGTTCCTCGCGGCGGCCGGCGTGCCGGTTCCCTTCGGCATCTGTCTGGAAGCGGGCGTTTCTTTGCCTCGGGATTTTCCTTATCCGGCAGTGGTCAAACCGCTGGACGGCGCCGGTTCGCAGGGCATCCGCCTTGTCGATTCCGCAGATTCCGCCGCGACGGAAATGTCGAGCGATGGGCCCCGCCGCCTCGAGCAGTATCACGCCGGAGTGCCGGCCAGCGTGGCTCTGCTGCTGGGACCGTCCGGCGCGGCCATGCTTGAGCCCTGCTCGCAGACTCTCTCGGCCGATCGCCGTTTTGAGTATCAGGGCGGGCGGTTGCCGCTGCCGCTGAGCCTCGCGAATCGGGCTCGCCGTCTTGCGGGGCAAGTGGCGGATGCGTTGCCGCCGCTTGTCGGTTATCTCGGCATCGACATGGTGCTTGCGCTTGAAGCGGAAGAGCCCGGAATTGTGGTGGAGATCAACCCGCGGATGACCACGTCGTATCTCGGATTGAGGGCCCTGTGCCGCAACAATCTCGCGCAGGCGATGCTCGATATGGCCGAAGGACTTCCGGTCGCGTTGTCGTTCGGCCAGGAGCAGGTAGAATTCGCTCCCGATCGCCTGCTCGCGGGCGCCGGTGCGGCGCCGCGATGAAACGGGAAAGTCGAAGGAACCGAAGGATCCCCGGGGGCATTGCCTGTGGCCTGGCTCGGAATTGATATCGGCGGCGCGAATCTCAAACTGGCCGACGGCCTCGGTTTTGCCGAATCGCGTCCTTTCGCGATGTGGAAGAATTCCGATGCCCTCTGCAACGCCCTGGCGGAGTGCATTGCCTCCGCGCCTCGCGGCGGTCAATTGGCCGTAACGATGACCGCGGAACTGGCGGACTGTTTTGCGACGAAGGCGGAAGGCGTGCGTTTTGTGCTGGATGCCGTCGACCGTGCGGCCGCCGGCCGTCGTACGCTCATATATCTCCGCGACGGGCGGTTCGTTGCCTCGGAAGCCGCCGCATTGCAGCCGCTCGAGGCGGCGGCCGCCAACTGGCATGCCCTGGCGCGCTTTGCCGCGCGTTTTGCGGATCGACCAGCGGCCGTGTTGCTGGATATCGGCTCGACGACCTGCGATGTCGTGCCGATCGTCGAGGGAGCCGTATGTGCCCGCGGCACGACGGATACCGAACGGTTGATCGCCGGCGAACTGGTTTACACGGGCGTTGAGCGGAGCCCGGTGGCGTGCCTCGTGGATTTGGTGCCGTATCGTGGCCAATTGTGTCCGGTCGTGCAGGAACTGTTTGCCACGATGCACGATGTCCATGTCATTACCGGCGACTTGCCCGAATCCGCCGCGGCTGAGTTCAGTGCTGACGGGCGTCCGCATCTGCGGGCGTACGCGTGCGCAAGGCTGGCTCGTATGATCGCGGCCGACAGCGAGATGTTCGATGATCGCGATGCGACGGAATTGGCGCAGGCCGCGGTGAGGGCGCAGACGGCCATGCTCGCCGAACGCGTGCGGATCGTTGTGGAGTCGATGCCGCGACCGCCCGAGGTTTGGATCGTGTCGGGGCACGGCGAGTTTCTGGCACGCCGCGCGATTAATGTCTTGCCATGGCCGGCGAGAGTCGTGTCCCTGGCACGAGAGATCGGCCAGCGGCCGTCGCGGTGCGCACCGGCGCACGCGCTGGCGGTGTTGGCCAGCGAGGCATTCGGACCATGAGCAGCTATCCGGTGCGGGTGGTGAAAGTGGGCGGCAGCCTGCTCGACATGCCGGAATTCCCTGAGACGCTTCGGGACTGGCTCAGCGCTCAGGCCATTGCGGCGCACGTGCTGGTGGTCGGCGGCGGATCGCTGGCGGACGGTGTTCGCGCGCTTTCCCGCCGGTTCCGGATGGATCAGGCCGCGGCGCACTGGGCGTGCGTGGACCTGCTGACGGCAACGGCGCGAATCGTCGCATCGCTTGTGCCATCGTTGACCTTCATTCGCCGGTTTGATGAACTGCAGTCGGCTCTGCAGAACGTTTCGGCCCCATGTGTGGTGTTTGCCGTCGCCGATTTTCTTGAGCGGGTCGAGCCTTTGATGCCGGCCCCTGCCCTGCCCCACGACTGGTCTGCGACGACCGATTCGATCGCAGCGCGTTTGGCCGTTGCGCTCGGTGCTGCCGAGCTGGTCCTGCTGAAATCCACGCATTGTCCGCCTGAGGTCAACTGCCGGACAGCCGCTGATCGCGGGCTGGTGGACGAGTTCTTTCCGATCGCATCGGGATGTCTGGCGAAAGTGCGGTGGGTGAATCTGCGCGACGCTTCCGCCGGCGAACAGCACTTGCCGAAGTGATATCGGCAGATCACAGCACGACCGTGATGAAGCGAGGCGGCCGGGAGACCGCCCACAATTCGTGAAGCACTGGCCAACGTGATTTCACCGTACGGGCAATAAAAAAGGGCCGAATGAACGGCCCTCGTTGCCCGGTGCAGTGAACTGAACGCGGGTCTGCTGTATTCCAGGACTCGATCAGTGTCGGTCGATGATCATTGCCACCACAGTCGGTTGCT
>CAIPEB010000743.1 GCA_903863885.1 uncultured Planctomycetaceae bacterium | reverse complement strand
GTGGTTTCTCCCCGACGTGATTCAACGGAAAGTGGGTGGGATGCCGGTGAGGTCGATCCCCGCCGCTACGGCATTTCGTAAGGAAGTGCGACGGTCCCGGTCAAGCGGTAATCTGGGAAACCGGGTGCAAAACCCCGCAGGCGGGGTGGAAAAGTCGTTCGCCAATACCGTTAAACGGCCGTCTTGCGAGCTTCAGGGCTTGCGCCGAAGCTGCGCGAACAGTTCCCGGTACTCCATGCGGCGCACGTCGGGCTTGACGCTCTCGCCCGTGCCCGCACAGGCAATCGGCTCTTCATCGTCGTGGACCTGGATCAGATCCCGATCGTCGTGATGAGGAGGCCGCGGCGTGGAAAACGGCACGTACTGATCAACTCTTTGAGCCGGACGCGCGACCTGTCCCGCATCCTCGCTCGATGCGGGATTCGAGGCTTCGCCGGACGTGTCGAGGACCATGCCTTCGCCAGGGGCCGTCTCCAGAATCGTGAACTCGAACATCGCGGGAAGACCCGCGCCGGCCAGCAGCGGTTCGTTCGCGGCACTGGGCAGGATCGTCAGCAACGATTCCCAGTTCTCCTCGGCCGAATCCTGAGCGAAAACCGATTCGTCGGTCCGTGAACCGGTGACTTCGGCCAGTCCGCCGTTCGCGGATGAAGACGCTCCGGCGCCGGACGATCCAATGTCGACCGGCGCGGAGTCCGCGTCAGACGCAGGTTCTTTCAGCCGCGGCTGACCGGCCGAATCAATGCGCGATCGTGTGTATTCGCTTTTGTTCTCGGACTCGCCAGCCGTCGCTTTCGGTGCGATTGCCTTCGGTGCGGCCACTTTCGCCGCGGTCGCCGGTTCAGCCACAAGCCGATCGACGATGATTTCCTCCTCGTCGAACGGCGTGTCGAACGGGTTCGCGGCCAGCGGGACGGCTGGTTGCTCGGGGGCTTCTGCGCTGGCGGGGCTCTCGTCAACGGGCGAGTCCGGCAGTTCGTCGTCGTCATCCATCAGGGGTTCGAAGCTCCTGGCGGATTCGATGTTCGCGCCAAGGCTGCCGAAGATGATCGACGGATGCTCGTCCGCTTCTCCGCTTGCCACGAACTCGACGACTTCACCGCACCGGGCCACGGCGGAGATCATGGGATCGACTTGGGGCGAGCCCGAAATTGGCGCGGCGGATGGTTCCCCTTCGCTCGAGGACGCTGAGGACGGCTCGTCATCGAGTTGCCCGAATTCGATGAACGCGTGCTCGTTGTCCGTCTCGGCCTTTTTCTCCTGCCACGGCGCGGGTAATTGCTGCAGATCGGCCCATGCCTGCGAGACCTTTTCCGCATCGATCTTCCGGTGGCCGGCCTGGCAGGATAGCGTAAGCGTGTGGTTGCAGACCTGATTGACGAGCCGCGGGATTCCATCGGTCGCCTGGTAAATTGCGCGGAACGCGTCCTCGGCGAAAATCATGTCGGCCGATCCGCCCGCGAACGAGAGCTGAGCCCGAACGTAGTCATCGGTTTCGGTTCTGGACATGGCCTGCAGATAACAACGCGCGGCCACTCGCTGATTGAACGACTCGAGCCTCGGGTGCGCGAATCGTTCGTCGAGTCTCGAATTGCCGGCCAGAACCAAGCGAACCCGCGGCTGGCCGTTTCCCACGACGTTCGTCAGGATCCGCATCTCCTCGAGCAGCCGAATCGGCATCGCGCTGGCCTCGTCGATGATCAGCAGAATGCCATGCGGACACTCGTCGCTGGGCTGCAGGTAGTTGATCAACTGAAGACGCAATTCCCCCTCGTCCATCTCGCGGTAGGGCAGCTTCAGCTCGAAGAGGATGTTCTGCAGCAGCGATTTGTGGGTCGAAAGCTGGGCGCTCGACAAAAGGGCGACCTGGAAAACGGTGTCGAAATACGCTCCCAGCAACCGGCACAGCAACGTCTTGCCTACCCCGGGCGGACCCACGATCAGTGCCGGACCTTCGGCCCGTTCGATCACCCGGATACAAGTCTGGCGAGCCTGTTCGATCGCCTCGCTCGGAAAATAGCTCTGAATCTGGGGAGCAGCCGCAAACGGACGTGCCTTCAGGCGATAAAACGACTCGTACATGTCGACTCCATCCAGCAAACGAGTTCCGTCAAAGCGATCCGGTAGCGCTTCGGGCGCAAGCCGTTTCGTTAAGATCGGCAAACTCCGATATCCGTCTGCAGTGTGACCGTTCTAATGCCGTCGTTTCCGCCAGGAGTTCGGATGACGGAGGTGCCGCACCACGGGGCGTGAGAGTTTAACCAGAAGGACTTCTTCATGTATTCCCCATTAACGAGGGGGATTGCGCGATTCGACGGCCGCGAAGCGCCGGCGGGATGGCCGAAACAGGAGAACCTGTGCCGCGATCTCTCGTACTGACAGGTAACCGTCGTAATGACAGGGGCGAATTCGTACGTAATAATAGTGAGTCCTGAGTACCTGAAGACTTGCCGCTGGGCAATTGACTGCGAAAGCGGATCCGAACGTTGTTTAGCATCAAGATTTGCGGGATTACGCGACCCGTGGACGCTCGCATCGCCACATTGGCGGGCGCGGACGCTCTCGGTCTGAATTTCTATGAATACAGTTCGCGATGTATCCCCATTGCCGTCGCAGAGCAGATTGCCGCTGAGGCGCGAGATCGTTCCGTCAAAGTGGGGGTCTTCGTTAACGCGGCAGTTGAAAAGGTCATCGAGACGGCGGATCGCGTGAAACTCGATTGGGTGCAACTGCACGGCGACGAACCGCCGGAGATGATCGCGGCTCTCGGATCGCGCCAAGTTATCAAGGCGTTCCGGATCAAAGGCGGCGATCTGAGTGCGGCGGTCTCCTACCTGGATGAATGCCGTCGCCTCGGACGGTTGCCGGACTCTGTGCTGCTCGACGGCTACCAGGAGGGCGAGTACGGCGGCACCGGAACCGTTGCGGATTGGAAGGCGATCGGCGACGCGAGGTCGGTGCTCGGAGATCTGCCGCTGATCCTCGCCGGAGGTCTGACTCCGTTCAACGTTGAGGAAGCCATCAAAGCCGTCCGTCCCGTCGCGGTGGACACGGCATCGGGTGTCGAGTCGAAGCCGGGACAAAAGGACCCCATGCTGCTCAGAGCGTTTGTCTCCGCCGCCCGGAAGGGATTCGCGAGTTGATTGCGACTCGTGGAGCGAAGTCCGGATGGGAAGAGGTCACGGGTTGGCACGGATAGACCAGGGATCAGTCCGTTCGCCGTTGTCCGGCATCATCGGAATGGCGAGCGTGGATCGTTGAATTTGGCCGTTTGAATCGGTGCCGATCCGCGGCCTCCTAGCTGCGCTCACCCCTGCCGCCCTGTGCAACGGAGCGCATGCGATTATGATGTTGGGGCAATGCCATGTCGCTCGCGGCGCTCAATCATGGCGGGCCGCTGAATTCAGGTAGCCGTACATTTGTTCAGGTATTAGATTAAGGAGTTGTCTGTGGCGCAGGCTGAAACGAAGAGGCTGGCGTACAAAGTCAAGAACATGGCCCTGGCCGAACTGGGTCGCCAGGAAATCCGGCTGGCCGAGAACGAGATGCCGGGCCTGATGGCTCTGCGCGAAAAGTACAAGACGGAGAAGCCGCTCAAGGGCGCACGCATCGCCGGCTGCCTGCACATGACAACGCAGACGGCGGTGTTGATTGAGACTCTGAAAGCGCTCGGAGCCGATGTGACCTGGAGCAGCTGCAACATATTCTCGACGCAGGACCATGCGGCCGCTGCCATCGCCGCCGCGGGCATTCCCGTCTACGCCTGGAAGGGCGAAACGGTCGAGGAGTTCGACTGGTGCATCGAGCAGACGTTGTTCTTCTCGGACGGCCAGCCGCTGAACATGATTCTGGACGACGGCGGCGACCTGACGGCGATGGTGCACCAGAAGTATCCCGAGTTCCTGTCCGGCATACGCGGGCTGTCCGAGGAGACCACGACGGGCGTCCACCGCCTTTATCAGATGCATGCGCAGGGTGAACTCAAGGTGCCGGCGATCAACGTCAACGACTCGGTGACCAAGAGCAAGTTCGACAACCTGTACGGTTGCCGCGAGTCGCTCGCCGACGGCATCAAGCGGGCGACGGGGGTCATGGTGGCGGGCAAGGTCGTTGTGGTTGCGGGCTACGGCGATGTCGGCAAGGGCTGTGCCCAGTCGATGCAGGGCTTCGGCGCTCGAGTCATCATCACCGAGATCGATCCCATTATCGCGCTGCAGGCCGCGATGGAGGGCTTCGAGGTCACCACGATGGAAGACGCCGTCAAGGAAGGCGATATCTTCGTCACGGCGACCGGCAACCGCGACGTCATTCGCGGCGAACATCTCAGCGTGATGAAGAACGACGCGATCGTCTGCAATATCGGGCACTTCGACCTCGAGATCGACATGGCCTGGCTCAACGCCCAGACGAACGTCGTTCGCGAGACGATCAAGAGCGATGCGATGCCCGGCGGCCCGGTGGATCGTTACCGGTTCGCCGACGGTCGTTCGATCATCGTGCTGGCCGAAGGTCGCCTGGTGAACCTGGGTTGTGCTGCGGGGCATCCCTCGTTCGTGATGTCCACGTCGTTCACCAATCAGGTGCTGGCCCAGATCGAACTCTGGAACCACCCGGACCGATACCCGCTCGGCGTCCATGTACTGCCGAAACTGCTCGACGAAGAAGTGGCTCGCCTGCATATCGGCAAACTCGGCGTCAAGCTCACCCGGCTCACCTCGGCACAGGCCCAGTACATCGGCGTGCCGGTCGAAGGACCGTACAAGCCGGAGTACTACCGGTACTAGGCATCGCTACTGGAAAAGAGGTCGGCCGTTCACTACAAAGTGTTTTGCCAGCGGCGGCCATTCGCGCGTCCGGTGTGCGAATGGCCGCCGTTGCGTTTTGCAGACGCGTGAATCAATAGCCTTCAGGAAGCATGGCGTGGCACACATTGAAGCTTTTCGCGGAATTCGATACGACCTCGGGCACGTGGGATCGCTGAGCGACGTAATCGCGCCGCCCTACGACGTGATCAGTCCCGAACTGCAGACGGAGCTCTACCGAAAGCACCCGGCCAACGTCATCCGGCTGATCCTGAATCGCGAAGAGCCCGGGGACGACGCGGGCCACAACCGTTACACGCGGGCTGCCCGGTTTCTGAAGAACTGGCAGAGCGAGGGCGTGTTGCAGCGTGACTCCGACCCGGCCGTTTATGTGTACCACCAGATCTTCGAGTACGGCGGGGTCCAGCACACGCGGCGCGGCTTCATGGCCCGGGTCCGACTCGAACGGTTCGGCCAGGGACGTATCTATCCGCATGAGGAAACGCACTCGGCGGCAAAGGCCGACCGGCTGAACCTGACGCTCGCCTGCCGCGCCAATCTCAGTCAGGTGTTCGGACTTTACCCGGACGAAGAAAACACCTGCCAGGAGATTCTCGAGCAAGCGGTAGCCGGCACAATTCCGTTCGAGGCAACCGACCACCTCGGAGTCGTGCACCGCATGTGGCTGGTTACGGATGTCGCGGTCATCAGCGAAGCCCAGGCCGCGATGGCCGATCAGCCGATCTTCATCGCCGACGGCCACCATCGCTACGAAACGGCCTGCAATTATCGCGACAAGCTGGCCGAGGCCGGAGATCTGCCCGTCAATCACCCGGCCAACTATGTGCTCATGATGTGCGTCAGCATGAACGATCCGGGCATGGTGGTCATGCCCACGCACCGCCTGTTCCGCGGGCTGCCGAATTGGACCGCCGAACAGCTGATCGCAACTCTGGGTGACAGCTTTGAAACCAGGGCGCTCGGCGAAGGCCCCGAACTGGCCGATGAGGTCTGGGAAAATCTCGAAGCCGAAGGCAGCCAGGAGAACCTCGCGCTCTACACGCACGCGGATCGTCGCTGGACCCTCGCGAGATTGAGCGCTCAAGGTCGTCAGCGAATGGCCGAAGTCGCCAGCGAACACACGGTGCCCTGGCGCGGACTGGGAGTCAGCATCCTGCATCGGCTGATCGTCGAGACGCTCTGGAACGCTCGATCGATGCCGAACCCGAAGTACGTTCACCTTGTGTCGGAGGTCGTCGAAGGATTGCAGCAGGGTGACCCCGACAATCCGAACGCTCCCTTCCCGGTTGCGGCATTGGTCATGCCGGCCACCGTGCAGCATGTGCGGACGATCAGCCAGGCGGGCGAACGCATGCCGGCCAAGAGCACTTACTTCTATCCGAAGCTGCTCAGCGGGCTGGTCATCAACCCGCTGGAATAGCTCGCACCGCTGCAGTGAGCAGCAGTTCCACGTGGAACATATTAGGCGATTTGCGGTACTGTGCGTGTCTGCGCTGGTTTCGCTGCGTGGGGCGGCTGGGTTGCCTGCGGGTTTCACGTGGAACTGATTCTCGCTCTCCGCTGAAACTGCCATTTGACGCTCTGCGACCCTCTCATAGAATCCGCGCGCTTTCCGGAACGGCCCTTGGGAAGGGGACTCGCGTGGCGCGGATTCTGTGCATTGCCAATCAGAAGGGAGGCGTGGGGAAGACCACGACTTCCGTGAACCTGGCCGTCGGGCTGGCGAAAGCCGGTTGCCGAACGTTGCTGATTGACTTTGATCCACAGTGCAACGCGACGAGCAGTCTGGGTTGCGAGCCGACTCAGCGGCATCCGCTGGTGGAGCAGAAGCCGTTGACCGAGGCACTCCGCAAGACGCGTTACGACGGCTTGGAGTTGCTGCCGGGCAGCCGCAGTTTCGCGGACGTGGAGACGCTGAGCGACGAATCCGGCGACACGGCCGTGCTTCAGCGTCACTTGGCCGGCGGAGTGAGCGTCTACGACTTCGTGTTGATCGACTGTCCGCCTTCGCTCGGGCCGATGACCGAAACCGCGTTGTCGGCTTCGACCGAGGTGGTGATGCCGCTGCAATGCGAGTACTTCGCGATGGAGGGGCTGGCGGAGATGATCAAGGTGATCAAGCGCATCATGAAGCGCAAGCCCGGCCGGCTCGAGTTCGGCGGCATCGTGTTGACCATGTACGATCCGTCGCTCGAACTGACTCGCGAGGTCGAGGAGGACGTGAGGGATTTCTTTGGAGGCATTGTGTTCGACACGGTGGTGCCGCGCGACGTCGCGGTGGCCGAAGCGCCGAGCCACTCTCAGTCGGTTCTGGAATATGCCCCGCGCGCTCGCGGCTCGCGGGCTTACATCGAATTGTGCATGGAGGTGCTGGATCGTGACTAGGGAAAAGCGACTCGGACGCGGACTGGCGGCATTGCTGGGTTCGTCTCTTGAAGATGAAGTTGCTGGGCTCGACGAGTCGGGGCTGGCCGGCGAGGCGTCTCAGCGCGCTCGGGCGGCCGACACGAATGCGGCTCAGCCCGATCTGCTGTACTTGAAGGCAGACGAGATCGACGCCAATCCGTTCCAGCCTCGGCGCGAATTCAACGAATCGGAGATCGCATCGCTCGCGGAGAGCCTCAAATCGCACGAGATGCTCGCGCCGGTTCTGGTACGACAGGTCAATGGCCGGTACCAGTTGATCTCGGGCGAACGACGACTGCGCGCCGCGATCCGCGCCGGCTGGCCCACCGTGCCTGCGCGGTTGCGCAAGGCCGATGATCGGCTGGTTGCCGAGTTGGCCATCGTCGAGAACGTGCAACGCAAGGACCTCAATCCGATCGAGAAGGCGATGGCCTTCAAGCGATATATTGATGAACATTCGTGCACTCAGGACGAGTTGGCTCAGCGCATCAAGATCGACCGATCGACGATCGCAAATCTGATGCGGCTGCTCGAACTGCCCGGGGCGGTACTCGATGCCTTGCGGAAGGGCGGCATCACGGCCGGCCACGCCCGGGCACTGTTGCCCTTGGGCAACGAGTCTGAGCAGATCGCCTTCAGCGACCGGATCCAGCGTGAGGGACTGAGCGTGCGCGACACGGAACGCCAGGTGCAGGAGATGGTCTTCAAAGAAGATTCGCCTCCCGATGTGGTGGGTGTCAAAACGAAGCGTCCCAAGCGAACCACGACCCAGCAGGTTGCGTCATTACAGCAGGAACTGCGCATGGCACTCGGCACCAAAGTCGAAATCCGCCAGTCGAGTCGCGGCCGCGGTCGGATTGTTATCCACTTCCAAAACCACGAGGAGTTCGAGCGGATGCGGGAGTTGCTGACCGGCAGTGCAGATCGCAAGACTCGCGAGGCGGCGTAGGAAAAGAGAGATGCCGGATGCCAGTAAGACCAACAGAACCGGTGATGGAATATCTGGAGGGTGTGCCAAACTCGCGGCGTTGAAGGGCTGCAAAGTGAAATCGCATTAGCCGCGAGCGCGGGCACACCAGATAGCGGTGAGCATCACGTGACACCGGCGCGGGGAAAGACTCCTGCAGGCGGCAGCAAGTTGGATTCCGTCTGCCTTCCGGACTCCGGATACCCACGACCTTGTGCGATCCGGGCGCTGTCAGTAGCATTAGACGCTCAACGACCGCCACCCGGTCAGATCGATGTGACAAGTCACGGGGCGTAGCGCAGTCTGGCTAGCGCGCCTGCTTTGGGAGCAGGAGGTCCCGAGTTCGAATCTCGGCGCCCCGACTATCTTCTTTCTGGCGTTTCGGCCGGCGGTGATCTCCCCCCTGTGCTCACCGCTCTTCTGTGCAGCCAAGAAACGATCAACGCCACGCACTCGGTTGCGAGCACGTGGCGTTTGTCTGTCATCAAATCCGTTTGATATCAACCGCGGAGGCGGGCAAGCAGGCGGCCAGAGAACAACTTGGACGTGGACTTCTTTGCGACCGTCTTCTTGACAAGCGTCTTCTTCACGAGCGGCGTGCGGACCACTCGGGTCGTACTGACCTGCGAGCATTGGCCGTTCGGGCATGAACCACTGTCGGCGCTCGCCACCTGAGCGAATGTCCCCAGTGCCAGCATCACGACCGCCACCATTGCGAATCTCTGCATTCCAAACACTCCTTTCGGACCGTCAGGACCGGCTGTGCGAGTCGGCCCTCATCTAACCATCGACCAGAGAACCCACCACGACGCGAGGTGATTTATCGATGGCGTCAAATGGGTAAGGTGCGTGGAGTGTAGCGATCGATGGGTGAGCGTCAAGTAGATGCATACTTTCAGGGGGGTGATAGGCGACGCTCAGCGGTTGCGTGCGAGCGATTAGCACCAGCCCGGATGAGAGGCAGTATTGCGAACCGGCCTGAAAATGGCCGGAAAGCGACGGTCCGAGGCCGGTCGCGTTCCGATCGGGCCGGCGTGGCATATCCGTGGGCCACGAACCAGTCCCACGCATCGCGTCCACTCTCGGCAATCGGACGAATCCGATAACCGAGTTCGCTGATGGCTCGCTGGCTGGAGTAGTACTTGGGCTGTCGGGCCAGAGCGATGGCAGCCGAATTGAGATCGGGCTCTTGGCCCGTGAGGCGTCCCAGGAGATCTCCGAGTTTCCCGCCGATCCAGAGGTTCACCGGACCAGGGCGAAACAAGGGCCGGCGTCCGCCGGTGATGCTGGCGAACAGACGCCAGGCGTCGAGGTACAATCGGGTCTCGCCGGCCATGATGTAGCGTCGGCCAGACGGTGCTTTGTCGATCGCTGCGATAATGCCGTCAGCCACATCGCGCACATCGCAGACACTGAAGTGACCGCGTGGTGCCAGCAGGCAGCGGTTCCGAGCAACTTCGAGCATCATCCTTCCCGACGAAGGCTTCCAATCCCAGGGGCCGAGCATGAACCCGGGGTTGATAATGACAGCATCCAGTCCCCGCCCGATCCGCTCGAGCACGATCTGCTCAGCGGCCCGTTTTGATCTGACGTAATTGCATGCGATCGGCGGTCGCAGCGGCGTATCTTCATCGGCCGGATGGCGGGCGGTCCCGCCGGAAATTGCGTCGCAGCTGGAAATGTGGATCATGCGAGCTCTGGCGGCAATCGCTGCGTCGGCCACGTTCCGGGTGCCGTCCACATTAATGGACCGGTGCAGTTCCAAGTGGCTGCGCCCGAGGTGTACGAATCCGGCCGAATGGATCACGCAGTCGATGCCGGCAAACGCCGCACGCAGCGATTCCGCGTCGCAGATATCGCCTCGCACCAGTTCCAGGTTCAGTCCCGCCAGCGCCGCGGGAATCCCGTCCCCTCGAACGAGTACGCGGGGACGCAATCCGCCCTCGATCAACCTACGCGTGACGTTGTTTCCGACCAGTCCCGTTGCGCCGGTTACCAGAATCTTGCCTGCCATGTTGCTCTCAAACCTCGGACTGTCTCTAGTCCTTGAAAATCCGTGTTTGATCCGCGGCTGCCTCCCAGATATTCCGGATTATTGCACGACCGTTCAACTCGGAAAATGTCGATTTTTTGCCTCCAGCCGTTCCGAATCTCCGGCTGTGCCGCGCTTCGATGGAGGGGGATTCGGATTATTCGACCCGAAACGAGCCCGTCCGCGAGATTAGCGGCCTGGCCGTTGGAATAAGCTTGCGGGGCCAATCGAGGTGGAGATAATGTGAGGCCAACGAGCGTGTGCAAAGCACTGGATCCTGAGTCTGCTCTCGCTTTCTGACCGAGCAAGGTCGTGCGCAGGCCTTCTCGCCGGAGCGGGGCCAAGAGGTGGTTGAACGATGAATGTCAATCCGTTTCTGGGCGTGTTCTTTCATTGGCTGGGCGGACTCGCTTCCGCCAGTTTCTACATCCCGTATCGCGGCGTGAAGAAGTGGTCGTGGGAGACCTACTGGCTGGTTGGCGGCTTCTTCAGTTGGATCATCGCACCGCTCGTGCTGGCATGGCTGCTGGTGCCTGGGCTCTGGGACATTCTCCGCGCGGCGCCGGTGGAAAATCTGATGTGGGCGTACGTTTTCGGGGCAATGTGGGGCCTGGGCGGTCTGACCTTCGGCCTGACGATGCGGTACCTCGGCATCGCGCTGGGGATGGCAATTGCGCTGGGCTATTGCGCGGCGTTCGGCACGCTCATGCCTCCGATCTTCAGCGGCGAGATCTACGACATTATTCGCCAGCCTTCCGGCCAGGTGATACTGTTCGGCGTCGCCGTATGTCTTGCCGGTATTGCGATCAGCGGAATGGCCGGCATGTCCAAGGAAAGGGAACTCACTGCCGAACAGAAGAAGGCGACGATTGAGGAATTCAGTTTCGTCAAAGGGCTGCTGGTCGCCACGTTTTCCGGTGTGCTGAGCGCTTCGTTTGCGTACGGCCTGGCTGCGGGCAAGCCGATTGCCGAATTGGCGAAGGAGTCGTTGGCCAGGAACGGCGGGGCTGATCTGTGGCAGAATCTTCCGGTCCTCGTCGTCGTTCTTTGGGGCGGCTTTACGACCAACTTCATCTGGTGCCTGATTCTGAACGTCAAGAACCGCAGCGGACACGAGTATCTGGCGCTGCGCAAGAGCGTTGTCGCCGAAGTCAGCGCGACGGAAGGCGTCGTGACATGGGACGCCGACGAACTGGCCGGAACGAATGCGAATGGTCGTGATGCCGCGGCCGCCGCGCAGATCGAATCGGTCCCCATCTTCGCCAATTATGTTCTTTCGGCGATCGCCGGCACGACCTGGTACCTGCAGTTCTTCTTCTACAGCATGGGCCAGACGCGGATGGGGAAATACGAGTTCTCCAGTTGGACGCTGCATATGGCCAGCATCATCATCTTCAGCACGCTATGGGGGGTGGTACTGCGCGAGTGGAAGGGAACCAGCAAGCGGACCCACATCCTGATCGCACTCGGCCTGGCGGTGCTCATTGGATCAACGATCATCGTCGGCTACGGGAACTTCCTGAAAATCGGCCCGCCTTCGCCCCATTAAGGCTCCGCATCGGGCCAAATCACCGATTGGACTCAGCCGCTGCGCGGGGCGCGGCCTCCGATCCGTGCTTCAGCGGTTGAAAACCTGCCGAGGTCAGCTCATGCACCAGCCGCCGTTCACATTGAAGGTCTGGCCGGTGATGTAGCCGTTGCATGCCAGGAGCACCACGACCTCGGCGACTTCCTGGGCCGTGCCGAACCGCCCCAGCGGAATGAGTTCGGGTCTTGCACGCGGGTTGTTTCGCACCATCTCGGTGTCGATCAGCGCTGGGGCGATCGCGTTGACGGTGATGTTCTCTTTCGCCAGCAGCGACGCGTAAGAGTGCGTCAGTCCAAGCACGCCGGCTTTGGATGCCGCATAGTGCGGGCCGACGACACCGCCTGTCTGTGCGGCGACCGACGACAGGTTGACGATCCGTCCCCAGCGCGCAGCACGCATCGCGGGGAGCACGGCCTGAGTCACCAGGAATACGGACTTGAGATTGACCGCCAGCACTTCATCCCAACTCTGCTCGGTGATGCACTCGACAGGTTCGGGGCGAGTGATGCCTGCATTGTTCACCAGAATGGAAACGGGCCCGAGTTCCCGCTCGACGTACTCCACTAAACGGGCCACGTCGTCGGCCCGGGAAACGTCGGCCTGGGCCAGGAGCGGTGTGCCGCCGATCGAGCGGATCTCGTCGCAGACTTCGCGCGCGTCCGACGTTCGTTCCCGAAAATTGACGGCCACTTCGGCACCGCACCCTGCCAGCGCGATCGCGGCGGCGCGCCCGATGCCTCGACTGCCACCCGTCACCAGGGCCACGCGGCCATGCAATCCGAGTTCACTCATTGGCGCGGTCCTTCCAGTTTGCAGGGATCAACTCTGAGGAGTCGAGAACCGGCTTGCGTCGAATTTTTCGACATGTTCGCGGGGGTTCACGACCACCATCTCGCCTGGTTGGATCGCCTCCGATTCGGTTTCGTCCAGTGCGACCATGCGGTCGTTCGTCGAGCGGATCACGACCATCCGTGTGTCCCAGTTCTTGCCTCTCTGGACCAGGCAATAGGTCTTTCCGTCGCGTTCGTAGACCGCCTGGACGGGCACCTGCAGGGCGCTATCCAGCTGGTCGACGAGAATCCGGACTTCGGCGGTCAGGCCGACTCGCAGTTCCTGCGGCGGATCGATGACTTCGACGAGCGCTCCGAACTGTTTGGAGGAAGAGGTCCAGAAATCCGAAGGATCCGCGTATTTGTTGACTTTTTTGACTTTGCCCTGCAGTTCGCGGTCTCCCATCGCTTCGATGCGGATTGCCACGGGCTGGCCTTCGTGGATGAGATTGACTCGCGTCTCGACGATTTCTGTGCGGATCTGCATCCGCTTCGGATCGGGCAGATTCAGCAGTATCTGCCGCTCCCGCACCATTGCGCCGGCTTCGACCACGAACTCGCGCGAACCGTGGTGATCGACCAGATTAGCGTACACGACCTGCCCGTCCTGCGGCGCGTAGACCTGACACTTGGCGATCTGATCGTCGATCTCCTTGAGCTTCGAGATCTCCTCGTCGTAGCTGGCCTGCTCGTTTCGATAAGTGACCTCGCGGGCTTTAACGTCGCTGCTCAGCTGCGTGAGCATCTTCGGTTTCGAGTAGGCTTCCAATGCGGTCATCTTTCGCCGGGCCAGGTCGAGGTCGTTCCGTGCCGCGTCCTTGCGGAATTTCTCGCCGTCCAGCTGCAGGACGGTGACCGAACCGCGAGCCGCCTGACGCTTCGTCGAATCGTAGGACAACTCGATCTTGTGCAAATCCTGGCTTGCCGTGACGATCTCGTTGTCGATCGTCTTGGCCTGTGCTCCGGAAGTGCCTTCGCTGTATTCCGCCAGCGACTTGACTGCCGTTTCGTAAGCCGCCTTGGCCTGGATCATCGTTGCCTGGCGCGAATTCACGGCGATCTGCTGCGTCCGGCGTTCCTGTTCGAGCGTCGAGGAATCGAACGTGATCAGCCAATCGCCTTTCTTCACCCAGGTGCCTTCCGGGACGAGCTTGACAATCGACGTCGATGTTCCGCTGCCTGTGCGTGCGCGGACACCGCAGCGCACCTCCGCGTTGTTGGCGCTCTCGACTTCGCCTTTCTCGATGACCACGAACTCGTAAGGCCCGCGAATCACCTCATGGACGATCGGTTTATCGGTCGCCGGTCCCGCTGAACTCCGGAGCGTCAGCCAGACCGAAATTGCAATCGCCGTCACAATCAGCAGGATCACGACCAGCGTCGCAAGAGCAATCCCCCTGCGCGGCCGATACGCCCAACGTCTGACGCCGACATGCCAGTGGTGCGCGGGCATTCCTGTTTCCTTGTTTACAATCCAATCGGGCCTGATCCCTGTGATGATACCACAGTCGGTTGAGTGGTACGGGCGGCTTCGAAGAACGCGTCGCGGGCCGCTCACCGCGTGCGGCGAGCCGAGAAGTGAGATTGATGCGGAAGATCGGGAACAACGGGGGCTGGGTGCTCAATAGACGCACGTGATGGGGACGTGACGCTGGATAGACGCCGGCTATCTGCCGAATTCCGTCCAGATTGGCAGCTGAACTGTGTCCGCGCTCACTGACACTCCGTGACTCTCGTGCTCAGCGCAGCGGTGCTCGTGCTCGTAATCGATTCCGGTATCACTCCAAGGTGGCATGTCGCCCATACCATCTGCCTTCTTCGTCAGTTGAGTAAGCATCGAAACGATATATTCGAGCACGAGCACCGCTGCGCTGAGCACGATTTGGACTCACGGGAAATGTTATACTCGATGCGGCGATGTGACACGTCTCTCCCCGGGTTGCATCATCCCCGAATTGAAAACTCGCGCCACGTTACTCGTAGCCGGCCAATAATTTACACTCGAACCACAGTGCCTTTCTCAATCGCCACCTGCTGCGTTCTCCTGCTTCTGCTGCTGATGCTTTGCGCCGTGTGGCTCTTGAGCCTGCGGCTCGGGGATGTCAGCATTGTCGACATCTTCTGGGGGCTTGGGTTCGCAGTAGCGGCTCTTGCATCGCTGTTCATGGTCACGTCCGTCGGCACTCGCGGGATGCTGCTGACGGGTATGACCTGCGTGTGGGGGCTTCGCCTTGCCGGTTACCTCGCGTGGCGCAAACGCGGCAAACCCGAGGATCATCGCTACCGTGCGATGCGCGAGTATCACGGCGAGCGATTCGGCCGGGTCAGTCTCTGGACGGTCTTTGTCCTTCAGGCACTGCTCATCTGGTTCGTCTCATTTCCCGTGCAGGCGGGGGTGCGGAGTGGCGCGACGTTCACCACGCTGGACGCGGTGGGACTGTCGGTCTGGCTTGCCGGTTTCCTGTTCGAGTCCGTCGGCGACTGGCAGCTTGCGAGGTTTCTTTCCGACCCGACCAACAGCGGCCGGGTGATGGACGCGGGGTTGTGGCGATACACGCGTCATCCCAATTACTTCGGCGACTTCCTGGTGTGGTGGGGCATCTATCTGGTCGCTGCCGCGGGAGGCGCGTGGTGGTCGATCTTCAGCCCGCTGCTCATGTCCTTCCTGCTGCTGCGGGTGTCCGGCGTCGCACTGCTGGAACGCACTTTACAGAACCGTCGCGCCGGGTACCGCGACTACGTCGAGCGAACGAGCGCTTTCTTTCCCTGGCCGCCCAGAAAGCCATGATTGAAGCGGATCGCAGGTTTCGCTGCCGGGTCTGCGTGTTTTTCGGCGAATGTGAGTCCCTTGCGGCGTTTTGTCTGCTTCCCATCGTTGGCGTGAAGGCTAAAAGAACATAACATCAGTCAATCCTGAATTGACGATAGAATTTGACCGGCGGGTGAACTCCGATGCGAATTGCCATTATCGGCGGCGGCATCAGCGGCAACTTGACGGCGCGGCTGTTGTGCGAAGAACATGAAGTGCATCTCTTCGAGGCCAACGACTACGCGGGCGGCCACACGAACACCGTAGAGATTTCGGCTTTCGGCCAGACCTACCGCGTCGATACGGGCTTCATGGTGTTCAACGAACGCACCTACCCGAATTTTTGCCGGATGCTGCGGTTGTTCGGAGTCGAGTCGCGGCCGAGCGACATGAGCTTGAGCGTCATGTGCCGCGAATCGGGCTTCGAGTACCAGGGAAGTTCACTGAACGGGCTGTTCGCCCAACGGAAGAATCTCGTCAGCGCCGGTTTCTATCGGATGCTCTGGGACATCCTTCGCTTCAATCGCGTCTCGATCCAGTCGCTGGAGGCCGGCGAGTTGAACGATGGCATGACGGTCGGCGAGTTTCTCCGGCGAAAGGGCTTCCGGGACGATTTTGTCTGGCGATATCTGGTTCCGATGTCGGCCGCCATCTGGTCTGCGCCTCCCGGGCAAGTTCTCGAGTTTCCGGCTCAGTTCATGATCGGGTTCTTTCGCAATCACGGATTGCTTCAGCTGTGGGGCAGGCCCCAATGGCGGACCATCACCGGCGGTGCTCAGAAGTACGTGCGGCCTCTGCTTTCCCGACTTGGAAAGCGACTGAATCTCAGTTGCCGCGTGACTCGCGTGACCCGCTCGTCCGACCAGGTGCTGGTGGAAACCGAGCGGGGAGCCGCCGGGGCTTTCGAGCATGTCGTGTTCGCGTCGCATGCAGATCAGACGCTGAAAATTCTGGCGGATGCGACTCCCGCCGAGCGTGAAGTGCTCGGTTCCTTCCCCTACCAGACGAACGATGTCGTGTTGCATCTCGATACGTCCGTACTGCCCAAGTCGCGGCGTGCGTGGGCCAGTTGGAATGCCGCGGTCTCCCGGCGATCGGAAACAGCGGCGACCGTGACGTATGACCTGAGCCGCCTGCAGGGGCACGATTCGCCGTCGCCGATTCTGCTGACGCTGAACTGCCGCGACCGGATCGATCCGACGCGCGTTCTCGAACGCATGACGTACGAACACCCCGCCTATTCGCGCGAATCGGCCCGGGCTCAGTTGCGCCACGCAGCGATCAGCGGAGTCGGACGCACGCATTTCTGCGGAGCGTACTGGGGCTACGGATTCCACGAGGATGGTGTGAAGAGTGCTCTGGCCGTCGCAGCCCATTTCGGAAAATCGTTCGACACATGCACAGCTGCATCTACGTAGGGCGAGTTTCGCACCGCCGGTTTCAACCGATCGGACATCGGTTTACGTACCGACTGTGCATGTTGTACCTGGACCTGGATGAGCTGCCGGATCTGACGGGGCGATTGCGCGTGATCTCGAAACGGCGATTCGGTATCGCATCGTTTCTCGAGAGCGATCATTGCGGCGCGGCGGGCGGATCTCTGGCGGACCGTGTGCGAAGCCTGGCGGAGGAACAAACGGGCTTTCGCCCCTCGGGCCCGATTCGATTGCTGACTCAGTTGAGATACTTCGGCTGCTACTTCAGCCCGCTGAACCTGTACTACTGCTTTGACGATGCGGGGGCCGAGCTTGAAGTTGTCGTTGCCGAAGTGAACAATACGCCCTGGGGAGAACGCCACTGGTATGTTCTTTGGCAGGGAAACCGCGCGGCGTCCCGGAAGATCCTGAAGTACCGTCATCCCAAGGCTTTTCATGTATCGCCGTTCATGGGAATGGATGTGGATTATCGTTGGGCGTTGACGAGCCCGTCGGCCCGGCTGATCGTAAACATTGTGAACACTCAGGCTGGTCAGCCGCTGTTTGATGCTACGATGTCTTTAAGTCGGCGCAACCTCGATCGCACACAACTGCTGCGAATGGTTGCCGCTTATCCGCTGATGACTGTGCAGATCATGACGGCGATCTATTGGCAGGCACTGAAGCTGTGGTGGAAGAAATGTCCGTTCTATTCACACCCGGGGAATCCTCAGGCGAACCCGTCAGGCTGAATGAATCGTTCGGTGAATCCGGAATCGCGGCCGGTTTCGCACGTATGTCATGGATTACGCGTACAGGTCGGAGTCTCCTGTTGCGCGGATTGCGGCAGATCCGGCGCGACCATGTCCGCTTGATCGAAGGCTCGCAGTGCCTTGAATTCGGCCAGTCCAATGCGGAAGGTCTGAACGCCACTCTCGAGGTGTTCGAGCCCCGCGTGTACCGCATGCTCATTCTGGGAGGAAGCCTTGCCGCCGCCGAGGCCTACATTCGCGGATATTGGGACAGCCCGGATCTCGCATCCGCGCTGCGCGTGATCGGCCGTCATGCCGCTTCCACAACGCCCATGGACCGGGCGCTGGCGCGTGTGACGTACCCGTTGCTCTGGGGCGCCAACTGGCTCCGGCGCAACACCCGCGTCGGCAGCCGCCGCAACATCGCCGCCCATTACGATCTGAGCAACGAGTTCTTCTCGTTGATGCTCGATCCGACCATGACCTATTCCTGCGGCATCTTCCCGGCGAGAGTCGGTTTAATGCAGGAAGCATCGCAGGAAAAATACGACAGGATCTGCCGTATCCTGCGGCTGAACCGGAACGACCACGTGCTGGAAGTCGGTTGTGGATGGGGAGGCTTTGCCATCCATGCAGCCGGGAAATACGGGTGTCGCGTGACGGCGCTGACGATCTCGCGGGCACAGCACGAATATGCCACATCGCAAGTCCGCGCCGCGGGGTTGGAGGACCGCGTGAGCGTGGTGCTCAAAGACTACCGCGACGCGACCGGCCAGTACGACAAACTGGTCTCGATCGAAATGATCGAAGCGGTCGGCGAACAATTCCTCGATACCTACTTCCGACAGTGCTGCCGTCTGCTGAAGCCCGATGGAATGATGGCGCTGCAGGCGATCACGATCACCGACAACCGCTACGACCAGTATCGCCGGTCGGTGGACTTCATTCAGCAGTACGTTTTTCCCGGCGGTTTTCTGCCGTCTTTCAGCGCACTGGGAAAATCGTGGCGCCGCGCCACGGACTTCCGGCCGATCCGGCTCGATGAGTTTTCGCCCCACTATGCGGAGACTCTTCGCCGCTGGCGGCGGCGATTCTGGGAGAACATCGAATCGATACGCAGTCTGGGCTTCGACGAGCAGTTCATCCGCACGTGGAATTACTATCTCTGCTATTGCGAGGCGGCGTTCGAGGAACGGCTCACATCGGTCAGCCAGATCTTTCTCGCGCGCGAAGCGTGCCGCGTGACTTCGATCGAACTTGAAGGGTGAGGTGACTGGACACGGTCGCGTTTCGCCGAAAACCCTTCATTCGCGAGGTCAGACGTGCCTTCGCAGAGCCGACGCCGGCCATGGGCGAAAACCGATCTACGGCGTTCCCTCCAGAGCCATCCATGCGCGATTCTGGTAGCTGCATTTGCAGCCGGCCGTCGCGTCCGGGCAGAGGACGATGCCGCCTACGGGCAACGCGTTGATCCAGCATCCGGGGCGGACGCCGCCGAAGTTCTCGGTCCCCTTGCGGCGTGTGATATCGAAGTAGCCGAACGTCGCGGAGCGGAACAGCAGCAGGTTGGTTGAAGCGGCGATCTGGCCGCAGCCGTAGGACTTCACGAACTCCAGCGGCCTGGTGTCGCCGGTGAGGAGATCCACGCTCGTTGGATAGGCCACGATCGTGCGGTCGTTCAACAGCGGTCTGGTCGAGTACTCGACCTTCTTGTCCCAGGCCAGTTCTCCCGAAGCCGTGCGATATACGGCCATCCGGCCGCCCGCTTCGGAGGGAAGCTTGAAGCGAGTCGATTGGTAGCAGGAAAGCAGGAGCTGATGGGCAGGGCTGTATATGAGCATCGTGCCGAAGACATCTTGAGGCGTGCTCCAAAGCAGATGCCCGTCCCGCGCATCGAGCGCGACGATCCGGCCGGGGGCATGTTCGGTTTTTACGGGTGCTTCACCTCGCCGGGCTTCTGCGCTGCGTTCGAGCACATCTCCTTCGGCCAGCGCCCGGTCGATCAGAAATACGCGGCCATCCCCGATCGCGATTGCGTTGTGCCGGATCGATTGCGCGGCATCGTAGCGCCAGAGAAGTTTGCCGGTGGCCGCTTCCATGGCGAACAGCGTCCTGGACTCCGAGAACTGCTGCAGCATCTGAGCATCCGCCCGCAAGTAAGCGTGACGCACAACGTGCTGCCGGTTGGCCAGCGAACCGAACAGGACGCCATTCTCGCAGGCCACAAAACCCCAGGTGACGGGCTGGTCGACGGCCGCCGAAGCGGAGGGTGATTGCGGCGCCTCGTAGGTGCTCAATGTCTTTCCCGTCGCAGCCTCGATGCGGAGGCAGCGGGCGCCCTGTCGAACGAAGAGGCTGTCGCCTTCGAGGCAGATATTACTGCCGGTGATCGCCGTGCCCGCGAGATGGTCCGCATTGTAGGCGTCGAGGATGCCCGGCAACTCGACTCGCCACAGCGGCCGTCCGTTGTACGCGTCCGCCGCGATGAGGGCGTTGCGGCCTTCGACAAACATTCGCCCATCGCGAACGAGCGGAGACGGACCGCGTCCGTGGCGCTGTGGAAGATCGAGGTCCATGTCGCGGAACCAGAGCACATGCAGGGGGCCGTGAATCGTATCGGTCGAGCACATGGCGTTGGCGGGCGTGGCATAGAGGTGCGTCCACTGCCCGGCCCCATCGAGTTGGCCTCGCACGCTGGCCGTCATGCTTCCCGTTTTGCCGAGACACGCGACGCCGCCCCAGGGACGCTGCAGGCGATTCACTTCGTTTGCGTCGATCGGCGCGTCCTCGGCCAGACCGCGCGCCGACACGATCAGGTTGGCGAAATACCGCGGCAACTGCGTCTTATTCGGGTCGGCCACATGCACCGTTGCACGTGATCCGTGCAGGCCGGCGTCAACCAGTTTCCGGCGAGCGATCGCGACCTTCTGCTCGTCAGAGTCCACCGCCACGACATACAGTCGGCTGCGTCGAGCAAGTTCCACGGTCAGCTCACCGTCGCCGCATCCAAGATCAACGCAGTAACCATCCGAGATGCCCGACTTCGCGAGGATTTCGCCGACGGCCGCGGTGATTTGCGGCGAGGCCGGCACATCGCGGACTTCGGGCCGGTGCACGACCGGCGGAGTTTCGGACGAGGGAGCGAAACAGTGGATCGCGCCGCCGGTCGTGCTCGCATACAGCCGGCCGTTGGCCGCCGCCAGACCGCGGATCGGCGCATCAACTTCCGCGGTCCAAACCACGGTGCGGCCGGCAATGTCCACGGTGGCCAATCGCGCTCCCGCGGCGGACACGAGCGTATTTCCGGCCACGATGATCGCATCGCCGGCCGGGACTTTCTCCAATTGCCACAGTGTTTCGCTGCCCCATTCAATGGCCGGCTTTCCCTTGCGGTCGGTGGTTTCCCGCATGCCGAATTTCAAAGCCTGAAGGCGATTGTCCGCGCCGACGATCATGGCGTCGGGCGTGTTGCAGACGGCCCCATCGAGTTTCGTCGCGCCGAGCTGACCGGTGGCTGCTTCGTAAACGCAGCCTCCGTTAAAGAGCAGATTTCCCGCGGACATTGCCAGGACGCCGCCGCGCTGTCCGTTTTCCTGAAGCCGGTAGTATTGGAACTTGCCATCCGTCCGTGAGAAGGCTGCCGGCACAGCGCGGCCGGTCGGCACGAACAGTTGGTCTTTCGAGGCGACCAGGTAGCCCTGCGCGGTAACGCCGCTCGCGGCACTTGCGGTCGGGTGGGGCTGGGGCATGTCGATTACGGCCGCATCGCGATTGACCCACAACTGTTCGCCCGTCGCGGCTCGCAGCGCGTAAATGAAAACGCCCTCGGATTGCCAGATGCCGGCGGCCCAGTAGACGATGTCGTCGAGGATCACCGGCCCGCCGCGCGCCGGCCACCGCGAGATGATGCGTTCGTTGCCGAGCACTCGCGTCTCGTCCGGACCGCCTCGCCAGCGGGCGATCAACTTTCCGTCCGCCGCGGACAACGCGTAGAGGTAACCATCGTCGCTGACCGCGAAGACACGATCCTGCCACACGGCCGGAGCGAACCGCACGGGGCCCTCCGTGAAAAAGGTCCACGCTTCCTTGCCGGTCGCCGCATCCAGCGCAGTAAGCGTTCCCTCGGCCGAACTGCCGAAGAAGACCTTTCCGTTCGCGATGGCCACCTGATGCGCATCATCAAACCCCATGCGGTCGTCGCGCGGCCAGGCGCGAAAGGGGGCCTGACGCGGATACCATGTCCAGGCGGGTACGAAACGGGTCGCTGTCGGTTCCGCTGTATATCCGCTGCGGGCCGCATCGCCGCGGTACATGGGCCAATCCGCGCCGCGAGCCGATTCCGCCAATTCAAGCACGGCCAAGACACTCAGCACCGACGCCGACAGCAACGCCAACACGTTCAGTCGCGACATGCGGGAGTCCTCATGCAAAGTCTGGCACGGCCTGTTCGCCGGCCGTGAAAAGTCGCGGGCCGGATTGGCAATCCGGCCCACATCAGCGCGAAACGACAGCTCCAATTGTCACACGTCTGATTCAACTGGCGAGGATCTGGCGTATTGTCTGCACGAGCAGGTCGACGCCGTCGGTCAGCGAGATGGTGTGGCTTTCGGCTCGCCGAAGGTCTTTGACCTGGCAGTTGTTGGCTGCAAACTCGTCGCCGCCGGCCACGATGGCCACCGCGTGGCCTCGCGTATCGGCGTACTTCAACTGCTGGCCCAGTTTCTTCGGCTCGGGAAATACCTCGACCGACAGATCCCGGCCGCGGAGTTGCGATGCGAGCCGCAGGTAGTCGCCGAGACGAGTCTTGTCGAAGTAGGCGATCAACACCTGTGCCGTTGTGCCGGCACTCTCGAGTTTGCCGAGTTCTTCCATCGCGGCCAGCAGCCGATCGAGTCCGAGCGATGCGCCGACGCCGGGCAGCTGCTGGCGGGTGAAGAGCCCGGCCAGGTTGTCGTATCGCCCGCCCGAACAGACGCTGCCGATATCGGGCAGTTCCTCCAGGAACGTCTCGAACACCACTCCCGTGTAATAGTCCAGTCCGCGCGCGATCGACACATCCAGCCGCAATCGCCGGTCGTCCACTCCGGCGGCCCGGATGTTGCGGAACATCTCCGAGACGCGTTCGACCCCGGCTTCGCCGATCTCGCTTCCCGTGACGAGCGGCCGGGCCTGGTCGAGGATCTCTTCGTTGGTGCCTTCCAACTGCGTGAGCCGCAGCACCTCGCGCGCCTGGGATTCATCCAGCCCCGCGGTGCGCGACATTTCCTCGACGACCTTGTCGTGGCCGATCTTGGACAGTTTGTCCAGCGCGCGGAGGATGTCCCCGGCACGCTCGGCGACGCCCAGCCGCTGGAGCAATCCGTTCAGCAGCATGCGGCTGTTGACATGAATCGTGAATTTCGTGAAACCGATGGCGAGCATCAGGTCGTGGATCACGAGCGCGGTTTCGATATCGGCGGCAACCGAAGTCGTGCCGACCGTGTCGAAATCGCATTGCAGGAACTCGCGGTACCGACCGCGCTGCGTGTTCTCGCCACGCCACACCGGCGCAATGTGGTACCGCTTGAACGGCACTCCCAACTCGCCTGCATGCTGCGCGGCGAACCGGGCCAGCGGCACCGTCAGGTCAAAACGCAAGCCGACGTGCCGTCCGCCGTGATCCTGGAACTGGTACAACTGGCGGTCCGTCTCGTCGCTGCCCTTGCCCGTGAGGATTTCCAGGTACTCGAGGGCCGGCGTGTCGATCGGGCTGAAACCGTACGACCGGTAAACGCGTTGAGCGGTGCCGATCAGCCGTTCTCGCGCGATCATCGCCTGAGGCAGATAGTCGCGGAAACCTTTCAGGGTGCGCGGTGTGATCAAAGGTGCGGTCATGGCGTAGTGGGGTTCTCTTCGAGGGACAGCTATTGCGCGATCGGCAGGCACGCAGGTTTGGGGCTGCGAATCGACTGGCCCGACTTTCGCGGGAGAACGACTTCCATGTACTCCTCGATCTGCTCGGGCGTCTCGAAGTACTGTTCGTAAACCCAGTCGTCGTCGTACTCGCACTTGTTGGTCGAGTAGGCCCGGCAGATCTGTGGACGTGTCAGGTAAATCCCGCAGAGGTGGTCGGCCCGCAGGTGGCGGCACGTGGTGTAAACCAGCAGATACCAAGTGCCGCTTTCAATGAAAACGGTTGCCCGCTCGTGCAGCAGGAACCAACGGATGTAGTCGTAGTCCTTGCGCCGGGTCGGTGTGTCGATCGGCAGCGCAAAATAGTGGCAGCACTTGGCTGTGCAGTAATCGCAAAGGGACTCGCCCGGTTTGACTTCGTCGCGAGTGACTTTTCGCTTCAGTGTCGCGTCCATCTCGTGGGAATCTTCCTTCCGGAGCGGCCTCGGCGGAGACCGAAAGCGGGGGAACTTCGGAGGACAGGCGAGGTGCCGCAACCGACGGACCGGCTGGCCCCGTTCCACCCCGAAGCTGCAAACAAGAATATACCTGAATGTCGGGAAATAAGCGTATCAGACCGCCTCGGCAGTGAATAGTGCGCGGTAATGTGGAGTCTGGGGGAACGGAGTCGAGAGTCCAGAGGAAGATAAACTCCTTTCGGCCACCGACCACCGGCATCCGGCATCCGTTCCGCAGTACCCTGCATCGTCCGCTCGCGATTCGTTAGGATTTAGGCGCTCATCCATCTGTTGCTTTGGCGGCCATGGAGGTTCGCGGCATTTTGACTCCGCACCGAGGTTTTCATGGAAATCACCATCACGGCCGTAGGGCCGGACAACGTGCGTCTGGTTGATCCGATCATTCACTACGTGACGGCCCAGGGTGCGAACATATCCGAAGTCCAGATGTACAACCACGACGAGGAAGCGTTGTTCGCAATGCTGTTGCGGATCGACTTCCCCGGGGATCAGCTCCAGTCGCTTCGCTCTGCCATGCACGAAATCGGCAGCATGAAGAACTTGTCGATCCGCGTATGGTCGCCGGAAGAGCGGGCCGGCAAGCCGCGGTTGGCGATCTGCGTCACCTATCGGCAGGAGCCTCCGCTGGCTCTGCTCCGGGCCATTCGCGATGGCCAGATCCGAGCCACTCCGGCGGTAATGATCGGTAACCGCAGCGCATGCCGGGGAATCGCCGAGCAGTTCGAGGTCGACTGGCGCATGATCGGGGATGCGGAAGGCCGTGTGGACGACGACGAGCTTGTATCGCTGCTCGACGAATACCAGGTCGACTACGTCATCCTCGCGAGGTACATGCGGGTGATGGCTGCCGCGACCTGCTGGAAGTACGCCGGCGGCCGGATAGTGAATCTGCATCATGGGCTGCTGCCCAGTTTCCCGGGGTTTCGGCCCTACCACGACGCGTACAAGGCCCGCATGCTGACCTATGGAGCCACGTGTCACTTCATCGTCCCGGAACTGGATGCCGGCAACCAGATCATACAGCAGTCGACCTTCACCGTGCCGCCCGGCTCGCCGCTGGAAGAAGTGATCCGGATCGGACAGGAGGACAATGAACCTCGCTGTCTGGTCGAAGGGGTGAGACGCGTAGTGCGCCGCGAGGTGCAACTGCACTTTCACCGCGTCGTCGCGAGGAGAGAGGCCGCCGGCGGCGGTTGACCCTCGCGGACGGAAGAGTTTGCGAGGCGAGCTACTAGGAAGCTGCGTCAAATCGATGTAAAGTGCGTGGGGTGCTCATTCGAGGCGGAGAGAATTCCCGCGTGCAGCAGGGGCCGCGTTGCGGAACCAGCGGCCAACTTCATCAATTGGAAGGTCCGCCACGTCTTATCAAGGGAAAGGCTGCGGAAATGCCCATCAATTTCACATGTCCCCATTGCGGGGCCGTCATGAACGTTGCGGACCAGTACATCGGCCAAACCGGCCCTTGCACTTCGTGCGGCAAGATGGTGACGATTTCGGGTGCAGGGCCAAGGCCAATTGCAGGAGGGACCGGCAGTTCGAAATCCGCCGTCTGGGTTATCGTGCTGCTGATTGTGGGGATCGGTTTCCTCGGTTGCGGCGGCATCATGGTGGCGCTGTTGTTGCCGGCAGTACAGGCCGCGCGCGAGGCCGCTCGCCGCATGCAGTGCTCCAATAATCTCAAGCAGATCGCGCTGGCGATGCACAACTACCACGACACGTACAAGGCATTCCCGCCGGCGTATACCGTCGATGAAAACGGCAACCCGCTTCACAGTTGGCGGACGTTGATCCTGCCCTTCATCGAGCAGTCCGCGCTGTATACCCAGATTCACCTGAACGAACCGTGGAACAGCGAGCACAATCGGCAGTTCTCCACCGTCGTAGTGCCGGTGTTCTGTTGCGCTTCCGAGGGTGAGCCCTCAGCGAACACTTGCTACATGGCGATCGTCGGTTCGGGCACGATGCTCGAAGGAGACAAGCCTGTGTCGATGAGAGACGTTACCGACGGGACCTCCAATACGCTGTTGGTTGTCGAGGTCTGCGAGAGCGGTGTGCCCTGGATGTCGCCGACCGATTTGAGCCTCGATTCGATGCAGATGAAAGTCAACGGCGGGCCCACGGAAATACGCAGTCGGCATCCGGGCGGCGCGAATGTGGCGCTGGCCGACGGATCGGTGCGATTCATCTCGAATTCGATTTCCCCGGAGACATTGCGAGCCCTGGCTACCCGCAACGACGGGGCCGCGGTTCACATGGAATACTAGTTTCTGGCCGTCGCGAACCGCGGGTTGCTCCGCTGCCTGAATCCGGCTTGCTTGGCCGGCTTGCCCGGCAAGTGGACCCGGCGGGCCCACAGACCGATGGATGTCTCGAACCAGCGGAACGCATTTGATGACCGAAGTGCCTCGCGAACTATACGAACTGGCCCAGCTGAACGGTATCGAGCTGGGCTTCAACGATCTCGACGGGCAGTATCGCGCGGCGCCTCCGGAGACGCTGCTGAAGATACTCGGCAGTCTCGATGTGCCGATCAGCGCCCCGCACCAGGCGCGGGACCTGCTGCGCGAGGCGAGGCTGGCCTCGGCCCGGCTGATGATTGAACCCGTCATTGTGGCATGGCAAGGTGCGACCAATTTCTTCTGGCTGCGAGTCGCGGCGGAAGATGCCGGGCAAAATGTGGAGTGCCGTTTCATCGAAGAATCCGGTGCGGCGCGAGCCTGGACCGTCTCACCAGAAGATTTCGTGGAGTGCCACGAGCGTGAGTGCGACGGGTATCGCTATGTCGAGAGGCGAGTCCGGCTTCCGGACGAACTGCCCACGGGCTATCACCGGTTCGAACTTTTTGTCGGGGCTCAGTCCGTCGCGGCCATGCTGCTTTCGGCGCCGAACAGGGCGTACGGCGCGGAGGGTGCGGCGAAGCGAAGCTGGGGCGTGTTCCTGCCGCTCTACGCACTGCATCGCCGCGCGAGCTGGGGAGCCGGTGACTTCGGAGATCTGGAGTCGCTCAACGACTGGGTGGCCGACCGGGGCGGCGGGCTTGTGGCCACTCTGCCGCTGCTGGCGTCCTTCTACGATCTGCCGGGCGATGAAAGTCCCTACCGTCCGGTGAGCCGGCTGTTCTGGAACGAACTCTTCATCGATGTGACGCGAATTCCGGAATCGCAGGGATGCTCGCAGCTCGAGTCGCTTCTGGCAGCGGCCGACGTACTCGCGACGCAGTCTTCGCTTCGGGAAAACCGGCTCGTCGAGTACGGCCGTCAGATGGAGTTGAAGCGGCGAATGCTGGAGATTCTGGCGAAGCGGTTCTTTGCGGGCGACTCGCCGCGCCGTCACAAACTGCAGGAGCTTATCGGCGGCATGCCGGAACTGGAGCAATATGCCAGGTTTCGCGGGGCCGGCGCAAAGTACGGTCGAGACTGGACTCACTGGTCATCGCAGATGCAGCGAGGCGAACTGCCGGAGGGATACTTCGACGAGGAGACCTACCGTTATCATCTTTATGTTCAGATGATCGTGGCCGAGCAGCTTGCGCATTTGGCCGAGGGAGCCGCTCGTCGTGACCTGACGTGGTACCTCGATCTGCCGCTGGGCGTGCATCCCCAGGGGTTCGACGTGTGGCGATATCCGGACGCTTTTGCGCAGAATGTCAGCGGCGGAGCGCCCCCTGACGGCTTTTTCACCGGTGGTCAGGTCTGGGGATTCCTGCCCCTGCATCCGCAACGGCTCCGGCGACAGGGGTACGGTTATTTTCTATCCGTGCTGCGAGCCCATCTCAGCTACGCCAAACTGCTGCGCATCGACCACGTGATGGGACTGCACCGTCTCTTCTGGATTCCGGAGGGTTTCGCGGCCCGCGACGGCGCCTACGTGCGTTACGCAGCAGATGAGTTTTACGCGGTACTGACGATCGAATCCCAGCGTTTCTGTGCGCGAGTCATCGGAGAAGACCTCGGCACTGTGCCGCCGGAGACCCGCGTCGCGATGGACCGGCATCGAGTCGGACGGTTGTTCGTCGTGCAGTATGAATGCCGCGCGGACGAATACCACGCGCTGTCGGATCCCGGTCCGAATTCCGTGGCCAGCCTCAACACCCACGACATGCCGCCTTTTGCATCTTACTGGCAGGGACTGGATATCGACGACCGCGTCGATCTCGGATTGCTCAAGGAAGATGAAGCGCGAGGCCAACGGGAACACCGGGCTCATACGCGGCAGGCGGTAATCAAGTTTCTCCGGCACCGTGGCCTGTTGAACGAGGACGAATCGACGGAGGCCGTCCTCGAAGCCTGCCTCGCTTATCTCGGACAAAGCCATGCCGAAGTCGTGCTGGTCAATCTCGAGGATCTCTGGGGCGAGACGTTACCGCAGAACACGCCCGGCACCGTCAATGAACGAGTCAACTGGCGTCGCAAGACTCGCCTGACATTCGAGGAAATTGCCGACGATCCGTGCATCGACAGGATCGTGCGGCGAGTGGCCGACTCGCGAAAGTGGTCGCCCGAAGGACTGTGACTTCGCATTGGAAGATGCCACGGATGCCAATAGCCGGTAGTCGGTAGGGCGGTAGCCGGTAGGTTGCTTTACTCCAGACTCCAGACTCCAGACTCTCTCAATCGCACGGAAGACCGCCGCCGCGATCGTAGCGGTGCACGTCACACTTCGGAAGCGACTTGCGCAATTCGGCGATGGCCGCTTCGCTGACCATCGTGTTGACGATCCACAACTGGCGGAGATGGCTCAACCCCTTCATCGCCGAGATGCTCGAGTCAGTGACAAACGTGTTGTTCAGCATGAGCGATTCGAGTTGTGCAAGCTTTGCGAGTGGTTTAGCGCCGGCGTCGCCGATTTGTGTGCCGTTGAGATTCAGCACTCGAAGTCGGCTGAGCTGCGAAAGTCGGCTCATGCCCGCGTCGGTTACGGAGGTGTTGCTCAGTACGAGACACTCCAGCTTCGTCAGCGGTGTGAGGTCCTCCAGCCGCGCGTCCGTGAACTCGGTCTGTCCGAGGTAAAGGCCCTTTAACTCGGGCATTTGCTGCAAATACAGCATTCGGCTGCGTGCCACGCGTGTGCCGTTGAGAAAGAGCGTTTCGAGTTCAGGCCAGTTCGAGGCTTCGGCCAAGCCGGCATCGGAGACCCCCGTTGCCTGGAGGCTCAGCAAATGCAGTTTCGTCAGCGTCTTCAGTCTCGTCACTCCTCCGTCGGCCACTCGCGTGTTGTTGAGGAACAGCGTCTGCAGGTTCGTCAATCGGCTGAGGTCTCCCATGCCGGCGTCGGTCACCCGCGTGTTCCCCAGAAAGAGCGTCTGCAGGTGGGTGAGCTCGTGCAATTGCCGCAGACCTCGGTCGGTAATCCCCGTGCCTGCCAGGCCAAGCGTCGTGAGTTTCCTCAATCGACCGACAGAGAGCAGAGCCGCGTCGGTGATCGGAGTGCCGGTGAGGTAGAGCCGTGACAATTCGGGGAACGTCGTGAGTAACTCCACGTCGCTGTCGCGGAGTTGCTGGTTGAGCAGCGTGACTTCCACTGGGGGCCTGGCCGGATTCGCTGGATCCTGCAAAAGAGTGCCGCCGAGTCGGGCGATCATCGCCGATGCGGGGGGGGCGTTTGGCGTGGCTTGCTCATCGCCCGCGTCTGGTTCATCGACAGACTTTGGCTTGTCTCCTGCGATGCTCGCGTCCGGAGGCCGATTGGCCGGTGATTCAGCCCGCAAATCCCCGCTGCAGATGCATGCAGGTATGCCAATCGCGAGCATGATGATCGCAGCGGCACGCAAAGGTGTCCGGAAAACGCACTGCGCCCGGGCCGGCTGGCCGCGGCGTGAGGGCCGCAAGTGAACATCGCCCGAATCTCGATTCGCATGATCTATACAACGTTGTCTGGGATGAATGCTCATGCTGTCAATGAAAGCAAAATGCCCTGTTTTTCGCGGGAAAAGTGCCACAAAATCAGCGGGATTAATTTGACTGACCATGGGGTGATCTTATAATGACCGACGTAAAGCGGATATGACTCTTCATTCAACCGGACAGCTTGGCGGGGCCTGACGCGTTCTGCAACTTTTGCGTTCCGCCGACGATTCCTCTTGCGAGCAGCGTGTTTTGCAGCCAGTGTCTTTGGCGGGCAATGCTTTTGCAAACCGTGTTCCTGCACGTTCTGGTTCTGCACGCAGTGCGTTTTGGGTGTCGTGGCCTTTGAGCGTCGGTGAGGATCCGTGATCGACCTCGAACCAGTGCGTCTGGGATCCGAGCAACGATCTGAGATGCGGCGAACCTGATTTGTGCCGGGTTCTGGGTGTGTGACGAGCGGCAGGAGACGCTCGAGCAATTCCTGACTCTTGTTGCGAAGGGAACCTGCCGGAAGGCGGAAACTCGCGACGGAATGGAAAAGCGTGACGGAATAACAACTCGCAACACAGTGATCATTCGCGACACAGTGAGATCATTCGCGAGAAAGGGATCACGCGCGAGGGAAAGGAGGCGAGGATGTCCGTGATTATCGAACGGCATCGGGATGTTGAATGTTCGCCGGATATCGAGGAAATGGCGCGTGTGCGGTTGCAGCACAGCCTTTACCGCTCCATCAGGCGAGTCTAGTGCGATTTCGATAACGGAATTCTGAGGCTGTGGGGACGCGTCCCGACGTTCCACTACAAACAGTTGGCGCAGACGGCCGTCGCCGATCTGGAGGGGATCCGCGAGGTCGTCAACCTGATCCAAGTGGATAGTTGTCCCTGATCTGCGAGGGGGCATCTTTAGGGGGGCGTCTCGAAAAGTTGTTCCGAACTCTCCGTTTTCGCGATGACGACGACGCCCCCTTCACTGACCACGAATCCTCGCCGTCGGTCTTCGGCATGGTCGTAGCCGATCAGCACACCCGAGGGAATGCAGACTCCCTTGTCGATGATTGCGCGTCGGATCTTGGCATGGCGACCCACGTCCACACCGTCGAAGAGAATCGAATCCTCGACAACGGCGTAGCTGTTGATGCGGCAGGCATGGCCTACGATAGTGCGCTCAACCAGGCCGCCTGAGATGATCGTGCCGGGGCAAACGACACTGTCGAGTGCCTGACCGCAGCGGCCGCCCTCTCCCCGATCGGCGAATACGGTCTTGGGTGGCGGGAGGTTCGGATGCACCGTGCGGATCGGCCAGGTCTGGTCGTAGACGTTCAGCAGCGGGTCGACCTGGACCAGTTCCATGTTGGCTTCGTAATACGCATCCAGAGTCCCGACGTCCCGCCAGTACGGTTCGGCCTTCCGGTTGGCATCGCGGAAGGAGAATGCCACGACGCGATGCGATTCAATAATGGACGGAATCACGTCGTGCCCGAAGTCGTGCCCTGCGTCGGGTCTGGCCGCGTTCTGGCAGAGTTGTTCGTACATGAACGGGGCAGTGAAGATGTAAATGCCCATTGACGCCAGGCATCGTTTTTCGTCTCCGGGAATCGGACGCGGGTGCGCCGGCTTTTCCTCGAAACCGACAATCCGCGAGTCCTTGTCGATCTCGATCACCCCGAACTGGCCCGCCGCCGTTTCGACGGGAACCGGCAGGGCGCCGACCGTGACATCTGCGTTCTTTGCGATATGGAACAGCAGCATGTCGTGGTAGTCCATCTTGTAGACGTGATCGCCGGCCAGGACCACGACGTATTGCGGGCTCTCTTTTTCGATCGAGTAGATGTTCTGGTAGACCGCGTCGGCCGTTCCCCGATACCAATGCTCATCAATGCGCTGCTGAGGCGGCACGATATCGATGAACTCACCGAGTTCCCAGCTGAACAGGCCCCGCCACCCGCGATTGATGTGCCGCTGAAGACTCAGCGCTTTGTACTGCGTCAGCACCAGGATCTTGCGAAAGCCGCTGTTCAGGCAGTTGGACAACGTGAAGTCGATGATGCGGTATGCGCCGCCGAAAGGGACGGCCGGCTTGGCGCGGTCGCGAGTGAGCGGTTCGAGCCGGGTGCCCTTTCCCCCGGCCAGCACGACGGCAAGCACCCTGTCCATAAGCGACTCCTTTGCCTCAGCAGTCTGACCAGCCGGCAAGCTCGGCGCGAGCTGCGTTCACTCCGGACACTGCCGAACCACCCGCGAGGTCGTGCGGTTAAGAAGTGGTTGCACCGTCGTGATTCATGCTTCACTCTCC
>CAIPEB010000742.1 GCA_903863885.1 uncultured Planctomycetaceae bacterium | reverse complement strand
CCGGGCGGCATTCCGCCCATACCGGGCATTCCCGGATACCCGCCCATTCCCATTCCCATGCCTTCTTCACCGCCAGAGGCCATACCGGGCATCATTCCGCCCATACCGGGCATCCCCGGATAACCCATCGCGCCCCCGGAACCGTACGCTGAGCCGGCCATTCCCGCGCCCGCTGTCGGCGCGTCTCCGACGGTGGCCTTCTCCTTTTCCTCGTCTCCCTCTTTCTCCTTCTTCTTGTCCTTCTTCTTACGATCACCCATTGCCATCATCTGCTGGGTGACCTTCCGCCGCGGCGTCAGCGTATGAAGCGCCAGCGGATCAATATCGCGCATCATGACCGGCGGAATGGGCATCGTGAGCACTTGCGACACATAACGCGGATCAACGATTTCCTGGCTGATGCCGGCCCACGGTTCCTTTCGGAACTCAGCCTTCACGCTGTCATTGCTCGCGATGTTCTGCCAATCAGCATCGGTGAGCGTCTTATTCGGGTCGTCGGTCACGTCAGCCCGCTGCGCAAGGAACATCACGAAACGGGGCACGTCGCGCGACGGAAGATATCCCACGGAAGTCGAAAATGTCCGCTCGTACTCGTCAAACTGCTTCTGGAGTTCGACGAGCGCCTTGACAGACACCACGTTTCGCGACTTGGCGATGGCACCCGCGCCGGCGCGGAAGCCGGGAATCTTCTTGCCCGCGGCCATCGATCCACCACCCATCGAACCGTAACCGCCTTCCATTCCGCCCATCGGTGGCATTCCGCCCATGGGAGGCATACCGCCCATAGGAGGCATTCCGGCTGATGGCGAAGCACCTTCCTCGCCGCCCATCGCCATTCCCGGAGGCATCATCCCACCTTCGGGACCGTACCCCATGCGGCCCTTTTTCTGCTTCTTGGGAGGCTCCTTCTTCGGCTCTTTCTTCTTTCCGTCCGAGTCCTTGGCCTCGGCCAGCGGATCCGTATCGTCTGCGGTCATACGGTAGGCGATCGGACCGCTCACGGAGCAGACCTCGAGCTTTGTCGGCGCGAAAAGTTGGGGATCCTTGCGCTTCTCGCCGAGATTCCTGCCGACCGGCTTGAGCGGCTTGTCGGTGGCGTACATCGTGTCCGACATGGCCACATCACTGAGCTTGGCTTTGGCAGCGTGCTGACCCGGCGGCCGGTTCTCCTCCTCCACGTTCTTCCACGTATCTTCTCCCATTTTCTTGACGGCAGTCTCGGTCAGTTTCTCCAACTCTCCCGGAGATTGCTGGACTCCTTCCAACCGGTAGCCCAACCAGACAAAGACCGCCAGCAGCACGACGACACCAGCGAACACGAGCTTCTCGATGTGCAGCACGAAGAAACTCTTGATCTTATCCTGGTCCAGACTCATTTTTGCCATTTCAAACGTTCCTTAGTTTTCGAGCCCCTTGTCGGACTGGCGGACTACTTTCCTGCTGCAGTTGGCTCTTTGGCCGGTGTGGTCGCAGGCGTTGCCGCCGGAGTCGCCGCCGGAGTGGCCGCTGGGCCGGTGCCCGTCGCGGGTGCCGGGGCTGGAGACGGAGTGGTGCCGTCCGTCGCCCCCATAGGCGTATCGGTGGAGGCCTTTTCGATTCCCAGCTTGTCCATGTTCACTGGGTTGTAAATATAAACCATTCCGTAGATTTCTACGGGAAGATCATAAGGAGATTTGTCGCTTCCGGACTGCCCGGTCATGCCACCCATCATGCCCGGCATGCCGCCGTAACTCGAGCTTTCACCGCCCTCGGCACCCGCGGCTGACTCGGCACCCGCGGCTCCCATTCCGATCGACGGAGAGGACAGCGAGGGGCCTCCGGACATGCCGCCCATCATTCCCCCCATCATACCGCCCATCATGCCGCTGGGCATTCCACCGGCGCTGCCCGTCGTTCCGCCGGCCGATTTCTGCCGGTTGATTCGCACCTGCCGGACTTCAACAATCAGGTTTGAGTTGCCGCACTCGGAGATGAGCCGGTGGATCTTCCGCTGGTCCATCACCACTCCCAGTCGGACGGGAATACGTTTGGCAACCACCAGGAACGCATCTTCCGGACTGGTGTTGTCCGGGCTCAGTGCCTGTCGCAGTCGAGTCGCTGCAATGGGAACGTAGTTATTGTCGACGTACCGGCTGTCGGCCGGATCGACGTTAACCGCCGCCGCGCCGCCCCCCATCATGTAGCCTTCCGGTCCCATCCCTCCCATGCCGCCCATTCCCGAGGGCGATTCGGCTCCGGGAGCCGCGGCCGATGCGCCTGCGGAACTGGCGGCGGGAGACATGCCCGATGCGCCTTCACCCGGCGGAGCGCCGGCCGAGGGACCCAGGGCCTCGCCGCCTTCGCCACCCATGCCCATGGTCATTCCCATGCCTTCCATGCCCGCCATGCTGCCCATCATCCCGGGCATCCCGCCCATTCCACCGGCGGTGACGCGGGTTACCCGCGTGTAATTTCTTCCGACGAATCGTCCCAGGTCGATGTATTTGATCTGCTTGATGGTCGCGTTGTACTGGGCCGTCGCGTCACGATTGGTCTTGGCGATAATGCGCATCAACGCATTGAGTACCCACAGGTCCTCCTGCGAATACAGAATGTCGAGGGTTTTCGGGGCCTTTTCCGCAGTCGTCGACCAGTCGAACCGGGTGTTCTGCAGGCGGGTCTGATCCGTCGGATCCCAGAAGACGACCTCCTTGATCTGATCCTTGTCCGCTGTGCCATCCATACCCGGCATACCGGGCCGTCCCATGCCGCTGGGCATGCCCCCGGTCATTCCCATTCCGGGCATACCGCCCGTCATGCCCATGCCGGGCATTCCCATGCCGGGCGGCATTCTGGAGCCGCCCTCGGCGCCTGCTCCCATTCCGGACATCTCGCCACCCATCCCGCCCTGGGTCTGGGCCGCCGCACGCCACTGCGAGCCGATCATCGCGGCCAGCTTGGGAAGCTCCTCTTTGATGTAGTCGCGATACCGCTCGCGATCGGTCTTCTGCATTTCCTGAAGGGTCGGCGTCGGGTACGGGACGCTCTCGATCGGCTTGAATTTCTCAACCTTCGCGATAAAGTCGTCCCCGAGTTCCTTAGGCCAAACGAGGATCTCTTCCTGACGCAGATACTTCTGCTGCCATGCACCCATGACGTCGTTGCGGAGCTGGCTGACGAAAGTATCCATCCCGGCGTCGGAGAACTGATTCGGGTGGTTCGCGATATTCGATACCGCGCTGACCTTGTCAAACTCGCCCTTGATCGCGGCCTTGCGAGTATCAAACTCCTTGCTCAGCTTCGACGTGCTGCTGAACCAGCCGAACCCCGGCAAGACGGTAATGATGCCGGCAATCAGCCAGAACCTGTACTTGAACACCACATTCAAGATCTGTTTGACCTGATCCACAGTTTGTTCCTTCTATTGGTCTCGACCAGTCTTTGCCCCTGGGCGATCAAGTTTTGGTTGGCGTTGTCGGCGCTGCAGCGGCCGGTTCGCCGGCTGGCGTTCCCGCAGGCGCGGCCGGAGCTGCGGCAGGTGCCGGGGCCGGAGCTGCGGCAGGTGCCGGGGCCGGAGCTGCGGCAGGTGCAGGTGCGGGTGCAGCCGGAGCGGCTGCCGGCGGAGTTGCCGCCGCCGGTGTCCCGGCGGGCGGAGCCCCTGCGGGAGCCGCAGGTGTTGCTGCAGCGGGCGGAGTTGCTGCGGGCGGAGTCGCGGCGGGAGGAGTGCCTCCTGCAGCGGCCGGCTTCGCTGCGCCGGATTCCGCGGCGGCTGCCGGAGTTCCTTCGGCGCCCGCCGCAGTGCCCGCTGCTTCCTGCTGCTTCTTCAACTCTTCCATGCGGGCCTTGAGTCGTTCCGACAGCGTCTTCTCCTGCCAGCAGAACTGCACAACAAACGTGTACTTCTTGACGTTGAAGAAAGCCGGCGTATCGTCATCTTCGCCCTCGGTTGCGGCGTTCCCGTCTTTCTTCGTGTCTTTCTTGGCGTCTTTGGAATCGCCGTCTTTTGCGGCCTTGTCTTTGTCCTTGCCGTCTTTTGCCTTCTTCTTCCCACCGGCTCCAGTCGCGCCGCCGGGCATGCCGGGATACATGCCTCCCATCGCGGGCATGCCTCCCATGCCGGGCATGGCACCCATTGGCATCATGCCGCCCATCGGCGGTGCACCCTCGCCACCGGCCCCTCCATAGCCTCCCATGAGACCCGTGCCGGTCGTATCGCCTTCGTGATCGGGGTTGCGCACTTGCACGCTGCGGGCGGCACCGCCGTCGATTGCCAGAATGGGGAACGAAATCCCCAGTTCCTTGAATGTGAAGCGTTCGACGCGGGCCCCGTTGTCGACGGGCAGATCGATCGTTCCATCTTCCAGATTCCGCAGCAGCGTGTTGCGGACATGGTCCGCGGCGCTGGTCCGTCGATCGGCCGGGTCGTAGTAATGAAATCCGGACAATTCAATGACCCATCCGGCTCCGGTCGGACCCGGGGCCGAGGTTCCGTCTCCCGTGCCGGTCGCAGCGTCCGCCGCCGGTGCCGCAGCGGCAGCCGCTGGTGCCGCCGCAGCGTCCTTGGTGGCATCTGCATTTGCCGCACCGGCCGCTGCCGATGCATCCGGTGTGGCCGTTGCATCGCCCGCTGCCGCCGTCTTTGCCTTGTTCGGGGCCGGACCTCGCAGCGCTTCAAGATGCCGCTGCAACTCGGAGTACTTGTCCTGAACCGGAGTGGAATACCAGGTTGTCAGATCCGGAAAGTACTCGGATTCGATGTACTCGATGTGCAGTTCTTTGCGTTTGTCAAACGGCAGTTTCTTGTAATCCACGTATGCCCGCGGATCGACGCCCTCGGTCCAGGGCAGGGCCGTATTGATGGCCTTGAGCAGTTCCAGCCAGAGCAATCGCCGGTCGCTGGCTCCCACGACTTCATCGCCGATGCCGGCCACGAACTTCAAGCGGGCCTTCTTGTCGTCGAAACTTTTCACGAATCCGTCGCTCTGGGACTTCGCGCCGTCCGCCTTCGACTCGGCCGGTTTCCACTGATCCTCGCGGACCTTGGACCATACGTTGTAATGGAACGAGAAATTCAGGGCGCAGGCGAGCATCAGCGCGCCGACCGATGCGACGGCCCAGGGTTTCTTCGCGCGGATGATCCGCTGCGTGACGATTTCGCGCGGCAGCAGACTCGTGTTGAGCCGCGCCAGTCCCGCGGCCTGCAGGCACAATCCGTAGCACACGCCGTAGGTGAGAATATTGTCCGCGAAGGCGGGCGAGGAAAAGACCGTCGGGCCTTTCAACAGCGAGAACGACTCGAACGGGATGACGTCGTAACCGAGGTTCTTTGCGATGTACTGCTGCAGGCCGGGCAGTTTGACCGTATTGCCCATCAGCAGCACGCCGCGGATCTTGGCTTTGCGGTCGATACTCTGGAAATAACCGATCGATCGCTGAATCTCCGTGACCATGTCGTTGAAGATCGGCCGCATCGCCTGGAAGACCGACTTCGGGTCTTCGGCCTGCCTCGCATTGCGTTTCAGATGCTCGGCCTTGGCGAACGTCAGTTTCAGTTCCTTGGTCAACTGCTTGGTAAAGTGATTGCCGCCCAAGGGAATGCTGCGTTGCCACACGCGGAATCCGTTGGTGATCACGAGGTCCGTCGCGTCGGTTCCCATCGACAGAATCACCACCGATTCGGGCGGATCATCCGGATCGAACATATCGGGATCCGGGCCGTCCTTCAGCACGTCGTAAGCGACGAAGTTGTAAATCGCCAGCGGGGAAAGCTGCACGAGTTCCAACTCGATCTCGGCGCGTTCGAACGGTTTGAGGTACCGATGTACCTGCTCGCGTTTCATTGCGAACAGGCCCACTTCCGTATCGATCGCAAAACCGTCGACTTCCTGTCCGCCCGCCATGCGTTGGAAGTCCCAGATCACTTCATCAAGCGGGAAGGGAATCTGCTGCTTCGCCTCGTATCGCACGATGTCCGGGATCTTCTTGACGTCGACGGGCGGCGGCTTGAAGAACTTCGCCAGACCGCTCTGGCCGGGTACCGAGATGGCGACCTTGTCCTCGCGGGACAATTGATTGCGCGAGAGGAATTGCTGCAACGCCTCACGCACCATCGTTTCGGGGTCGGCCTCGGGTTGCGTGAGTATCTTGGGATACTCAACGTAGTCGAAAGCGTCCGCCGTCAATACATCGCCCTCGCGCACGCAACGAAGTGCTTTCAGCGCGCACTGGCCGATGTCGATACCCCAAACGCGAACGGTCTTGGCCATGGGATTCTCCACCCAGTACATAAAACGAGCGCAAGGCGCCGACGATCTCGCCCATGGTTACCCGCTGGTTGCAGCGGCTTGGCAAGTTGAACGATGGTAGGCACCAATGGACGCGCAGCAGAAAAGTAGCCGCAACCCCCTGTCCTCAATTTACTTTACCGACGCTGAAACTCGATTGTCAACTATTTCCTTGGCCGAACGCCTTCCCCAGACTCGCTCGACGGCGTGCTCCCGCGTAGTTATCGTAGGGTGCGAGTGGTCCGCCCGCTGCAAAACGTCCCCGGCGGTATTTCGGCGAAGCGCACCCTCCGTACTCGCTCGAACAATCCGGCTCCCGAGGGGGGCGGACAAAGTCGCAGTCGGCGCAGGTGCCGAGCACCTGGCCGTGCGGACCTGGTTAACGGGCAACCCATGAACGTCCAACAGCTCATCGTCCTGCTACCTTGCCACAGCCTCGAGGACTTCCCGCAGCATCATCGCGGCGAGGACGCTGCCGGTCTGCTCGCCGCCTGGACGGCACTCTGGCACCCCGCTCTGCTGGCGGCCGCGAACCGGGCTCCGCTCTGGTTTCGAGCCAGCGATCCGCCGTCGAACACAGAGCACAGCGTGCTGGTTGTGCCGACGGTGTGCACCCGTGACGTTCCTCCCGATTTTCTGGACCGCGTGTCGCGGGAGTCGGTTTGCCTCGTCACCGGAGTGAGCGATCGCCGTGAAATGCTGGATCGGTTGCTCAGTGTTCTAGACGAGAGCCAGCGGGATTTGGATTCCGATCTGGCCCAGGACTTTCTGGCATTGGGCTATGCGTTCCTCCAGATCCAGGTGCTCACCCGGCAGATGCGCTACTCGAGCAGCCTGGACGAAGTGAATTTCAATCAGCATCTGCTGGCGGCCGCCCGCGCCGCCGTTGCCCGCAATGACCAGGAGGCCCGCAACAAACTTTCGTCCTGCTTCGGCCTGCTGTCGTCGGAACGCGACCATTTCTATGCGGTGGAAGCGTTCCTCCTCGACCTGACGCTTGTCGCTCCGACGACCCTCGGCCCGACGCTGCGTTCGGAACTGGAGGGGCAGTCTCCGGTCAACCTGCTGCTGACCGGCGAATTGTTGGCACAGATGTCGGCAATGCACAGCGGCAGCCTGGAGGCGCTGCAGGCCGCCGTGTCGGACGGCCGCGTTTCGATAGTCGGCACCGAACAGCACGAACGCTGCACGTCCCTGCTTTCGTGCGAGACGATTCTCGGCGAATTGCGCCGAGGTCTGTCGACGTGCGAATCGCTGCTTGGGTACCGGCCGGGTGTCTTCGGGCGCCGCCGGTTCGGGCTGACGCCGCTACTGCCTCAGATTCTCGAGCGACTCGGCTACCGGGGTGCGTGTCACGTGGCGCTGGACGACGCACGTTTTCCGCAGAGTACGCACATGAAGACGCGCTGGGAAGGCGCCGATGGAGTCGCCGTTGATGCACTCGGCAAGACGCCGCTCGATGCGGGCAAGCCCGAGACGTTTCTGTCGCTCGGCACGAAGCTGGGTGAGTCCATGGACATGGACACGGTGGCTACGGTTTGGCTGGCACACTGGCCCGGTGCCGCGCACTACGCGTATGACGATTTGCGCCGCTGTGCGAAGTACGGCACGGCGATGGGGCGATTCAAGACGATGGATGCGTATTTCCGCGATACGTACGCCTCGGGGCACATCGATCGATTCGATGCGGACAAGTACCGGTCGCCCTATCTGGTTCAGGCAGTGGGCCGTCAGTCCGTCTCGCCGATTTCCTCCGTTGCGGGGTACTGGCGGGCAAGGACCGCGATCGAACAGGCTCTCGCCCTGGATGTCATGCTTTCGGCCCTGGGAACTTCGGCCGGCAGCGACCTCGGCGAGCTCGAGTCCAAGGTGGACGACGCCGCGGACGAAGGGCTGGATTCCGCCGTGAGCGAACAAATCGACCGCGAGTTGCAGGGGCGGTTGCAGCGATTCGCCGCGGCTCTGCCGAAGGCAGCCGGCGCCTCGGAGGGCGGATACCTGATCGTCAACCCCCGCAGTTTCGCGAGGCGCGTCGCAGTCGAACTGCCGGGACTCGCGCGGCCGCCCGCTGTCGGCCGACCGATCTACGCGGCGGATGGTGCGGGCGACACAGCGCATGCCGTTGTTGATGTGCCTTCCATGGGGTTCGTGTGGGTCAGTTCCGGAACGGGCCGCGGCGCGGCCGCATCGGGTCCGCGACTTGCCGAGGATCGCCCGCCGGAGGAAAACACGTGCCTGCTGCGCAACGAATACTTCGAAGCAAGGATCAGCAAGGCGACCGGATCGCTGGTTTCGCTCAAGAACTACGAGTCACGCACCAATCGCATGGCTCAGCAGATCGCGTACCGCGCAGCGGGCTCGCACAGCCGGCTCTCCTACACGGACGTTGCCGAGAAGGCTGAGTACTCCAGCATGGTGGCCGACAAGGTGAGCGTCGCACGGTCCACGCTCGCCGTCGGCGAAATAGAAGCCGTTGGTCGACTCGTGGATCGCCACGGGAGCCGGTTGGCGGACTTCCGGCAGGTGTATCGGCTGGCTCGCGGGCGGCGGTGCGTCGAAATTGAAATCGAACTGAATCCGGTCATCGAACCGACCGCGGAGCCGTGGCGTTCGTACTACGCCTGCCGCTTCGCCTGGCCGGATGAAGCCGCGGAACTTGACCGGAGTCTCAACCAGACTCGACGCAAGGCCGGCGCGCATCGCATCGAGGCCCCGCACTATATCGACATCCGGTCCGGTGAGTTGCGGACGTCCATCCTGGCCGGAGGGTTGCCCTACCACCGCCGCGTCGGGAGCCGGATGATCGATACGATGTTGATCGTCCACGGCGAACGCGAGCGAAAATTCCGCCTCGGCATCGGTGTCGATCTGCCCCATCCTCTTCAGGAAGCGATCGGGCTGCTTTCGCCGTCAAGCGTGCTGCCCATGACTTCGGCTCCCGGCGTGCCCACGGGCTGGTTCTACCACCTCGATTCAAAAAACCTCGCCGCGACCCATTGGTCGCCGCTGGTCGAAGACGGGCAGGTTCGCGGGATTCGCGCACGCATCCTGGAAACCGCGGGTCGTTCCGCTCGTGCAAAGCTGAGTTGCTGTCGGGAGATCGTCCGTGCCAGGTACGTGAATTTCCAGGGCAACTCGCTGGGGGACTGCAGTCTCGACAGCGGACGAGCGGTTCTGGATGTCGCGGCCCACCAGTGGGTTGAGGTCGAGGCTTACTGGAGCTGAAAGCGTTCCGCAGCTCGGATCGGACGGGCTGTGTTCTGATTTGGCGGGGTGTTTGATTTGGCGGGCTTGGCATGATAGTCACAATCGACGGACCGGCCGGAGCGGGAAAGAGCAGTGTGGCACGCGCGCTGGCGGGCCGGTTGGGATTCCGATTCCTGGATACCGGAGCCATGTACCGCGCGGTGGCCCTCGCCGCGATGGAGCGGAGAGTTGCTTGGTCGGCCAGCGATGAACTGGCCGCCTTGTCCCGGCAGATTTCACTGCAGTTTGACGGAGACCGTTTGCTGCTCGACGGTCGCGACGTGTCGGACGAAATTCGCGATCCGTCCGTCGCCGGCGTGATTCACCACGTGGCCGACCACGTGGGAGTCCGCGAGCATCTGGTCGAATTGCAGCGACGCGAAGCGGAGCGGGGCGATCTGGTGACAGAGGGCAGGGACCAGGGCACAGTGGTTTTCCCGGCGGCCGAGTGCAAGGTGTTTCTGACCGCCACGCCTGAAGAGCGGGCCCGGCGGCGCGTGGCGCAGGATCTCGCCGGCGGCCGGATCGTCCAGTTCGACGAAGTGCTCCAGCAGATCCGCGAGCGGGACCGCCGCGACGAAACGAGGCCGGTGGGGCGGCTCGTGCCCGCGGCCGATGCGGTGCACGTCCTGACCGACGGACTCACTCAGGAACAAGTCGTGGATCGCCTTCAGCAACTCGTGTCCGAAAGACAGCTCGCTTGGAGGGCAAACTCCGCCTAGTTGCGGATCCCGGCCGGCCGCCCGATATGGGACCGGCCTCATTTGGCAGATCGTCACCCTTTCAATCCGTTTTGGCTCGGGATCATTTCGCCATGTCGGAAAGGCCCTGGAATTACCGGCTCGAGTATTTCCTGCTGCGATATGTGCTGCGGATCATGTTTGTGGTCTGCAGCCGTTATCGCTGCCTGGACCGCCACAAATTGCCCGATGAGGGCGCGGTGTTGGTGTGCTGCAACCATCAGAGTTTTCTCGACCCGCCGCTGGTCGGCTCCGCGTTCAACCGCCGATTGAACTTCCTGGCCCGCAAGACGCTGTTTCGCAATCCCCTGTTCGGGCGGATTATCGCCAGTCTGGATGCGATTCCTCTGGAGCAGCACGGGCTCGGCATGGCGGGACTCAAGGAGTCGCTTCGCCGGCTGAAGCGGGGCGAATCGGTGGTGATATTTCCGGAAGGCACCCGTTCGCGCGACGGAGAAGTCCAGAAACTGCAGCCGGGTTTCTGTGTGCTAGCTCGCCGCTCCGCAGTTACGGTTCTGCCGATGGGGCTTGACGGAGCTTTCGACGCATGGCCCCGTTGGAGTCCGCTGCCGCGTCCGGGCGTGATTCAGTTAGCTGTTGGTGATCCGATTCCGCCCGATGTCGTTAGCCAGTTGGACGATGCGGCGCTCACCGCCGAGGTTGAACGCCGGATCCGCGAATGTCATCTTCGGGCTCGCGAGGCACGTCTGCGGAGCTGACGCCGTATCGCGCACCCCGGCCATGCGTTCACAAATGCCGGAGTTGTACGATTGGCGCTTCTCTGATAAATTTGCTCGATTCAAGGGGTTGCGCGTTGCGCCCCGGCCGCCGAATGTCGGCGGATACGAACAGGATGACACCTCTAACCAATCAGTGACATGGTCAATCGCAACCTCATTCGCAGTCTCGAAAGCGACCCCGATCTCAGTGCTCTGTTTCAGTCCGAAATCGAGCCGGTTCAGGATGCGGATTCGCTGTTAAACACGATCGAGGCCCAGACCGATTTCGACGTCAATACGATCGTCGAAGGCCGGATTCTTCGGGTCGACGATGAAATGGTGCTGGTCGATGTCGGTTTCAAGAGCGAGGGAAGCATTCCCCGCAACGAATGGGACGACAACGAAGAGCCGCCAAAGGTCGGCCAGACGATCAAAGTGCTGATCGAGGATCTGGAGGACGAGTTCGGACAGATCGAGGATGGTCAGGGAATGGTTGCGCTGAGCAAGCGCAAAGCGGAGAAGATTCTGACCTGGCAGGAAATGATGAAGACCGTCCACGAGGGACAGGTCGTCACCGGTACTGTCACTCGAAAGATCAAGGGCGGTCTGCTTGTCGATATCGGCGTCAATGTGTTTCTGCCGGCGAGCCAGGTGGATATCCGCCGTCCGCCGGATATCGGCGATTTCATCGGCCGCACGGTTCAGTGCGAAGTGCTGAAGATCGACGAAGCCCGCCGCAATATCGTCGTAAGCCGCCGATCGCTGATCGAGAAGCAGCGTGAGGAAGATCGCGAACAATTGCTGCGGGAACTGGAAGTCGGCCAACTCCGCAAGGGCGTGGTCAAGAACATCGCCGAGTTCGGTGCGTTCGTGGACCTTGGCGGAATCGACGGCCTGTTGCACATCACGGACATGAGCTGGGAACGCATCGGCCACCCGTCCGAGATGGTGGCGATCGACCAGGAGATCGAGACGGTCATTCTCGATATCGACCGCGACCGTCAGAAGATCGCTCTCGGTCTGAAGCAGAAGACGGCCAATCCGTGGGAAACGGTCGAAGAGAAGTACGAAGTCAACAAGAAGTACCGCGGCGAAGTCGTGAATGTGATGAGCTACGGTGCGTTCGTGAAGCTCGAACCGGGTATCGAAGGTCTGGTGCACATCAGCGAGATGTCGTGGACCAAGCGTATCAATCATCCCAGTGAACTGCTGCAGATCGGCGACGAGATCGACGTGCTGATCCTGGGCATCGACAAGAACGGTCAGCAGCTGTCGCTCGGCATGAAGCAGACGCAGGAGAACCCGTGGAACAACGTCGCCGAGCACTACCCGGTCGACAGCACCGTAACGGGGCGCGTGCGGAACCTGACGAACTACGGTGCGTTCGTGGAGTTGGAAGAAGGCATCGACGGCCTGTTGCACGTTTCGGATATGTCCTGGACGCGCAAGATCAGCCATCCCAACGAAATGCTGGAAAAAGGCCAGGAAGTCCGCTGCAAGGTTCTGTCGGTTGACCGCGAACGCCGCCGGATCGCTCTCGGCCTGAAGCAGCTTGAGGACGATCCGTGGGCACGCGACATTCCGAGCAAGTATCAGCCCGGGCAGATCGTGCGCGGCACGGTGACGAAGATCACGAACTTCGGCGTGTTCGTCGGACTGGAGGACGGACTCGAGGGATTGCTGCACATTTCCGAACTCGCCGATCACAAAGTCGAGAATCCGGAAGAGGTCGTGAAGGTCGGCGACGAAATCGAAGTGAAGATCCTGCGGGTCGACACGGAAGAACGCAAGATCGGCCTCTCGCGCAAGCGAGTTGAATGGGCCGAAGAGGAAAGCGCCCCGCCGGCCGGCGAGACGCCGACTCACACGGCTCGGCCGCGCACTCCGCCGGACGAACTCAAGGGCGGGCTTGGCGAGTCCGGTCCGCTGATCAAACCGTTCGAGCGAAAGCCCCGCGAGGGTGAGTAGTCGGTCGGCTTGAATCGAGAGGCATCCGGCCAGCCGAGCCGGACACGGGTCCGATAACACGGTGGACCCGCGGTGGCGACCGGCAAAAAAACGACATCACAACGGCCTGCTCCAGCGATTGGGGCAGGCCGTTTCTTTTGCCCAGCCGGTGCTTCTCGGCACGAGCGACAGTTTTTCCGGAGGAAATCAACTCGCCGCAGATTGACTGGTCCTGCAGACGGCAAGGTCACTGCAATCCGCACCATTTGTCTCGGTCGTTAAGCGCGGCAACATGCGCATACGTCATGCACTTCGTCGGCATTTCGAGTCTCTGCAGAAGGATCGGTCAGGTCGTCGATAGTGGAGTTGGTGAGATTGACACAACGCAACGGGGTTGACTGCCCCACAAACTCGAGCCACTCCCCATGACACGCTCCCGCCCGCAGACGTCCACGAAAACCGGTTCCGAGGCGGCCCAGCGCAAGGCCCCAGCACGGCGACCGTCCGAATCGCTGCAGACGCCGCTCGAGACGTACTTGCGCGAAATCAACGAAACGGCGTTGTTGACGGCGGAGGAGGAACTGACACTCGCGGTGCAGATCGGTCAGGGCGATGCGCGGGCGCGTGATCGCATGGTGCGTGCCAATCTCCGCCTCGTCGTGAATATCGCCCGAGGGTACACCGGGAAAGGACTGAGTCTTCCGGATCTGATCGAGGAAGGCAACCTCGGCCTGCTGCGCGCCGTGGAAGGGTTCGATCCGTCGATGGGGACTCGCTTCAGCACCTACGCCAGTTACTGGATCAAGCAGTCGATCAAACGGGCGCTGATAAATTCGGCCAAGACCATTCGGATTCCGGCCTACATGGTTGAGCTGCTTTCCAAATGGCGCCGAGTCAATGCCCGGCTGACCGAGGAGCTTGGCCGCACGCCGACTCCCGAAGAAATCGCACGCGTGCTCGGTTTGCCCCGCAAGAAGCTGCCGATCATCAAAAAGGCGATCCGCATCTACAACTCGACCCCGCAGACCGATCAGGCCGAGGCCGGATGGTCGCTGGGCGAGATGGTGATGGACGAGCGGATGAAAACGCCGGAGGACGAACTGGTCGAGCACGATGTGCTGAGGAACGTCCTGGAAATGCTGGCCGAAATGGACCAGCGGGAAGCCACCGTGCTGCGGATGCGTTTCGGGCTGGATAACCTCGAGCCGCACACGCTGAAGGAAATCGGTGAACAACTCGGGCTGACGCGCGAGCGCGTGCGGCAGATCGAGACGGAAGCGCTCGGCAAACTCGGCGAGGGGCTGCGGGATCCTCGCGAACGCGAAGCCGACAGGCTCTTCAGCAACATGAACTGAGCCGGGTTGGTGATCGGCCGCCGGTCGCGAAAGCTGGATGTCCGATGACACGGTGTTGCGGCGGCGCGAATGCCGGCCAACTCGCTCCCGCCAATCAGCCGGCCTTTTCGTCGCCGCGGATCCTGACGAGGATGCGTCCCGCGATGTTCCCGGCAAGCATGGCGTCGATGCGCGGGTCGAGTGTTCGAAGGTCCGCTTCCTCGACGAGCACTTCCAGGCGATCGAGACGCCACGGTTCCGCCAGATTCGCCCAGATCCGCTTGCGCCGTTCCATCGGGTAGAACGCGGCTTCGATTCCCGCCAGCGTGACTCCCCGCAGGATGAACGGATAAACGGTCAGCGGCAATTGCGGGCCGCCCGCCACACCGCAAGCCGCCACGCACCCGCTGTGTCGCATCTGTCGAATGGCTGTCCCGAGCACCTCGCCGCCCACGGTGTCCACGGCCCCGGCCCACCGTCCGGATAGCAGCGGCTTCGATGAGGAGTCCAGGATCGATTCCCGCGAGACAACCTCTGCCGCGCCCCATTCGCGGAGTTTTGCGTGCAGAGCCGTTTTTCCCGACGCGGCAACGACGCGATAACCGAGCTTGCTGAGCAGCATCACGGCTGTGCTGCCCACTCCGCCGCTGGCGCCGGTGACGAGAATCTCGCCGTCACCCGGGTGTACGCCGTGATGTTGCAGTGCCTCCAGGCAGAGAGCCGCGGTGAATCCGGCCGTTCCCAAGCACATCGAAGTGCGGGGCGTCAGGCCGGAAGGAAGGGGCATGACCCATGCCGCCGGGATTCTCGCGTATTCCGACCAACCGCCCCAGCGACCGCTGCCAATTTCATAAGTGCACGCGAGGACCTGTTCACCGGTTCGAAACGCTGGCGACGTCGATTCGACGACGGTGCCTGCAATGTCCACGCCGGGTATGTGCGGAAACTGCCTCACAACGCCTGCATGGCCGCGTGCCGCCATCGCGTCCTTGTAGTTGAGCGATGACCAGTTCACTCGGATCAGCACGTCTCCCTGGGGCAGGTCGTCCAGGCGGATGCCGGCGACTGAATGTCGAACCTCGCCGTCAACTTTTTCCACGAAGTAGCAGTCGAATCGGTCTGACATTCGGTCACCCTCTGATGCGAGTTTCCATCGCCCGCAGCGGCACTCCAGCGGAGGCGGCTGATACTCGTGCGTGTTGCGCCGACGAGCCGCTGCCGGAGCACCGGCCGTCACCTGCCGGGTTCTCCGGAGCGCGCGTCAGGAACTCGAGATGCGGCTCTTTCTGTGCGCGAACGCGGAACTTCGGCTGTTTTTCGCGTATTGCCCGCGTCAAGTCAACGCGGCGAACAGTCGGGGCAGGGGGCCGTGCAATTCCACCTCTTCGACACGAATCGCGGCCGTTGAATGTCGAGAAGTCGTACCTCCCCTTGGCTGCGGCTTCGCCGCGGGAATAATAGTCTCAGGTCAAGAAATAGCATTACCGGCATTTTAAGAGTACTATCCAGGAGTCCATCGCATGGCAGGCAATGTGCGCGAATTCACCGATGCGAATTTTGACAGCGAAGTAGTGAAATCCGCCGAACCCGTTCTGGTGGACTTCTGGGCGCCGTGGTGCGGGCCCTGCCGGCAGTTGACTCCGCTGATCGAACAGCTGGCCGTCGAAAACGCCGGTTCCGTCAAAGTCGGTAAAGTGAACATCGACGACAATCCCGGCGCAGCGCAGCAGTATGGCGTCAACAGCATTCCGACGGTGATGGTCTTTCAGAACGGCGAAGTCACCGAGCGGTTTGTCGGTGTTCAGATGCAGATGAAGGCCAAATTGCAGCAGGCTCTGGACGCAGTGAAGTGAGAGTCTGGAGTCCGGCAATCGTCTGTCCGGCATCCGGCATTTAGGCGGTTTCGAGCATTTCGATGTTCGGTGAAATGCGCCGTAACTGCTCGGTGAGATACCGCTTGATCTGGCTTGTCGTCTTCAGTTTGAGCGCGTGCTCGAGAATTCGCTCAGCCTGTTGCACGGAGATGTTCCTCGTCAGGTCCTTGATGGAGGGGACAAGAGGGGGGCTCATGCTGAAGCTGCGCAGCCCCATTCCCAGGAGCAGCACAAAGCTGCTCGGTTGGCCCGCCATTTCGCCGCACAGCGTGACGGGCTTATCCATTTCCTTGCACGCCGAGATCACGTCCGTCAGAACTCGGAGCACTGCCGGCGCGATGGGCTGGCACAGATGGCTGACCTTGGGATTGTCGCGATCGGCGGCCATCAGGTATTGGATCAGGTCGTTGGAACCGATCGAGACGAAGTCGACGAGCGGCAGCATCGAGCGAATCGACACGGCCGCGGCCGGAACCTCGATCATGATTCCCGTCGGCACATCGGCCACCGGCTTTCTTGCCCGGCGCAGCCGTTGTTTGACTCGCCGCATCATGGCCCGCAGGCGATGGATTTCCTCAATCGTGGTGATCATCGGAAACATCAGTTTCACATGTCCGTCGTGCTGCCTGGCGTAGGCCGCAGCGCGGAGAATGGCCCGGATCTGCGTGTTGAAGAACTCAGGATGTTCGAACGACAGACGGATGCTGCGCCATCCCAGAAACGGGTTGGCTTCCTGGTGGTGATGTCCGAAGTAGGGAACGGTCTTGTCGCCGCCGATATCGAGCGTCCGGATGGTGACCCGCCGGCCGGGACTGGCGTCAATGATCCGGCAGTAGGCCTCAAACTGCTCTTCCTCGCTGGGAATGCTGGGATGGGTCAGGTAGAGGTATTCCGTCCGGAACAGTCCCACCGCCGCGGCGCCCATCGCGACGGCGGCTTCGGCGTCGGTGACGCCGTTGATGTTTGACAGCAATTCCAGTTCGACGCCGTCGACCGTGCGAGCGGGTTGGTCGCGGTTGGCGGCCAACTGGTCTTTCAGCAGGAAGAACTCGCGTTCAAGCTTGCGGAACGCGCTCTTGACCTCGGCGTCGGGGTTGACGATGACCTGGCCTTCGCGTCCGTCGACGATGATCGTGTCGCCCGTCTTGACGTGCTTCAGGATGCCGCTGACGCCTGAGACTGCGGGAATGCCCCTGCCTCGCGCAATGATGGCAGCGTGGCTCGTGCGGCTGCCCGTCTGCGTGACGATGCCGCGAACGTCAGTTGTGCCGATGGCCACTGCGTGTGACGGCAGGAATTCGTCCGCGACCAGAATCAGAGGCCCGCTCAGCGAGGGCATTCGCGGAACGGTCTGGGCGTTGAGGTGGGCGCTCAACCGCTGGATCACATCGCGGACGTCGTTGAGCCGCTCGCGCAGGTAGCTGTCATGGGTATGCGCGAACAGGTAGCTGTAATGCTCGAGAAGTCGCTGTAGCGAAGCGGCGGCCGTGAATCGTTCTTCGACGATCCAGGTTTGGACCTTCTGGGTGAAGTCGCGGTCCCGCAGGATCGCCTCGTGCACAGCGAAGATCGCTGCTTCCTGATGCCCCAGTTGACGCTCGACTTTGCTCTGCATCGCCCGGAGGTCTGCGATGGTTTTCTCGCGGGCCGACTGGTATGCATCCAGTTCGGCGGCAACATCCTCCGCCTCCAGACGACTGCGTTCTGGATCGACGAGAATTGTGTGGATGCAGTAGGCTGTTCCTACCGCCACGCCGGGGGATACCGCTATTCCTCTACGCATGGACCGAAATCTACCAAATTGGCATCCGCAGTGACAAACACTTATTGCAAACTTTCGATCGCCCCAGGGTCGGGCATAACCCCAAACGTGGGGACATTGCGCGCCCGGCTTCGATTGGCAATGAGGTTCCGCCGTTACGGTTTGCAGAGGGAGACGTTTCCCGAGATTAGCTAGCTGCTGTGCCCGTCCCGGTGTCTGCCAAGATGTCCGTGTTGGCTAAAATGTTCGTGTTTGCCAAAATGCAAAGGCTTTTGGAAATTTGCGGAGGAATGACTTCAGACGTCCGAAGCTAAACTTCGATGTTGTGAAGACGATTTGTCGTAAGTATACTGTGGCCTTTCGCTTAGCCTGGGATAGCCCCTGTCGGAGGGCATTTGAGAGTTGTCCATGCGTTTCCGGATGATCGATAGAATCGTTAAACTCGAACCTGGGGTTCGACTTACGGCCGAAAAGACTCTGCGCGCCGATGAGTCGTACCTCAAGGACCATTTTCCCCGTTTTCCGGTAATGCCTGGCGTTCTGATGCTCGAAGCGATGTATCAAAGCGCGATGTGGCTGGTACGGGCTAGCGAGGATTTCGCAAAAACGGTCGTCCTGCTGAAAGAAGTCAGGAACGCCAAGTTTGCTGATTTTGTGGAGCCGGGGGAGACGTTGTTGGTCGAGGCGGAGATTCTCAAGGCGGATGCGGACACGACTCTGGTGAAGACCCAGGGTACGGTGGGTGGAATGCCTGCTGTGAACTGCCGCCTGCTCCTGGAGAAATACTGTCTTGCGGAGCGTGACCCCAGCGACTCGATGTTGGATCCCTACATCAGGCGCAGTATGCGAGAAGAATTCGAGCGGCTGTGCGGGGACGTGCCGACTACCTGATTCATGCTGATTCATGGCCGGTGCTCTGGCGAATCAGGCATCGGATGCCGCCTGTTACGGAGAGCCTGTTAGTTCGAGACGATTGGAGAAATTTGCAGATGCCAACGAAAGCTGAAGTCTTCGAAAAAGTGAAAACCGCCCTGGTCGAGGCACTCGGTGTGGACGACGACGAAGTGACGGCCGATGCGACGATGGTCGGTGATCTGGGTGCGGAGTCGATCGACTTCCTTGACATCGTTTTCCGCCTCGAACGGGCTTTCGAGATCGAGATTCCCCGTTCGGAACTGTTTCCGGAAGATATTCTCACGAACGCGGAATACGTGCATGACGGCAAGGTGACCCCGGCGGGGTTGGCTGAGTTGAAGAGCAGGATGCCATTTGCGGATCTCAGCCGTTTTGAGGCCAATCCGCTCGTGCAGGATTTCGGCAATCTGCTCACGGTCAGCGACCTCTGCCGCTACATCGAGAGCAAGGTCGGTGCGTCGGGGTG
>CAIPEB010000741.1 GCA_903863885.1 uncultured Planctomycetaceae bacterium | reverse complement strand
CCGGGAACATGCGCAGCCAGCGGCGGGCCACTTCCCAGTTGCCCATGCGTTTGACCAGCCGCGGGATGGCGCGCAGCACCAGATGCAGATGGTTGCTCATCACGCTGAAGAAGCCCACATCGATGGAGAAGTTGGCGGCCAGCAGTTCCAACCGCTCGATCACCCACAGCCGGCGGTGGTTGTAGTCCCGGCCGCTGTAGGAGTCCTTCCCCATCAGAAAGGCGCGCCGGACACAGCGGTTCCAGCAGTGGAAGAGGCCCGGTTCCCCGGGACGCACGATCTCTTTGCGCGCACATGCGGGCATGCCCACGACCTCCTGTCAAACCAACGTTCCGTGACAACGCGCTCGCGCCGTCCTCTATCTGGATAAGCACCAAAACAAGCCGATAGCCATCAGGCCCAGACCAAGAAAGTCAGAAAAAGTCGAGGCAGGCCACGGATCGGCACGGATTGACACGGACAAAACGGCCGGTACTACCGCCTACAGACACCCACACGGCGCCGGCGTGAGGAGAGTGGGTGTCTGTGTCCGGAGGTCACAGCAGGATGGGTGTCTGTGTCCGGTCTCGGTCCGGGATGGGTGTCTGTGTCCGGTCACCGCCTACCCCGCCTACAGACACCCACACGGCGCCGGCGTGAGGAGGGTGGGTGTCTGTGTCCGGTCGGTGTCCGGTCCGCGCCGGCGTGAGGAGAGTGGGTGTCTGTGTCCGGAGGTCACAAGGAGGGTGGGTGTCTGTGTCCGATCCGAAGAGGATGGGTGTCTGTGTTCGGTCCGGTGGAGGATGGGTGTCTGTGTCCGGTCGTCTGTGTCCGGTCGAGGATGGGTGTCTGTGTCCGGTCGTGTCGGTGACCGTCCGGCAGGGACTGGAGTGACTTGGCTTCAACTCTCGAGATTTCTCCTTGGATGATTCACTTCAGGTCCCAAAGAGAAATGTGGCTGGCATCACACGCAGCGATGGTCTTGCCGTCCGGACTGAAGGCCACATCCCACACGTCCGCGGGAAGAGTCTTGAAACACTGCCTGGTTGCGGTGTTCCACAGTTCGATGTGAATGGCGTCGCGGATCCCGACCGCGAGTACTTTGCCGTCCGGGCTAAAAGCCAGGCACTGCACGCTTTCAACGGAGTCGTCGTATCCGATGAGCTGTGAGTAGCCCAAGTCCGGCACAGTGCAAAGGCCCAATTGTGCCGTACTGTCGCCGATGGCCAGTGTCTGGCCGTTCGGAGCGAACACAAGGCAGCTAACCGTCCCAGCCCCTGTCTCGGAGGCGGCAAGACACTTGCCGGTCACGGTGTCCCAAAGCCGAACTGTTCCGATCCAATCTGCCGACGCCAAGGTCTTGCCGTCCCGACTCAATGCGACACCGCAGACTTGATTCTGATGGCCCGCGAGCGTCGTACCTTGGCTGCCCTTGTCACCGTCCCAGAGCCGTATCAGCTTGTCGTCCATGGCTATCGCGAGCAGCCTGCCATTGGGCGCGTATCCTACACGGCAGCTGCATTTGGCCGGACAGGTTAGAACCGCGGTCGCCTTGCTTGCCAGCACGTCCCATTCTCGGACAGTTCCGTCCCCGCTCCAGGACACCATTTTCTTGCCTGTGGCGCAAAAGGCCAGCGACGATACCCCCCCAGTGTGTCCGGCCAGTGTCCTGAGTTTCTTGCCCGTTTTCGAGTTCCACAACCGAATCGTTTTGTCCCTGCTGCCCGTGGCTATAACCGAACCGTCCGGACTGTATGCCAGGCAGACCGCAGTATCTGTATGGCCTTCAATCGTCATCCGCGGCGGCTCTTGGGCGTGGACAGGTAACGCCGCAGCGAGCAACAACATGCCAACGGCCCGCACGCCACTGGACCGCAGCGTAAGACAAGAACAAGTCATGATTGCCTTCTTCTTTCACCACTGTACCCGCGAACGATCTCTCCACTTTGCCAGCGCCATGGAGCGACGCTCGCCCGGCGCAAAAAGCCTAGTCTGTTTTTGCCATGCGCCGCCGGAATACAAAGCAAGACGTCACGGGAGAACTGCTATGCAGGTGACTGCTGACGCTGACCTGATTGTCAACCGCGGACGCGGGCCGGAGATCGCCGGAACGCGAATCACCGTCTTTGACGTCATGGACTCTCTGAAGCACGACTGGCATCACGGCGCTATTCCGGTTGTCATCCCGCGACGTGCAGGCGGCGATCGACTATATCGAAACGCTGCGCGAACAGGTCGAGGACGAGTACCAGGCCATTCTGGAACGGCATCACAGCTATCGCCCCCGGACGGCCTCCAGGGCTTCCTTGGCACTGTTCTTAACAAACACGTTCGGGTCGTTCGCAGCCTTCTCCAGAGCAGCAACACTCGCCTTCGTCCCGATGGTCTTGAGGATTGAGGCTGCTTCTTTCCGAACTCCCGCATCCTTGTCCTCCAAGAGCTTCAGTACCGCCGGTTCCGCCGAGGGACCTACCGCCTTAAGGAACTCTGCGCCCGGGCCACGGGTGAAGAGATCACCCAGCTTCGTGGAAATCGGCTCGATCGCCTCTTGCGGCTTGAACTTGGTGAGGGCCTTGACCGCCGAGACGCGGACCATGGGGTTCTTGTCATCCAGTGCCTTGATCAGCGCCGCCGCGTTTGCCGGCGTGGACCACTTCTCCAGAGCCTTGGCCGCTTGCACACGCACGAAATCGTTCTGCTGGTTTAGCACCAGTTCTTCCAGAGCCTTGGCGATCTCTGCATCAGGATTTTCGGGGGTCTTGGTGGCAAGCTGCTGGGCCGCCTTCGTCACGCGATCCTGCTCGCTCGACTTCAGCTCGGCAACGAGGTTCGATATCTCATTCCCCGCCAATGGTCGCTTGGCCTCCGCCTCGGCCTCCTTGGCTGCCTTGGCCATCGCCGCCTTCTCCGCCTCGTCGATCAGGTGGTAGGTCGCCTTTACGGGCACGTCGACGCTCAGGCCACCCGTGCGGAACGTCACTTTCATGGCGAAGTCTAATTCGCTCGATACGCATTCCTGTTTGTTGAACGTGTACTTGCCATCGCCGCTGATCTCGAACGGCGGCTTGTCGCTGCCGGCGGCCGCAGCTCGGAATTCGTACTGCTTGCGAATCACCACCGCTTTGTCATTTGCGCTCTCAATGGTGTAGGTGGTCTTTTCGTTGGCCGGCACAAACCCTTCGTCGCTCGCGAGTGGACCGAAGTGCGGAACGCCGCCTTCTTTGATGACAACGCCGGATCCCTGGGAAACGGTCCATGTTTGCTGCGAAGTCACCGGAAACTGCTCGATCATCATCTGCGACAAATTGCCCATGAGGAACGGAAGTTGCGATGTTCCGTCTTGCCGAGCGACGTTTCCAAGAGGATCAACAGTTAATTCCGTTTCCCTTGCCATGCCGAACGGGCCGACACCCGTCATCGGTGAGAACGGGGAATGCATCGAGGGGCGAGCGTGCGGGGGCGGTCCCATTCGTCCCGGACCCCGCGGACCCCGCGGACCAAACGACTGTCGGCCGCCATTGGAACGTGTGTGCTCCATGAGTGAACCGCGGAAACTCAGCACGATCTTGTCCTTGTCGGCCGAGCGCACGCTGTAACTCGGCATGCCCGTCATCTCGAGCGTCTCATCGCCGAGGTCCACCTCGATCTTGACTTTGTACAGGTACTGCTGTCCGGCTTTCCAGCCATAGCGAAGTGCCGGAGCATCGGCACTCGGACCCATCTCGGTTGCCGCAGCGGTGTCGCTGAATGCGTTCTTCTCTTGCGTTTCGACGAACTGCCGATCCTCGTCGCTCAACCTCTCGATCGGGACCTTGAGTTCAGACCCATCGGCTTTCTTGAGCCTGACGGACATTCCATCCGATCCCATCAATTCAGCCTGAATCGCGAATTTGCCCGTTTTGTCCTTCCACGTCCGCACCTCAGCGGTCGCTGACGCGGCAAACAGCATCACACACGCAATGGAAAGCATGACTTTCATGGCGTTGCCCTTTCTCGAAGTGAACGGCCTTTTTCGCGTCAGGCCACGCGCAACCTCGCTCGCCGGCAGTACATTCTGCATGTTCCCTTGCGAGTTGTCGACAGATAACAACAGCCGAACAGATCGGACATTGCTCTGCCAATCGGAGTTGCGGGGAACACCTTGCGCGATCGTGCAGACTCTGCAGTTGGCAGTGCCGAGTGCATTCTTCTGAGTCCCGGCATTCTCGGAATTGCATGCGCAGAATGAGCGATGGACGGCGTCACTGCCACCTTCCAAAATACGCAACAGGGGCGGCGTTTCACATCGAACACGTCCTGACGGAGCAACACGCACCGCGGAATGTCAATGATCGATCGAATATTGCCACGTAATTCATGCGTGAGCGCCGCACGCTCACCAAAGCCGCGCGAGTTGGCCGAGTCGGCTGATCAAGGATCGAGCATCCGACATCGGACGCGAGGCCCCGGATCGATGCGAGTCTGCCGACTTTCCAGGCCAAATCGACTTTCGTCGCTGATCGCGAAGATCGCCGTAAGTTACGCCGTAGGGGGATTCGTCTTCGGCAGCCCTCTCGCTGGCGACGAACCTCATGACGGCAAGAAAGTGTGCTCCCGCCGCTCGGACCTGGCGACACCGCCTCCGGTTGCGGCGACCGATCCCACAGGGGCCCCACGCGCGCCACGACTCTCGCCCATTCCATTACTGTGGGGATTTGACGACATTGGCTTCCAATGGCCCGCGCCACGACATCAGGCAAGCTTGACGCGACATCCGCGAGGAGGCGAGCTGATGCGTGAGTTTGATTTCAACTTCTGGCTGATGTGGTATCCCGATGCCGCAGGAACGTGGTCCTATGAGCGGAACTGCGAGTTCATCCGCCAAGTGGACCGATGGTGCGCCGACCACAACATGAAGTGGATGTTGAACACGCTTCCGACAGTCTGGAACAACGCCCCGGAACACTGCCTGGATGAGCACGGATACGATTGGTTCTGTCGCGCTGATGGACGCAGGTTTTATCTGTTTCCGCAGGAGATTCTCGGAGAGCTCGGACATTGCCGTCAACTGTTGGGACTCATGTATGACGAGGCGGAACATCACCAGAACAACGCCAATTACGTTCCGGGGTGTGATCGTCCGTCGGTGTTCGATCCGGCCGGTCTGCGATTGAGTCAGGCCGCGGACGGGCACACTTCGGCGGTTGCCAGCCTGGTCCGGCAGCATCGTAAATATGGTTTGTCCCTCTACACCGAGCACGTCACGCCCGTGATGTTTCACACGTTTGCTCGAGCCGGGGTAACGGCCGGCACAAAGGTGCTCAAGGAGTCCTGGTCTCCGGTCACCGTGGCGTGTGCCTTGGGCGCGTCGATTCAATACGACACGCCCCTTTGGATCACGCCCGACCTGTGGGGTCACCGCGGTTATCCGAGTCACTCGGTAAAACAATACCGCTCGGCGTTGTTGTTCGCCTACCACATGGGTGCGGACTGCATCTACACGGAAAGCTTGTGCCTTTCGCCAACACCGGGCGCGCCGTATCAGATCAATAGCCTCGTTACTGTATCGGACAGCAATTACGAAATCACTCCGTATGGTGCGGTTGCCAAACAGTTCATTCGTGAGTACGTGCCCAGTCACCCTCGGCGCTTTGACCGACTAGCGCTGCGACCACGCGTGGCGATCGTGCGTCAAGAGGACGGCTGTTACGGCCAGCGGGCGATTTCGGTCCCGCATCTTCCTGATCAGTTGTTTGGCTCGCACGAATGGCATTCCTCACCGACTACCGAAGCCTGGATGGCGATCTGGCATTTACTGACACGCGGAGTCGTTCCGAAGGATAACCTCTATCGCACCGCGCAAGATCCCACTCATTTCTTTTGCCCGCTCGACGGTGTCGTGGTGTATGACCAGCAGGTTGGGTTTGAACACTTGCGCGATGCCGAAGTGATTTTTCTGACCGGCGTCGGGGTCAGTCGCGAAACCGAAACGGCCATCGCCGAATGCGTGCGAAGGGGCGCCCTGTGCGTGGCGTGGCGGCCCTTGGCACCCGAAACGGTGCGCCGGCAATGCGACGAGCAGGGCATCCGTGCGGATGGGAAGGGTCGTTGGCTGGTCACCGAGGATTTTCTCAGCCCGACGGTCCGACAGATGGTCGCGCACGTCATTCCCACCGACAACGTGATCCGCTATCGGTTCGGACAGGAAGAGGTCGTCATGCGCCCGGTGTCCGGTGATCTGGACGACATCGAGGTCACCGTGTCCAGAATGGAATGAACGCACGACGCAGATGCCGATGCCTTCAGATTGACATCGTGAAGTGGCCCACCTGGGAAGATTAACGCGTGATCTCGATCGCCTGATCCGACGCTGAAAATCAAAGGTCTCTTGCCATGAGCATGACGCCTTCCGTCTCGCCAATTGAAGCAAACACACGCTGTCCATTGAACTCGAAGGTCTGGTACGATCCGACAAACATCTCACGGAAGCCCAGTTTCCGGAAGATGTGCTGCGAAACGATGCCGGTCGCTTCAGTCACAGCTGCCCTGTACCCGCGACTCCGGCCATTGTTCAAGCACGTCGTGACAAGACGGCTGGCAATGCCGCGACCCGTCGCCTGCCTGGCGATCCCCAGCATGAACAGGTGAAGATGCGTGCCTGGTTCGATCGTGTGGGATCTGCGGTACTGGTCGTCGAGTTCCTCGAGGAGGACGCCCAGGGGCGCAAAGGCCGGTACGGCCTCGTGCGTGTCGGTGGGCAATGGCGTGGAAAAATCCTCGGCAACCAATGCACCCGCGATGGCGTGAGTGTTGCGTTGGCGAGCCATCACGGTCAGTTGTTCGAAGATTGCCTTTTGGCCAAAGGCTGCGACCTGCGATCGAACCTGTGAGTACGGAATACCAAGAGCCACGGCCGCGGGCTCAAAGTGGCTGAACTCCTCAGCAAGCAGACAACTGATCTCTTCGATTTCGCTCTCTTCTGGAATACCGAAATCGATTCCGCCGACGCTGTCAATCACATGCATGGGTCGAGTGCTTTCAATTCAATCCAACTCGCAGAATTGCCAGGCCGACAAATACGGGGGGCGATTAATGGAATGCCTTGTATTGCACATCACAAGCTATCGGCGAGTGCATCGGATCAGATTGGAATCAGACATCCCCGCCCGGAGCATCCTGCTTTCCGCCTTTGCGGCTTTCGTCGCGTCTGACGGTTGAAATCGAGCGATTCCGATTTACTCCGTCTCGGATCGATTGCGAAAGCTCGGTCGCCGGATCGCCGTCATCGATGCGAACGATCAGAAACAGGCAACTTCACCCACTCATATATTAAGGCAATTAGCCCGTGCTTTTACAAGTAACAGTAACCGTTCACGGGGTGGGCCGGTTTTCGATAGTGTCGAACCACGTAGCCGCGT
>CAIPEB010000740.1 GCA_903863885.1 uncultured Planctomycetaceae bacterium | reverse complement strand
GGACTGGCCGGCGAGCGGGCGCTGCTGGTTTTCGAGCCAGGCCTGGAATACGTGGCAGCGCTGATCGGGTGCCTTTACGCGGGCGTCACCGCGGTGCCGGCCTATCCGCCGGACCCCATGCGCATCCAGCGGACGTTCAGCCGGCTGCAGCGCATCGTCGACGATTGTCGTGCGCGGGTCATGCTGACCACGTCCGACATGGCCGGCCGGATTCACGGTCTGCTTCCGCAGGTCCCCAGGCTGGACAATCTGATCTGCACCGACGAAATCGACACGACCGAGGCTCGCTGCTGGTCGCCCCCCGCACTTCGGCCGAACTCGCTCGCGCTTATCCAATACACCTCGGGGTCAACCGGGACACCGAAGGGAGTGATGATTTCCCACGCGAACCTGTTGGCCAACCTGAAGCAGATCCATCAAAAGGTCGACCATCCCGACAACGTCTGCGTGAGCTGGCTGCCCGCTTATCACGACATGGGGCTGATCTCGATCCTGCAGCTGTGGTTCAGTTGCCGCCCGCTCGTGATGATGTCCCCCTTGTCGTTTTTCCAGAAACCGATTCGCTGGCTGCAGGCGATCACGGACTTTCGTGCCACCGTGTCTCCGTCGCCGAACTTCGGGTACGACCTGTGCGTGCGCAAGATCGACCCGGCGGCATGCGGCTCGCTCGACCTGTCGTCGTGGACGCGGGCTCTTAACGGCGCCGAACCGCTGCGTCCCGATACCATCGAACGGTTCTGCTCGACGTTCGCAAAGTCCGGCATGCGCCGCGAGGCATTCATGCCGGCCTACGGCATGGCCGAAACCACGCTGATGATCGCCGGAGGCGAGCCGCTCGAGGGCGCACCGGCCGTGTCGTTCGACGCGGCGGCACTTCGGCGGGGACGAGCCGAGACACGCCCCGAAAACAGCGCCGGTTCGCGAACGCTGATCTGCTGCGGCCAGCCCGTGGCGGACCTGCGTCTGCGCATCGTCGATCCCGAAACACGCCGGCGATTGCCGGAAAACCAGGTGGGCGAGATCTGGGTGTCCGGTCCGAATGTCGGCGCCGGATATTGGGAAAACTCCGAAGAAACCGCACGGACTTTTCAGGCCCGAACTCAGTCGGGAGAAGGCCCCTTCCTGCGAACCGGAGATATGGGCTTCCTGCGGCACGGAGAACTCTTCATCACCGGCCGCTGCAAAGAACTGATTATCTTCTGCGGCAGGAACCACTACCCGCAGGACATCGAACGCACCGTCGAGCAGTGCCACGAAGAGCTGAAGCCGTACGGCGGAGCGGTCTTCGCCATCGATGATGGAACGCGCGAGCGAGTCGTAATTGTGCACGAGGTGGCTCGCGCAAAGCGGGTCGATCTCGCCGCGCTGCTGGAACTCATCCGTCGCCGAGTGGGCGAAGAGCATCAGATTCCCGTCGATGACGTGGTGCTGATCCGCCAGGGAAGTCTCCCCAAGACGTCCAGCGGCAAGACTCAGCGAGCGGCATGCCGCGAACAGTATCTCGCCGGGCATCTGAACGTCGTCGCTCAGTGGAAATCCGAGCGGCCGGTTGACGGTGACGGTTCCGCAGCGGCATCTGCGGGCCGGCAGCCGAACGAACTCGACTCGGCCCCGAGCACTGACACCCAAAGATCTCTGGCCGCGATCTGGAGCGAAGTGCTGGGCATCGGCCGCGTCGGCATCCACGACGACTTCTTCGATCTTGGCGGGAATTCACTGCTTGCCACGCAGTTGATTGCGCGGATCAGCCAGATTGCCCCGGTGCCTGTCGGACTGAGCGACTTCTTTCTCCGCCCGACCATTGCCGCCGTTGCCGAGTTGATCGACGCATCGCCGAATACGCGCGCTGGGGGGTCGGTTCGTCATGAACTGCCGCCGTCGTGGCGACAAGGCCAGCGAGATCCCGATGATCAACCGCTGTCCGCTTCGCAGCAGCGTCTCTGGTTCCTCGACCGACTCGAGCCGGGCAACTCGACGTACAACGTTTCGGCGGCCATCCGCATCGAAGGCGACGTGGACCGCGGGGTTCTCGAGAAGTGCTTCCAGACCATCATCCAGCGGCACGGGACGCTGCGCACGAATTTCAAGTCGGTGGACGGGCGTCCGGCATTGCAGGTGAATGACCACCGCCCGTGGTTGCTGGCCTACGATGACTGCCGCGACCTGGACTGGGAAACCCAATTGCGCACGCTCAAGCGGCTGGCCGACGAGGAATCGCGACGGCCATTTGACCTCGGCGAAGATTGGCTGGTGCGTGCACGCCTCGTGCAACTGTCGCCGCGGGATTTCGAGCTCCTGCTCACGATGCATCACATTGTGTGCGATGGCTGGTCGATGGGGGTCCTGCGGCGCGAGTTGGCAGCCCTTTACCCGGCAATCGCAGCCAATCGTCCCTCGCCCCTGCCGGATTTGAAGCTGCAGTTTGTGGATTATGCAGCCTGGCAGCGCGACTGGCTGGGAGAAGGCCCTCTCACCAGGCAGCTGCAATATTGGCGCGAACAATTGGCCGACGCGCCTCCTTCGCTCGAATTGCCGCTCGACCGGCCCCGGCCGTCGGTCCAAACCTACCGCGGCGGCGCAGCGCGGCATCAACTGCCGGCCCACTTGCTGCAGTCGCTGATGACTCTCGGGCGGACCCGGCGCAAGACTCTCTTCATGGTGCTGCTCGCTGCCTGGCAGACGCTGTTGCACCGCCTGACCGGACAAGACGACATCATTGTCGGCACGCCGATTGCCAACAGGCGACTTCCCGAGTTTGAATCGCTGATCGGGTTCTTTGCCAACACGCTGGCGCTGCGATCCGATCTGGCGGGCGACCCGACGTTCCGCGAACTGCTCGATCGCGTCGGGGAGACGTTGCTCCAGGCCTACGAACACCAGGACCTGCCATTCGAGAGACTGGTGGATGAACTGGGGCTGCAGCGCGACATGAGTCGGTCGCCCCTGTTCCAGGTCATGTTCGTCCTGCAGAACGCCGGCGGAGCAGCGATTGAAACGGATGGTCTCCGCATCACGGATATCGAATTGCTGCACGGCGGCGCGGCCATGTTCGATCTGACCTTGAATGTCGAACAGACCGAGGATGGCCTGCGATTGCTCGCGGTCTACAACTCGGACCTGTTCGACGCGGCGACGGTCCAGCGCATGCTCGAGTCTTTCGAGGTGCTGCTGCGGGGCGTCGCGGCCAGTCCGAACGACCGTATCTCCGCGCTTCCCATTCTGTCGGAAAGCGAAAAGTCGCGATTGGCGACATGGTGCGGCAACGAGCCGCAACTGCGCCCGGGAGATTCGATTCTGCGGCGGATTTCCGACCGTACAATCGCAACCCCGGACGCTGCCGCGCTCGTCATGGATGATCGCGAGATTTCCTATCGCGAACTCGATATCATGTCGAGCCGGCTGGGGAATCTGCTGCGCGAACGTGGGATCGGCGACGAGTCGCTCGTCGGCGTGCACCTGCGCCGTTCGGTCGAAGCAATCACCACGCTGATCGGGATCTGGAAAGCCGGCGCAGCCTACCTGCCGCTGGATTCATCGTACCCCGCAGCCCGCCTCCGGCAGATGATCGACGACGCGGACGTTGCCGCGGTGATCACCGATTCACAGCTCGCCGAAAACTTGCCCGCGGGCACGGAGCTGATCTGCCTGGACAGGCTCGATGAAGATCTGTCGAGACAGCCGTCCACCGTTCCGCGAACTGCTGCAGCGGGTGACAGGCTCGCCTATGTGCTCTTCACATCCGGATCGACCGGGCGGCCCAAAGGTGTCGAGATCACGCACGGTTCGCTGGTCAATCACGCGGTGAACCTGGCCGGCATGCAGGATCTCGCGCCGGGCGATCGCGTGCTGCAGTTCCTCTCACTCAGCTTCGATGCATCGGCCGAGGAAATATTCCCGGCACTGATCTCGGGCGCGACGCTCGTGCTGCACCCGTCGCCCCACGCCACGTCGGGCCGCGAATTGCTCGACTTCACACGAAACCACGACATCGGTGTGGTGCACCTGCCTTCGCCGGTTTCCCTGCAGATGCTCGATGCGATCGCCGCAGCAGGCGTCGAACGGTGCAGCCACCTGAAGCTGTTCCTCACGGGAGGCGACGCACTGCCGCCGGACAAATTGCGACAATGGTGCGACACGCTCGGCCATCGCGCTAAACTGCTTTTCTGTTATGGCACGACCGAAGCGACGATCACTTCGACCGTGTATCAGGCTCCCGCGGCAGGTGCCGGGGCGTGTTCGCGAGTCCCGATCGGCCGGCCGATTTCGAATCAGCGGGTTTACGTGCTGGACTCGAACCTCCAGCCGGTTCCCGCAGGTGTTTGCGGCGAGTTGTGGCTGGGCGGTGCCGGCGTGGGGCGAGGCTATCGCAACCGCCCGGAGGAAACGGCCCAGCGATTCGTGCCGGATCCGTTCTCAACACGTCCCGGCGCGAGGATGTACCGCACTGGCGATCTCGCGCGATTCCGGGCTGACGGACAGATCGAGTTCCTCGGCCGTTTGGACGCGCAGGCGAAGATCCATGGATATCGAGTCGAACCCGGCGAGATCGAGAGCCTGTTGAACGAACACCCGGCGATCCGCGAAGCAGCGGTTGTGCCGCGATCCGCCGCGGACGGACACAAAGTGCTTGTGGCCTTCTATGTGCCGCGCGACGGCCGGACGGTCGCCTTGCGCGAATTGCGGTGCTGGCTGAAGACCCGCTGCCCGGATTACATGATCCCGGCTCGCTTCGCGCCGTTGGAACGGCTGCCGCAACTGCCGGGAGGCAAGATCGACCGAAACTCGCTGCCCGAGATTCCACCGGCTCTTCGCGAGAACGACGAGGACTATACCGCGCCGCGTTCGCAAATCGAGCGGGAACTGGCGGCGATCTGGGCCGATGTGCTGCGAATCAATACGGTGGGCGTCAACGACAATTTCTTCCAGTCGGGGGGCGATTCGATCCTGAGCATCCAGATGGTCGCGAGGGCTCAGGCAGCCGGCATCGGCATCACGGCCAAGGACGCGTTCCTGTACCAGACAATTGCCGAGTTGGCGGAGGCGGCGTCCAATCGTCCGACGACGAGTCGGCCGCCGGATGAAGCCACGGGACCGCTGCCGCTGACGCCGGTGCAGCATCGCTTTCTTTCGCTGGGCATGCCGGATCCGCACCACTTCCATCAGACCGTGCTGCTGGATCTGCCGGGTGACTGGAGCAGCGACATCGTGCGCCTCGGACTGCAGTCGCTGATTGACCACCACGACGCATTGCGTCTGCGCGGACGATGGCGTGAAGGGCGATGGGAACAGGAAATCGGCCAAACGGGCGAAGCGGTCCAGATGGGCGAACTCGACCTTTCGCACATTGCGCCCGACGAACAAGAGCAAGCCATTGAAGACATCGCCCTTCGATTGCAGGAGCAACTGGACCTGGAGCGTGGTCCGATCTGCCGCTGCATGTTCTTTTCAGCGACTCCCGCGAGCCGGCCGCGATTGTTGATGGCTGCGCATCATTTCGCGGTGGACGCAGTCTCGTGGCGAATACTGCTCGAAGACCTGCAGCACGCGTGCAGCAATTTCCGCGACGAGAGAAAGGCGGTGATGCCGCCGAAGACCAGTTCCTTCCGGTCCTGGACGGAACGACTGACACAATACGCCGATGCTCCGTCAGTCCAGGACGAAATCGCCTACTGGCTGGCAATGAACACCGCCGACGACGGACGGATACCGCGGGATTTCACGGGCGGCCGTAACTTAAGCGGATCGGCCAGAACGATTCGCCGACATCTCACCAGCGAAGATACTCACGCACTGATCCAGCAGGTGCCGGCCAATTGTCACCTGCGCCCCAACGAGATCCTGCTCTGCGCACTGGCCCGGGTGATCACACGCTGGACCGGTCGCCAGTACGCCCGAATCGATGTCGAGTCGCACGGTCGTGAGCCGCTGTTCGACGACGTCGACCTGAGCCGAACCGTCGGCTGGTTCACAAGCGTCTTCCCGACAGTGCTCCGCGGCATGTCATCGGCTCTAACCGGTGAACTGCTGCGCGAGAATAAGGAACTGCTGCGACGAATCCCCCGCGGCGGCATCGGCTACGGCGTGCTGCGATGGCTGAGTCGCGACGATTCGACTCGAGCTCGACTCGCCGCTTCACACATGTCCGACGTCGCGTTCAATTACCTTGGGCAGCTTGCCGCTCCTCAATCGCGGGCCGATGTGTTGCGGCTGCGCCGCACCTCCATCGGACGGATGCAGAGCGAGCGTCAGCCAAGGCCGCACCTGCTCGAGATCCTCGCGTGGATTGAAGATGAACGGCTGACTCTCGACGTAACCTGGAGCATCGAGTTCCACCGCGACACCACGATGGAGACGGTCGCGAACGAATTGCAGCTCGCGGTGCGGGAACTCATCCGCGATGCGTCGCATGACGACGCCCTCGTCACCGCACCGGTGGACTTCCCGCTCGCGAACATTGACGACTCCGAACTTTCCGCGTTGTCCGCGGCACTGGAACGCGCGGACCAGACCGGGTAGACCGACGCGGCAGCGCGGCGACACGTGAACGGGTCACGAAACGCGCAACTTTCGACAGGCAGGCGTCTGAGCATGAAGCTGAAGAATGTCGCCGACGTTTATGCTCTGTCGCCTGTCCAGCAATTGATGCTGACCCATGCCATGGCGGGCGCGGGCCACGATACGATGCGCGAACTGCTCACGTGCACGCTGTCGGGCCGGATCGATCGCGGGGCGCTGCGACAAGCCTGGCAGAACATCGTCGATCGACACGCGGCGCTGCGATCGGCATTCATCTGGGAAGGACTGCAGAAACCGTTGCAGGTTGTTCGGCAGCAGGTCGAACTGCCTTGGCGCGAATTCGATTGGCGCGACCTGACGGACGAGCAGCGGGATGCGCAGTGGTCAGCGTGGATCGCCGCCGATCGACTGGATCCGTTCGAACTCAGTCGAGCGCCGTTGATGCGGCTGAACCTGTTCCGGATCGCGGACGATCGCTGCCGTTTTGCTTGGAGCTGTCACCACATCGTGCTCGATGGATGGTGCCTCGGCCTCATCCTGCGCGAAGTGCTGGCCTGTTACGAGGCGATCCGAAGCGGACAGCAACCGCGACTGCCGGAAGCGATTCCCTTCAGAGCCTACGTGGCATGGCTTGCCGCGCGGACTCCCGAGGATGAGGGAGCCTTCTGGCGGCGTTACCTCGCCGATTGCCGGGGCACTCCCCGAATCGGACTGCTCGACGAGTCTCACCAACTGCCCGCCGGCGACGAACCTTTCGGTGAAACGCAGGCTGTGCTTTCGGCGGAGATGAGCGCGCAGCTCCGTTCATTTGCCGCACGGCAGCGGGTCACGCTCAGTACGGTCGTCGAGTCGTCGTGGTGCCTGCTGCTCGCTCGACTGACCAACAGCCCGGACGTTGTCTTCGGCAGCGCCGTTTCCGCACGTCCGCCCGAACTGAAGGGAGCCGACATGATTGTCGGCCCGCTGGCCAATGCAATCCCTGTCCGTTTCCGGGTGAACAAGGACGAATGCTGGGGCGATTCCCTGCGACGATTTCAGGCACAGAAAGCGGACCTGCAGGGCCACGAGCATTTTGCCCTGGATCAGATTCAACGATGGATCGGCGTCGAATCGTCCGGTCCATTGTTTTCTTCGTTGATCGCGTTCGAGAATTACCCGCTGGAACCCTCCTGTTTCAATCGCCCGGGCGGTTTGCAGATCTCGGACCTGCACGGCACCGTGACATCGGACACGCCGCTGTTGCTGGCGGTGATGCCGGGTCCGCCGTTGCAGCTGCGATTGCGTTACCGGCGAACGGATTGCACGGATCGAGCGGCTGAACAGCTGATCCGACACTTCACGTGCCTGCTCGAAGACGCGGTGAATCAGGCCGAACAGCGAGCCATCGATATCTCGCGCAGCCTTGCCCCGCCCGCGTTTTCAACTGCGGAATTCCAGCGGGTTATCGAGTCGGGCCAGGATGCATGGACTGCAGCAGCGCAAGAACGCGTGCGTGAATTCCTGGAGTCACACGACCGGGCAACGGCTCCAAAGTGGACGGGACGGGCAATGGTAATCGACGCGTGGAACCACGCGGCACTCGCCGGAGTCCCGGGAGAATTGCACGTGGAGTGCGATTCGGGCGAGCATGGAGCACGATGGATCGGCACCGGAGAACGCGCGGCTCGCGGACTAGACGGCGAACTCAAGTTCCTGGGCAATCAGAACGACTCGGCCGTGATCCGGGACTACAGGCTGAATGCCGATTGGCTGTGCGACTTGATTTGCAGCCATGCACTTGTCGACAAAGCCCGGGTTGCAGCATTGCGGAAGTCCGACGGCAGTGTGCAACTGGCTGCGTATATTGTCCCCGTGGCCGGTTCGCAGACGCTTCTGGACGCGGACCAGAATGCGCTGCTTGCCGAGGAAATCCGCCGGTTCTTGACGCAGCAGGTCCCTCCCGACCTGATTCCGCGCATCGTGACACTCACTGAACTGCCTGGTGGAGCTCCGGACGACATGGCGTTTCCGCCCGTCGTGCAGTCGCGACCCGCATTGGATGGCCGATACGTGGCTCCGCGGGATTTCGTTGAACAGGAACTGGCGCGAATCTGGTCGGATCTGCTCGGCGTTCACCCGATCGGAATTCACGACAATTTTGCGGAACTCGGCGGACGGTCCGTGTTGGCGCTGAGCCTGATCACACGCATCGAACAGCGATTCAACCGGAAAGTCCCGATCGTCGCGCTCTACGGCCAGCCCACGATTGCACACCTGGCGGACTGGCTCCGGCGGTCGACCACTTCGCAGACTTCAAGTTCGCTCGTGGCAATCCAGCCTCAAGGCACGAGGCGACCGTTGATTTGCGTGCACCCCGCGGGCGGAACGGTGTTCTGCTATGCGGAACTGTCCAGGTATCTCGGCGGAGAACAACCCGTCTATGGACTTCAGGCTCGCGGAATCGACGGGCTCCAGTCTCCGCATACGTCCGTCGCTGAGATGGCCGCATCGTATGTCGAGGACATCCGGGCGCAGTTCCCTTCAGGCCCGTACCGGCTTTGCGGCTGGTCCACCGGCGGCATTATTGCATTCGAGGTGGCGTGCCGTCTGCAGCAACTCAACGAACCGGTCGAATTGCTCGCACTGTTCGACGCCGGAATGCCCGCCTCGCGCGATCGGGCATTCGACAAGGACGATCTGCTGCCGATGCTCGCCATGATGTTCCCCGGACAATCGCCGGAAGAATTGGCAGAGCTGCAGCAGGCAGGATTCGAGAAACAACTGGAGTATTTCCAGCGGCGGGCGGAGTTGGCTCAACTGGTCGTCGGGGGCGCAGGCAATGCGAAGCACGTTTACGATGTGTTTCAAGCCAACGTCCAGGCCATCACCGAACATCAGCCGTCCGAGTTCTCGGGGCAACTCACTCTGTTTCGGGCGACGATGGCATCGACACCGATGCATCGGGACGAGTTTCTCGGCTGGAAGTCGAGGGCGAATCAGATCTCTGTGTACGAAGTGGCCGGCGACCACGTAAACATGTTCCGCCCCCCGGCCATCCAGACCATTGCCAGTCGGCTTTCGACGCTCCTGTCCCGACCGTAACGAGTCCGCGGCATTGTCACGCAGGCGGCGCGGAATGGCCGGCACGGGGCATCACAACGATCGCCTTGGCGGGCTGCGTGGGACAGGCGACTTCGCAGGCGCCGCATCCGGGGCATCGATCGTCGACAACCTCCACGGTAAGTGAATAGGTCTCCCTGGAAAACGGGATGCGGATTGCATCGAACGGACACCGATTGCGGCACGCGCTGCATTCGCGCTCGTCGCTGAGCAGACAGATATCCATGTCGACCCGTGCAACGCCGATCGGAGCGTGTGCCTTTGCGGCGGACGCAACTCGTTCGATCGCTCCGCTTGGGCAGACCTCGGTGCACCGCACACAATCTTCACGGCAGTAGTCGCGGCGAAACAGAAGTTCCGGGCTCAGGAATGACCTCGGCCCGCCGCGCCCGAGATCCGGGACAATGATCTCGGCAGGACATGATCGGATGCAGTTCCCGCAGCGGAGGCACAGCCCGGCGAACTGATTCTCCGTCGCGGAACCGGGCGGACGAAGGCGTTGCCGGGCAGGCACGCTGCGCCGCCGGACGCACCATGCCCAGGCCGCTCCTGCCATTCCGAGGATCGCCATTCTACGTCCGCGCCGCGCGGCCTGAGATCGCGACGTCCGTTTGCCGCCCGACACGAGTGCCTGAATGTCGCGGGCTGACTGGATCAGCAGATCCTGAGTAGCGCCGAGCGGGCAGAACCGCATGCACCAGATGCCCGGCCACACGAAACTCGCGAGCACAAGCAGCGGCACAGCCAGTACGCAACAAGCGCCGACGATCCAGCTCGCGGTCCACGGTGCCGTAAAAAGGTCGCTGAACAGCGCTAAGGGATCGAGCCAGATCATCAGCGGATATCCGGCCGCCGCGCCGGCCAGCGTCAGCAGAGCAACGGCATTTCCAATCGATGGAAGCCGCGGGCGCGATCGGCCGCAGCGCCGACCGAGCAGGCTGGCTGCATCCATGCACGTGCCGGGCGGGCAGACCCAGCGGCAGAACCAGCGGCGCCGGAACACCGCGACCAGCGCAACGGCAAGACCGAGGCAGATGGCCGGCCCGACTGCACGCCGCGAAAGAAGCGCCGATAGGCAGACCAGCGGACTTGAACTCACCAGAAACTGCGAGACCTCTGCCGAGATTGCTGCCGTCGACATTGCGGCGACTGCGGCCGACAGCAGGACCGCGCGCACGGACCATCGCACGACCTCCTGGTACGATGTCGCCGTCTGCCGGGAATCTCGATCAACAACATCCGCGTCTTTCAACCGAGATACGCCCCTTGATCGCGAAGGATCTTCTGGACCTTCGGAACTTCAACCGCGCGAGGCGGACAGCCATCCTTCACAGCCACGGCCGCAGCGACCCCCGCAGCGTGCCCGGTCACGAAACAGTTGGGAATCAAACGGACCAGATCGGCCATGCGCATCTCGGCGCTGATGCAACGGCCGGCGGCCAGCAAGCCGTCGAGCTTGACCGGAACCAATGCGCCGTACGGTACGTGCCACTCTCCGTGCGTGCCGTTGGTCGAACCGCCCACGGCCACAACGTCGCTCATCCGGTTTCCGGCTTTGAGATCGGAGAGCAGTACGGTCTTCAAGCCGGTCAGCACCCGCGTGATGCGCACGCCAAGCTGCGGAGCCGTTTCCATCAGGTAGGTCTTTTCGTAACCCGGCGTGCCCCGCAGTTTCTGCGTGTTCTTCCAGATGAACTTGCGGTGATCCAGTTCCATCCGAGTGAGGACTTCGACATTCAGCCCGTCGTCTTCCGGTCCGGTCATGTTCACCCAGTTCACTCCGGGAACCGGCGTCACGGCGCCGAGACGCTTGGGTTTGGGCGACTGCGCGGCCTTTGCCGTGTCCACGCGGTCAAGGTTGCCGATGCGCGAGACAAGCCCGATATTGTGCGACCGTCGTTCGTACTGCGCACCCGCGGCCGCGAACACGTCGCCGTCTCCGGTCGCGTCCACGACGGTTTTTGCCAGGATGGCCTGGCGGCCCGACTTGCTTTCAAAGACCGCGCCGATCACCCGGTTGCCGTCGACAATCGCATCGACGCCCCAGCAGTGCAGAAAAACCTTGACCCCGGCTTCCTCGATCATTTCGATCATCAGGTACTTCACGGCTTCGGCATCAACGGTGGGATTGGTGCCGGGGCGCCGATTGACGATCGCGCCCTCCATCTTGTCGAGGCGTTTCATCATTTCCTCGCCGATCCCCTGGCACACCTGCCTGCCTCCCTCGACGATATGTCCGAGAACCAGCAGGACGAGGCCGCCGGTCCAGAGACCGCCGAAATGCCCGTAGCGCTCGACCAGGGTCACGTCGGCTCCGGTCCGCCTGGCGGCAATGGCGGCCGTGACTCCCGCAGGCCCCCCGCCCACGACCAACACGTCAGTCTGGCGGAGCACGGATAGCTCGCGCTGCGGCTGGATCACTTTTCCGCCGACCAGCGTCGGACAGGTCCTTGCATCCTGAATTTCGTTCGCGTTCAGGATGCGGCTTTGAAATCCGCCCGACTCGCCCACCGGAGCCTGCTCCGCACCCTCAGTCAGGCCGGGTCCCAGTCCGGCCGCAACGCCCGATGCGCCGATGATCCGCATCCAATCTCGCCGATTCACGAAGTCCGCCATGAGATACCCTTTCGGTTAAATCGCAATCGCGGCTGCGCCGGAGGACCGCCGAGAGTCATTCTTTCCTTAGACCCGCGGTCGGATCGAGGCGTGCAGCACGCAATGCCGGATACAACCCGCCAATCACACCGACGAGCAACGCAACCAGAAATCCCTGTAGAATCACATCCGGAGCGACGCGTCCAGAAACCATCCGCTCAGCCGCCGGCATTTGGGCAAGCAACTGCGTGAGCAGGATCGAGAGAACCGTCCCCGCGATGGCGCCCGCCAGGCACAGCACAACGGACTCGAGCAGGATCATCGTCAACACCCGGTGCTTTCGCCAGCCGACGGCCCGCAGCAATGCGATCTCGGCAGTGCGTTCAAACACCGCGGTCAACATCGTATTGATCATGCCCACTGCTCCGACAAGCAGGGCAAGCGTCGAAGTCAACCACGCCGAAGCGCGCGCCATGCGGATCTCGACCGACGTGTCGATGTACTCGCGAGTGGCCAGTGCGGCGATTCCCGGCTTGAGACCTTCGATCGACTTCCGCAGGGATTCCAATGACTGCTTGTCCTTGCGATCACTGGTCACGGTGAAATAAGTCACTTCACCCTGGCGCCCGATCAGCGGCTGCAGTTCGTCCAGCCCCATCACGATCGAGCCGTTCTCGAACACGTTGAAGGTGTCGTAGATGCCGACGACTTGAAATGGCTCGCCGGGCGTGACCTCGATCGAATCGCCGACTTTCTTGTCGAGATTCCGCGCCAGCACCTTGCCGAGCATGATCGCGCGCCGATCGTCGCGCTCGATCCGCCGGCCCGACTCCATCCGGTATTCGCGCAGCGGCCCGCGATCTCGGGGCAACCCCTGCACGACAACTCCGACGACGTTGTCTCCCTCGAACGACACGACCTCCATCAGCGTCGGGAACACTTCGCGCACATTCGGCAGCCGCCGGATGTCCTCGCCGAACGATTGGTCCAGCACACTGCTGAACCGCTGCATGCTCCCGGCTCGGATCACCATCAAGTCAACGCCTCGCGATTCGTAGACGCCCCGCAGCGAATCCTCGAAGTCGCGGGCCACGCCCACCAGTGCCACGACCGCCGCAACGCCTACTGCGACCCCCGTGACCGCCAGCGCCGACCGGAGAGGACGCCGCAACAAGTTCAACAGAATCAGCGAGGAAAACCGCATTCGGGTCGAGTCCCAGTCATCGAAGTGTTGGTGATGCCGAAACTAACAGTGCGGATGCCGGGCTTCAAGACCACTCGACGTTTCCGCTCACAGCCACGGCGTCTTTCCCGCGGCGGACCGATTCGTCACACTCTGGCTTATGAAAATCCGCGTTCCCCATATCGAATGGTCGGAGGCCGAGTCCGCCCCGCCGCTGGAGCCGGGAACAGCCCACGTCTGGCAACTCCCGATGGAAGCTTCGGAATCCCAGTTGCGAGACCACGTGCAGCGTCTCTCGGCCGAGGAACAGGCTCAGGCATACCGGTTCGTGCGTCCCGAACTGACGCGACGCTACATCACGCGCCGATCGCTGCTGAGAGTCGTTCTCGAACAGTATCTGAGGCCGCTCGGAATGCCGCTGGCGTTTCGCTTCAATAACTTCGGAAAACCGTACCTCGACGGAGCCAGCCCGGCTGCAAGAATCCTCTTTAACACCAGCCAGACCCACGAAATGGCGCTGATGGCCGTTTGCCGCGAGCATGAAATCGGGATTGACGTCGAGTACCTGCGGCCGATTTCCGAGTTCCGGCAACTCGGCAAACGGTTCTTCACCGACGCGGAGCAGCAGGAAATCCTCTCGATGCCCGAGGAGAAGCAGCTGCACGCCTTCTTCTGGATCTGGACGGGAAAAGAGGCCATTCTGAAGGCGTGCGGCATCGGCATTTCGACCGGGCTGAAAAGGGCCTCGATCGGAATCCGCGAGAACGGTCCGCACCTGGATCGGCTCGATCGCGATCTCGGAGACGTCCGCAACTGGGAGCTTCGAGGCTTTCTGCCGCACGAGGACTACCAGGCCACGCTGGCGACTCACTCCTCGATTCATCAACTGCAGTTCCTGAAGTGCAGGGTTGGATGACGCGTCGGGGCAATTGAAGCGGCCGATCCAAATCGGACAAGAAAATGAACTCGGCGTCTCGGCAATCCGGGGAAGGCCATGAACTTCCCCTGGCGCCGAGACGCCGAGCGGTATCTTCGGTCAGTAGTTCGGAAGACGCCTCAAGGATGCCATTCCAGCGCCGGGCCGGACTCGCTTCCTTCCGTGGCCGGAGGCAGATGACTGATCTCGCCGTTTTCCGCGGGCGGACCCGTCTCAGCACCGGAATTCGTCGCACTCGAGTCTGTCGCGCCGGACTCCGCAGCAGCGCCGCTCGCGCCAGGGGTCGTACCGGTGTTCGCCTCATTCGAAGCAGGCGGCGTCGATTCACTCTCGGACCCATTGGCGTTCGTGCCGGTCGGCGCCGCTTCGGAGGCAGGTGCTGCTTCGGGCGTCTGAAGGCTGCGCACCGGCACTGACGGGCCTGTCAGGGTGGACGGAGGGTTGGGTGCAGTTGCCGGAGCGGGGAGGATCGTTCTTCCTGCGCCGACTACCTGCAGCGGGACAAGCGTGGTAACGTCGGCTGCGGCAATCGCGCGGTCCTCGGGGGCCGGGTCGAACACGAGCCACTGCTTGCGGGTCTCTTCGGGAACGGACGCACGCCACACGGCCAGGACCTTCTTGACGTCCACGTAGGGGTTGCCCGGTTCGTTGCCCTTCGCGCCGCCCTGCTTCGGCTGCAGCGGCACCCAGAGCATGTCGAGCGCGCCGCTGTCGTTGAAGAAGCTGCCGCCGGTGATCTCGCCGCGGTCATTGAGGTCCAGCATGTAGTGGAAATAGCGAACGCGACGAATGTGCGGGCTTTCCTGATATTCGCCGTTCGAGTCCTTCGCGTAGGCGATGTTCATTTTGACTTCGACCTGGCGGCTGGATCGCTTCGCCGAGTCGGTCGAGTACGAGTAGATCGGGTAGTTCCACTTCTCGGGACCCGGCATGCCTTCCATCCCCACCGGATGTGCTCCGCGACCGATCCAGTTTGAAAGGACCACGTGCAGCAGAGCGGCGTTCATCGGCCAATCAAGGCCCGCCAGGTGCTCAATGTCGTTATAAATGTAGATCTCCGCCAACAACGCCTTGATATCGGCAGGAGAAAAGGTGACGCCGTTCATCCGCACGCTGTTCACGGGCTCGGCGTGCCGGATGGTCGCCGCCGTCCAGCCGTTGCAGTGGCCGTGCCAGTTGGGCGTTTCCATCACGGTTTTCATCCGCAGGCCGAGCAGGCCGGCACGCTGCTCTGTCGGTTTCTTGAAGGCCGTGGTGTCGTATTCCTCGTACCCTGTGGCACGCATTCTCCCACCATTGAAGGCCAGATCATACTTGCGCAGGGCTGAACTCGTTCCACCCGCCTTGTCCGGATAGATATAGCCGGAATAAGGCAAGCGGTACTTGGGAACAGTACCGCTCTCGGGCAGTGCGTCGAATTTCCACTCGAAAGTGGTGCCCCAATATCGCTCGAACATTTCATTTTGCTTGGCAACGGCGCGCTGAGGTATGGTTGCCCCAGCTGTCCCCCATGCCACAATGGCCGCGAGCAGCACCGACGTTCCCATATGAAAAGCTCCAAGTACACTTCTAAGGCGAAAGCACCTTTGTTTGGTCGGCACAATTCGCCGCGGTGCTAGCGCGGGAATTGGTGATTTTCGATACCTCCGCTCCAGAGCGCTCTTGCCCTTGTTAGAAACGGCATGCGCTGAACGTCTTGCATCAACGTCAGCAGGTGACACGCCAGACAAGTTCGGCACCCGCGCCACTTTCATCAAGGGTTCGTTCACCCGATCAAGTGGGCCGTTCCCCATCGATTCGGCGCGTCCCGAATGTCCCGCACAGCTTTCCAGACCGTCAGACCGCGCAAAGACGGCACTGACAACGCATGTTTTCCGCAACTGCCCAGTCGGCGAACTCCTCGCTGAATCCGCAACATGCGCAATCCCGATATATGCCTGCAGTCGGTGTAGCCAGAGTAGGTGAGAACGAGAGTAGGTGAGGACATTTGTCGCAAGGTTTTCGATGGAGACAGAAAAATGCGTCGCGCAATAACATGGATGGTGGCCGTAACTGCGGTTGCGGTCACTCTCGTGCCGCACGCCCTAGCCGGTTATGGCGGCATCGAGGGAGCAGCATCGCGTCACCTGGGCCGCTTCGGGTGTATCGGCAAGGGAATCTGCAACGGCTTGTGCTGCTCGCACAATCCGGTGGATTGCCAGTGCTACACCGTCATGGAGACCAGGACGAGAACGGTCTACGACCGGGTAACTGAGTGTTGCGAGAAGACGGTCTACGACACGGTCTACGACCGGCAGACCGTTCAGGATGTGAGGCACGTCAGCCAAACGTGCTACCGCCAGGAACAGTTCACGTACGAGCGGCCCGTCTACGAGACCGAGACCAGCCAGGTCCCGTACACAATCTGCCGACCGGTCTGCGAAATGCAGACTCGCGACGTGAATTACGTGCGGTACGTACCGTCCTACGAGACACGCACGCGGAGCATTCCGTACACGGTTTACCAGACGGTAACCGAAACCGGGACCCGCACCGTATCGTATTGCGTGCCGCGACTGGAATGCTACACGAAGACCGTGCCGGTCATGTCGGGACACTGGGAAACGCGCACGTATGAGTGCCCGGCTCCCGAGTGCTGCCTCACTCCCGTCTGCGGCATCCTCGGCAGACTGCGCAGCGGCGCCTGCGAGCCGGGAGCGGGCGTCTGCGGACTCGGGCACGCGGAAGGTGCCTGCAATTGCGGCCAGGGAAAGGGCGCTGACCAGAAAAGCGAAGTGGCACAGAAAGGGGACGCCAAGTGCGACCCGCCGTGCCAGCGCACGGTCACGGTCTGCCGGCGGGTGTGGGTTCCCTGCGTGGAACAGAAGGAAGTGACTTGCCATCGCACGGTGTACGACACCCAAACCAGGGAAGTGCCCTACACGCGATGCCGGCAGGTGCCGGAAACTCGCACGCGTGAAGTCCAGTGCACCGTGTGCCGCATGGTTCCCGTCAACGAGACGCGAACGGTTCAGTATCCCGTGGTGCGCATGGTGTCGGAACAGCAGTTCCGTACGGTGTGCCGCACCGTCTCACACATGGTCACCGAGACCGGCACCCGCACGGTTCCCTATACCGTCACGCACGACATTCCCGTGACGCGCGAAGTCTGCGTGCCGCGGCAGGTGCCCAGGACGGTCACGTTCACCGTCAACAAGTGCGTGCCCCGCACCGAGTGCTACCAGGTTCCCGTTCGGGTCTGCGTTCCGATCGCCTGCGACCCGAAGTGTGGCGAGGGAAAGTGCAAGGGCAAGGCGGATGTAGACAGCGACAAGGCGGACGAAGGCCCCGCGCCTCCGGAGCCCAAGACGGCGGAAAAGGCTGAAAAAGAGGCAGCGACCGACGCCCCGCAGCAGCTGTACCAGACGGCCAACCTCGCGACTGCTCCCGAAGGCCCGCAAGCCGGACTGTTTGCGGCCGGCGTCGAGCAGTACCGCAACGGCCGATTCCAGGAGGCAGCCGAGTCGTTCCGCTCTGCTTTAAACAGTGTTCCGACCAACGCCAAGTACGCCTACTACCATGCGGCGGCACTGCATCAGGCCGGCCTCGAGGCTGAAGCCACGGATGCGCTCGCCAAAGCAGCGGCACTGGATCGGCAGTCGCCTGTCGCTCAATGGGGACAGACGATGCAGCGCATCCAGGGAGCAACGCGGATCTGGTTGGAGCAGGGGCGCAAGTCCCTCTGAACGGCCTTGCAAGACGAGGACCGCCAATCACGGTCCGTTGTCCTCACCCAATCCCCTCTCCCGCCCGATGGGAGAGGGGAAGATTTGATCGGGAAAGAGAGACGAGCCGACTCAAACTACCATCACAACCAGACTTGAGGGCCACGCACGCAGCCTCTCGCCCGATCGACAGAGGTCATGCACGAATCGCAAGCCCGCATGCGAAACGCCTCGCATTGCGGGCTTTTTCATTTGGCACTTTCTCGATTGACCGCGTGAGCCCAGACTGATACCGATTTTTCGGGTAAGCTGTTCGTTCACGCTGCCGAAGTCGCCACAACAGGGGCTTCTCGCGGCGATACCGGCAACGCCGGCCACACCGTCGAAAATCGGGAATCGTGCCATGACCGTGCTTCGTTTCTTGCGATCGTGCCTCATGCTCGCGGTGCTCAGTTCAACCGCAGCCGCTCAGCAATCCCCGCCGGCGAAACAACAAGCTGCCGAAGACGCGGACCTTGCAGCCAAGTTCGCCGCCTGGAAAGCCACGCTCCCCGAAGAGCAGCAGGCCTGGGAAACGAAGCTCGAGCAGAATCTGGGCAGCTTCTACCTTCCCCTGTACCAGCGCGAAAAACTGCGAGGCGACGCGTCGGCATGGGACTACGTACAAGACAACCCGGAACTGCCGCGGGTGTTGCTGATCGGCGACTCGATTTCGCGAGGCTACACACTGGCAACTCGCCGCGAGTTATCCGGCAGGGCCAACGTGCACCGCGCTCCGGAAAACTGCGGCTCCACGGCGAACGGCCTGAAGAAACTCGATATCTGGCTCGACGACGGAAAGTGGGACCTGATTCACTTCAACTTCGGAATCCACGATCGAAACACGGCACCCGACGTCTACGAAAAGAACCTCGAGCAAGTGGTCGATCGACTCGAAAAGACGGGCGCAAAGCTGATCTGGGCCAATACCACACCGGTGCCGCCGGATACCAAGGATGGAAGCCGCATGCCGGCCGCGATCGACGAGCGGAATGCAATCGCCGCTCGCGTCATGCAGAAACACCATATCGTGATCGACGACCTTTTCGGATGGATAGCGCGCGATACGGCCAGATATCAGACGCCGCAGGATGTCCATTTCAGCAGTGCCGGGTACGATCGTCTCGCCCGGCGTGTCGCGCGAGTCATCGAAACGGCATTGCCCGCGGCCGGTCGAACAAACACGGCGATCGCGCCCGCAGGCCAATTGGAGGTGGATTCCTACGACTGGGAAGCGCGCCACGCCGCGGTGATGGCCGTCAAAGACAGTCTCAAGCCCGAAATCGTGCTGATCGGCGATTCCATCACGCACTTCTGGGGCGGCCAGCCCGATGGCGGTCCGGCCGGCAACCGCGGGACGAAAGCCTGGCAGTCGCTGTTCGGAACGCGCCCCGTTCTGAATCTCGGCTTCGGATGGGACCGCACTCAGAACGTGCTTCGCCGCATCGAACTCGGCGAACTCGACGGCATCGCTCCCAAGGCCATCGTCATTCACATCGGCACCAACAACCTGGCGGGCACGCCGCAGTCGCGAGCCAATACGGCCGAGGAAATCGCCGAGGCCATCAAGGTCGTCGTCCAGCAAGTGCAGGCCAAATGCCCACAGGCCCAAATCGTGCTCATGTCGATTTTCCCCCGAGGCGCAGGCGCAACGAACCCCGAACGACAGACAATCGCTGAAATCAATACGCGTACTGCCGGCCTGGCGCAGCTGCCCCGGCTGACGCTGCTGGACATCACGCATAACTGGCTGCGGCCGGACGGCTCGGTCAATCCGGACCTGATGCCCGATCTTCTGCACCCCAACGAAGCAGGCTACTCGGTATGGGCCGAGGCCCTGCGCCCCGTGCTTCCCCGGTAAACCGCAACGACCCGAGATGGAATGACTCGATGATGCTATGGCTCCTGATGCTGCTCAGCCCCTCGACGCCAGCGGCCGCCGGACAGGAACTGGCTCCGCCCGCCGCCGCAGCGGTCGCCGCCGAAGCGATGAACGATGGACCGGTCGCGGTGCCCGAGCCAACTGATTTGGCAATCCAGCGTTTCCGCAGCGGCAACATCCTGTGGTGCGTCAATCGGCTCTGGGCCGTGCTGGTGCCCGCGGTCTTCCTGTTCACCGGCCTGAGCGCCAAGCTGCGCACCTGGGCCGGACGCATCGGCCGATTCTGGTACCTGCAGTTCGCCATCTACTTCGCTGCGTTCATGATAATCACGGATGTTTTCTATTTTCCGCTCGCTTTCTACCAGGGCTTTGTTCGTGAACACGCCTACGGCCTCTCCAATCAGACCTTTGGAAAGTGGTTCCACGACAGTCTACTCGGACTGGGAGTGACGATTGTCATGGGCATCGTCTTCCTGTGGGTTCCTTACCTGCTGATCAGGAAGAGCCCGCGGCGCTGGTGGCTCTATGCGGGACTGCTCGTTCCGCCGTTCCTCTTCTTCGAGATACTGATCTTCCCGGTGCTCATCGATCCGCTCTTCAACCGATTCGAACCGATGAAGAACAAGGAACTGGAAAAGCGGATCCTGGCCACTGCCGAGCGAAGCGGCATCGAGGGCAGCCGCGTGTACGAAGTGAACAAGAGCGTCGATACCAAGGCGGTAAACGCATACGTGACCGGATTCCTCCAGACCAAGCGCATCGTGCTCTGGGATACGCTGCTGAACAAACTGGACGAGGATGAGGTCGTCTTTGTCGTGGGCCACGAAATGGGGCACTATGTCCTGAACCACATCGTGTACGGCGTGATCATGAGTTCGGTGGGATGCTTCATCGGGCTGTATCTCCTGCACCGCGTTTCCGCAATGATCCTATTGCGTTTCCACAACCGCTTCGGTTTCGATTCGCTGGGCGACATCGCCTCGTTTCCGCTGGTGGTGCTTCTGCTGGGAATATTCGCCTTTGCGGCTTCGCCGATCGCTCTGGCCGTGAGCCGTCACGACGAGCGCGAAGCGGACCGATTCGGTATCGAACTGACTCGCCTTAACCGCGCTGCGGCCACCGGCTTTGTGAAACTGCAGCAGGAGAACCTCGGCGTCCCGTGGCACGGCCTGCTCTACAAACTCTGGCGCGACACGCATCCGCCGGTGGGCGAGCGAATCGTCTTCTTCAACAGTTACAAGCCCTGGCAGACAGGCCAGCCCCTCCGATACGAAGGCCGCTTTCGCGAAGAATCGAATGCACCCGGTACCCGCACAGATCATTGACGGGCAGACCTCGTGTTAACCCGGCAACACCCTACAAGAGGAATCCGCGATGCGACACACAACTCATGCGATCCTGCTGCTGGTTTCCGCTGCGGCCCTTTCATTCCAGGCGGCGCGGGTCGCGACCGCGGACGACTTCCGCTGGGAGATCGACCAACCGCATCAATACTACACGCTGTGGGACGGCGATCTGCGCGTGCTCCGTTACAACTTCGGCACAGTACCGATGCCGCCGGGCCGTCAACCCGAACATTTCGAGGACGGCCGTCCTTACGGCGGAGAACGCAGTGACTACATCCATCCGCTGTACGGCCTCAAGGGCGAGGTTCTCACGGAGGACTACCCCGAGCATCCTCATCATCGCGGAATCTGGTGGAGTTGGCCGGTCGTGCGCTGGAACGACCGCGTCGCCGATATCTGGGCCGTCTGCGATGTGTGGGCCCGGCCCGAGAAACTCGAAAGCGTCAAAGCCGAGCCGGCCGGCGCCGAATTGCGAGCCACGAATCGCTGGGAATTCGGCTCCGAAAAACACGCAATCGTCCGCGAGGAACTGTGCGTTCGCATTTTGCCGAAGGCGAGCCAGGGATTTGCGGGACGTTGCGTCGATATCGACGTCACACTCACGGCGCTGGAGCCCAACGTGGCCATCGGCGGGCGCCCCCACGCCGGATACGGAGGCGTGACGCTCCGCGCTGTCCCGGCCCAGAACCAGCAGATCACTCCGAATGTCGATGCCGATTCTGCAAAGCCGCGCCGCGCTTGGTGCCAGTACTCGGCGGACTTCGCCGGCAGCCCGGGACGAACCGCAATGATCATGTTCCAGCATCCGGGCAATCCGAATTACCCGACCCCGCACCTCGTCTATCCCAACCTGAACTGTTTCATGCCGGCCTTTCCGGGCGAACAGGAGTTCGCGCTGCCGCAGGGCAAACCGGTTCTCCTGCGTCACCGGATCTGGATCCGCCAGGAAGAGGCACGGCCGGAAGAACTCAAAGCGATGTGGGACGCCTTCGCCGCGGGCACTGAAGCACCTCCGGCCAAACCGTGACGGAACGCGATTCGGCGGAACATACCGGAGTCACAACATGAGCGCGGAATGGAAACTCAACCGACGTGATCTGCTCGGAGCGGGCGCAGTCGCCGTCTCGTCAGTCCTGTCAGGACGCGGCTTCGCCTTCGAATCCGGCTCCTTCGTACTTGAACCCGATAAAGACCTCATTCCCGCGCCGCGCGATCCGGCCATGTGGCCGCAATTCCGGCAGCAGTTGACTCAGTGGCGAGACCAGGCGCGAAAGCAACTCCATTACGACGACGCGCTCTACCGCAGACCCGAGTTCGCCTGGGCATCTTCGTCGTATTGCTGCTGCTTCCTGATGATGTGCGACGAGGCGTTCTACGACACGGCCTCCGGTCGGTACACGGTCGACGCGTTCCTGGATGACGGCGCAGAGAGGTTCGGCGGATACGACAGCATCGTGCTGTGGCATGCCTATCCTCGCATCGGAGTCGATCAGCGAAACCAATTCGATTTCTACCGTGATATGCCCGGCGGACTATCCGGTCTGCGCGAAGTCGTTCACGCCTGCCAGGCACGCGGCGTGCGCGTGTACATCGACTACAACCCGTGGGACCGCGGCACTCGGCGCGAAGACCGCTCCGATATCGACCTGCTGATCGATACCGTCCGCGATCTGGACGTCGACGGCATCTTCCTCGATACGATGACGGAGGGAGCGGCGGAATTCCGCGCAAAGCTGGATGCGGCGCGGGCCGGAGTCGTCCTCGAAGGCGAAGGAGTTCCGCCACTCAACCGGATCGCCGATCATCACGCCTCGTGGGCGCAGCATTTCCAGGACAGCCCGGTGCCGGGCGTGCTCCGGCACAAATGGCTCGAGCGCCGCCACATGCAGCACCAGATCCGCCGCTGGAGCTTTGACCACACCGCCGAACTGCACACCGCCTGGATGAACGGCAGCGGCATGATGGTCTGGGAAAACGTCTTCGGATCATGGGTGGCGTGGAACGAGCGGGATCGCTCGATCCTGCGAACCATGCTGCCCATCCAGCGGCGATTCCCTGAACTGTTCTCCGGCGAATCCTGGACGCCGCTCGTTCCGACCGAAGCCGCCGGCGTGTTCGCGTCCTGCTGGTCCGGCGCCGACGTGCGTCTCTGGACGCTCGTCAATCGCGAGGAGCAGGTCGTGGACGGGCCGCTGCTGAAAATTCAAGGCACTGCGGGCGAACGGTACTTCGACCTGATTTCCGGTGACGAACTCCGACCGGAGCCCCGGGACTCCATCGTGGTCCTTCGCGGAAAAATGCCTCGCCGTGGCATCGGGTGTTTCCTTGCCACCTCAAGCCGTTCGACGGCGGACTCTTTGAAGCCGTTCCTGCAGACACAGCGGCAGGCGTCGTCGCGATTCCGGGATGACACATCGCATCCGCGGCGTGAAACGAGACTCATCGCTCCGATGGCCGGCCCCAAGGCAAAATCAGTGCCGGACGGAATGGTCGCCGTGCGTCCCGGACCGGATACAAAGCTCACGATCGTGATGCGGATGCGCGAATGCGGCTATTACGATTCGATGACGGACAGCGAGGAAGGATACTGGTCCTCTTACAACTTTCAGACTCGCGAATTCCAACGACTCCTGGAACCGCGCGCCTACGCAATCGACGAAACTCCCGTCACGAATGCCCGGTTCCATGAGTTTGTGACGCGGGCGCAATACCGTCCTCGCGACGACCGCAACTTTCTCAAGCACTGGGATCAGGGGAAACCGACCGCTGAACAGGCCGAACATCCGGTCGTCTGGGTCTCTCTCGAAGATGCCCGCGCTTTCGCGCAGTGGGCGGGAAGGCGGCTGCCCACCGAGGAAGAGTGGCAGTTCGCCGCTCAGGGCGGTGACGGCCGCGCGTGGCCCTGGGGGCCGAACATGGAGCCCGGTCGCTGCAACGACGGTTCGCTCAAGACGACCACTCCCGTGCGATCGTATCCCGACGGCCGTTCCCCCTGCGGCTGCCTCGATCTTTGCGGCAACGTGTGGCAATGGACGGAGAGCGAGCGCACCGACGGACGCACACGCTTCTGCATTATCCGGGGAGGATCGTATTTCGCCGCCCAGGGATCCAACTGGTACGTGGATGGCGGCCCGCGCGCTGCGAATTTCGCCACCAAGTTCCTGCTCATGTGGCCGGGTCTCGATCGCTGCGCCACGATCGGCTTCCGCTGCGCAGTCGATCTCGATGCATGAGCCCAACCGGCGAATTCACCGTCAGCCGCCCTGTGCAAGCCGCGCCCGCATCTCTCACTCCAACCGCACGTAGTCGAATGCGAACTGCGTTCCCGGTTCGCTGCCCGGATCGAGTCGAAGCGAGTTGACCAGCCCCCGCCACTTCGGGTTCTTCGCCAGATCGATTTCGTAGTCGTGGAACTGGTTGTCGCCCGCGACCTCAAGCCCCAACGACATCTCGCCATTCATGGGCACCAGCGTCGTCGCCCAGAAGACCTGGACCGTCGCGCGGCGATCGCAGCGCATGCGGAACTTGAGCCGATGCAGACGGTCGGCCTCCACCTGAAGACCCGAGGCCTGGATCACGGGATCCCGGCCCGTGGCGAGTCCCTGCAATTGGCCGCCCTTCGCGACCAGCTCGGCCACGTCGCCGTTGCAGTCCCAGCCTTCCCGAGCGCCTTCACCGTCGAACTCCCAAGCGTTCTTCGCGACGGCCGCGGGCAGATCATAAGGCCCTCGTCCGACGTCCGACGGGATCAAGTTGGGCGGCCAGTCGCCCGGTTCGCAGAAGGCCTCACGCACCTGATCGAGATCCTGAAAACCGTATTCGGCGTAAGGTTCAATGTAGCTGCCTTCACCCCACTCGTTCATCGGCCCCAGCGCGATGATCTTCTTGCCCCTCTCGTCGGCATACTGGCGAGCCTGTCGGCAGAGCTTGCCAAACATCTCCGGTGTTCGGCCGTAAGCCACAAGGGTCTTCTCGCCATGCCACGGCCTTGCATCCCATCCCGTGTCGACGACCGGCAGATAATTCAAACCGGCCGCGGACTTCTCTGCGTCGCGCCACAGTTCCGGGCAGGTATCCAGCAGCGCGGAAAACGGAAACCGATCGCTCTTGGACCGTTGCCACGCAAGCTGAAATCCGTGGTATGTCGTCGCGCCTTCGTATCCTTCGCTGAACAGCTCCTTCGCGCGTTCCGGGTTGTCGTGCGAACTCATCGCGACGAAATAGATCCCCGGATATCCAGCCGCTTTGGCCATCTCCTGCGACACGGCGTAGAGCTTCGCGGCCTCTGCGCTGCCCCCCAGATCATTCCGCACATTCTGCGGAGCCCAGATGAACACGGCCGGCCGATTGTCGATGCGATAGTACTCGGGCATGCTGAAGCAGTGGTCGATCCAGTACTGGGTGACCTTTCGCCAATCCTCGGCCGAATGGGTGTTCGGGGGGTTGTGATTTGCCCACATCACGGCCCATTTCAGGTACTTGCGGAAACGGGCTTTGCCGTAGGCATTCTGCACCCAGTGCTCAAGTTGCCGGTTGCCCTGACACCAGTACCAGTCAACCATGTAAAAACTGATCCCGTGCTCCACGGACCACTTGATCTGCCAGTCGGCGCACTCCGGATTGGACTCGTCATACCAGCCGAGGATCGGCTTGCGATTGGGATAGTTGCGGATCGGCTGCCACTTCTCGGCTGTGGGAAAGCCCGGAAAATAGAACGCGCCGATCTCGTACTTGCTTCGCACGGGGCGCGGCTCGGGAATATAGTCACTCTTCGCCACATCGGGAGCCTTCGTCAACTCCAAGGCGCCCGAAGCCGTTGCGGCCGCCGGCCCGGCCGAGGCGACCTTGACGGTCAACGGAATCGAACCGAGTTGATCGGCCTGGATACGCCAAGCGACGCTGCGGGGCAAGTCGAGCGAGAGCCGCTCGAGCCGTTGGGCAGCGCCGTCCAATATCTGGACACCCTGCGGCACTTCGAGCGTTGCCGTTACGTTTTCGGCAACTTCGCCGCCCAGATTTCGGATCGTGCAGGTGATGCCGCAAGGCCTTCCGGCCCGGTTGATCCCTTCGACGGGACCAAAATAGGCGACTTCGAGTTCCGCTGGACCTCTCGGCTCGGCGGCAACTTCAATCGACTCCACCTCGATGCTCGCGCCCGGCCCCGATGGCAGCTGCAAACCGAGTCGTATGATCTTGTCGTGCCAGTTTCCCAAACCGCTGGTCGGGATGTTGTAGGAATGCATGCTTCCATCGGCCCGCAGCGGAAAGCTCACGCTCTCCCACCCGAAGTCGCGACTCGACACGCAATACAGACGGGCGCCGCCGGCCTGACGCGTGGCCAGCCTGACACAAGCGAAGGGGTGGTCGGTCGCGGGTATCGAAAGCAGAGGACTCCAAGCGATGGGAGCCTCTGCGGATTCCTCGATATCGCCTGATCGCCGCCACTGTTTGCGGACCTCGTCTCCCTTCCAGATGCATGTCGATGCGGACTCGACGGCAGCCTGTTCGGAGATGCGAACCCACTTGATATCAAACTCGCCCGCGTTCGGCGGATCCAATCTCAGGCGAATGATCTTTTTTGCGGCGTGCCAATAAGGCCACATGCGATAAACGTGAAACTGGCCGTCCCCCTCCGTGTGAAACGAGCGGTACTTTTCCTGGCTGAACCCGCCGTACTTTCCTTCCAGCGTCTCGGTCCAGAACAACTCGCCCGAGGCCGGAGCGGTGCACCGGACGCAGATCTCGATGTACTGCAACGGGCTGGCCGAGACCTCGAACATCGGTGAAAACAGAATCGGATCGCTTCCCGTGGGCCTTCCGTGCAACGCACCCTCGCGCACAGCTGCGTCGGCTATCAATCCGCCGACCTGCCAGCCGCACAGGTCTTTGTCGAATTTCCACTCGACGAGCATCTTGTCCTCGCCGCGTCCAACCGCTGCTCCGACCAGCAGAAAGACGATGCCCGACACCGTCAACATCAATGCCTGTTTCAACCATCGCTGCACGGTACACCTCCTGCCGGCTGTCGCGCCGTCGTCCCGAGATAGCGCCGTTATTCGAGTTCCTTGCTCTCGACGGGCCCTAACCCCTCGAGAGACTTCATGACCTGCGAAGACTGCGACACAACGAGAATTCTGAACTTATCCACCTGGCATCGTTCGCGCAGCACGCGCCGCACGTCGGCCATCGTGACCGCATCAATCCGATCGCAATAGTTCGCCAGGAAATCCCGGTCTAACCCGTAGAATTCGATGTCCGCGATGCGTTCAGCCAAGTCGTCCGGCGATTGAAGCCGGAGTGGAAACTGGCCGGTCAGATAGCGCTTCGCCTTTTCCAGTTCCTGGTCCGTCGGCCCTTCGTCCACCAATTGCCTGATTACCGCGGTCACGGCGTCGATGCATTCGCGCAGCGATTCATTCCGCGTGAATGTGTTCACGGTGAATGTCCCCGCGTTGCGATACATGCTGAACCGACTGCTGATGCCGTAGGTCAGTCCCCGCACGACGCGGATCTCGTTCATGAGGCGCGAGGTGAACCCCGCGCCGAGTATCGTATTCGCGACGGTGATCGCGTAGTAATCGGGGTGATTTCGCGAGACCCCCGGTCCGGCGAAGCGGATCTGAGACTGGGTCAGGTCCGGTCGATTGACGACCAGCACCTTGCGCGATGAATCCTCGAGGGCCGCATAGGTCGCGGCGGCGGCTTGTTTCGCGGGCTTCCAGTCGGAAAACGCGGCCTCCAGCGCCGGGATCACCGCGTCTCGATCAACATCGCCGACGACTGCCAGGATCGCCTGGTCCGGCGTCACGTGCGCTCGGTAGAATGAAACGACATCGTCGCACGTCAGGCCGCTCACCGACTTCGTCAGGCCGATGACCGGGTGCGCCAAAGGATGCGATCCCATCAGCAGCGGAGGAAGTTCAAGGTCAGCCACCGCGGAGGGATCGTCCTTCTGGGACTCAATCGCGCCGAGCGTCTCCCCCTGTTTGCGACGGAACTCCTCGGGTGCAAACGTCGGCTTCACCACGCAGTCGCGAAACAGTTCGAGCCCGGCCACAAAATCCTTGCGGAGCACCTCGCACGAGACGACCACCTGCTCGCGCGACGCGGACGCACTCAGTTCTCCTCCGAGAAACGCGACGGCTTCCGCGAACTGCTGCGCGTCGCGAGTTCCTGCCCCCTGGGTGAGCAGATCGGCGGTGAGATTCGCCAGACCTTCCTTGCCCTGGGGATCGTCCACGCTGCCGGCCCGCACGACCAGGCGGAAATCCACCAGCGGCAGGCGATGCGACGCTTGAATCAGCACCACCAGACCGTTCTTCAACTGAACGCGTTCCACCGGCGGCAAACGCAGCGGACCAGCAGCCGGCGAAACGGATACCAGCCCCATCACGATCAAGAGGACGCCTGCGCCGCAGACGCGTCCCGACAAACGGTTGAGCAAGCCGAGGCTCATCGCGCAGTCTCCTCAGGCACCAGGGTCACCACGGTGCGTTTGGCGTTATCGAAATACTGCTTCGCCGCACGCTGGCAATCGGCGCTCGTCACGGAACGGTACTTGTCCAGTTTGTGGAAAATCTCGCGGTAGTCGCCGAATACGTGTTCGTGGTATCCCAGCTGCTGCCCGACGCCGTTGTTCGTCTTCAGGCCGCGAATAAAGCCGGCGGCAAGCTGATTCTTGGCCTTTTGCAGCTCGCGATCCGAGGGCCCCTCGCGACGCATTTTTTCGAGCACATCGTCGAGCGACTTCTCGCCGGCCTGTGAGGCCTGGCCCGGCTTCAACTCGATGTAGAACTCGAACAAACCCGGATCGATACGCTCGGAAAATGACGCCGACACCGACAGCGCGATCTGCTGTTCATAGACGAGCGACCGGTGCAGCCGGGAAGACTCCCCGTCGGACAGGATCGACGCGAGCACGTCGAGGACCGGAGCGTCCGGCGAACTGGCCGACGGCGCTTTGTAGCCGATCACGAAGCTGACGTTCTGGGCGGGATAGTGCACTTCGGCACGACGCTCGCCTCGCTGCTCCGCCTCCGAATTCACGGGCGGCGCGGGAGGAGCCTGAGCGGGAATCGGCCCGAAATGGGCCTGAATCTTCTCCAGCGCCTGGCGGCTGTCGAAATCTCCGGTCAAAACGAGGATGCAGTTGTTCGGGGCGTAGTACGTCCGGAAATAATCGACGAGATCCTGCCGCTGCATTCGCTCAAGGTCTCCCATCCAGCCGATCACCGGCCATTGATACGGCGAGGCATCGAATGCCACGGAATAAAGCTGTTCGTCCAGCAGACCGGGAATGCTGTTGTCGACGCTCAGACGCCGCTCTTCCTTCACGACGCCGATCTCGCTTTTCAACTGCTCGGGCAACAGCGATAACGCCGCCATGCGGTCGGAGTCCAGTTCCAGCAGCACATCGAGCCGATCCGAGGAGATGTCCTCGTAATAGGCAGTCATATCGCGATCAGTGAACGCGTTCGAATACCCGCCGTTCGATTCGAGAATCCGATCGTATTCCTTCGGGGGCACCTTGGCGGATCCGTTGAACATCATGTGTTCAAAGTAATGCGACACACCCGTAATGCCGGGGTGTTCATTGCGAGACCCGACCTTGTACCACTGCCACAGCGTCACGGCCGGGATGCTCCGATCCTCGTGCAGCAACACGGTCAGCCCGTTGGGCAGCACGTGGCGTTCGACTCGCAGCGTCGAGGGGTCCAGCGCCACCGCATCATTCGGGACGGTCTTCTTCGCGGCGGAGTCCGATTGCGCCGCGGCATTTCCGGACAACGTGAAGCTCACCGCCGGCAACGCGGCAAGGCACAGCGCCGCATGAGTGACCGCTGCGGTGATCCGCGTGGCGAATGGCCGCGATTCCGCCGCGCGCCGGTGCCGCAACTGATCGTGAGCCGCTCCGGACATCCTGTTCCCTCCCAAAAACGCGACCATGACGCCTCCCGCAAAGAAATCAATTGACGGTCGCCGCGACGCCCTGGCAGTCTATCGGCACGGGTTCGGCGCTACAAGCCGCGACACGGCCATGCTGGATCAAGCACAGTGCGGCCCTGCGACCGCTGAACGGACGACTCGCGGCCGCCGGCCGATCGACTCTTGGCGCATCCGCCCTGGTCCGATTCAATTGTGAGCGTTGACGAAGCTGATCCGGCGTTGGCGTAACCTCGGGGAAGATCCATGAACGCGACCGTCTGCCGTTGGGGCATCCTGGGAACTGCGAACATCGCACGCAAGAATTGGCAGGGGATTCGCCGCGCGAATAACTGCGCGCTGACCGGAGTGGCGAGCCGAAGCCTCGAGCGGTCCTCGCAGTTTGTCGCCGATTGCCAGGCACACGTGCCCTTCCCGGCGGTTCCCCGCTGTTACGGCAGCTACGAGGAACTTCTCCGCAGCGACGACATCGACGCCGTCTACATTCCCCTGCCGACGGGAATCCGCAAACCCTGGATCATCCGGGCCGCGGAGGCGGGAAAGCACGTGCTCGTCGAAAAGCCCGTGGGCGTCAATGCGGATGAAGTGCGAGAGATCCTGGCGGCCTGCCAGCGGAATCGCGTGCAGTTCATGGACGGCGTCATGTTCATGCACAGCGGCAGAATGCGCGGCCTGCGTGCGACACTCGACGACCTGCAAAGCGTCGGGACGATCAAACGCATCTCGTCCGAGTTCACGTTCGGCGCCGGCCCCGAGTTCTTTGCCGAGAACATCCGCACGACGAGCGACCTCGAACCGCTGGGTTGTCTCGGCGATCTCGGCTGGTACAACATCCGCTTCACCCTGTGGGTCATGGGATGGAAGCTGCCGCACCGCGTCCGAGCCCAGATGCTGGCCGATCATCAGCGACCGGGCAGCCCCGATTCGGTCCCGATCGACTTCTCGGCGGAACTGTCCTTCTCGGGAGGAGTCTCCGCCACGTTCTACTGCTCGTTCATCTCCCAGATCCAGCAGTGGGCTAACATCGCCGGCGCCCAGGGATCCGTGACACTCTCCGATTTCGTGCTGCCGTGGCACGGCAGTGAACTGGCCTGGGAAGTTAACCAACCCGTGTTTCACCTGCGGGGCTGCGACTTCAACATGGAGCGCCATATCCGGCGCTGCGCGGTTCGCGAATACAGCAACAGCCACACGGACTCGCAGGAGTCCATGATGTTCGCGACGTTTGCCGAGCTGGTTCGGTCGGGCAACCCCGACCCGTTCTGGGGTCAAATTGCGCTCGACACGCAGCGGGTCACGGATGCCTGCCTCGCATCAGCACACGCCGACGGCCGGTGGATCGACCTGTAACGCGGCAGCGCGTCCTCTGGAACGAACGCCGGGATCCCGACGAAATGCGTGCCTGCCGGCAGGTCGAAGTCCAATCAACCCGAGGCCGAATCCGACGAGCCGATCTCGATGATGCTCTGGAAGGACTCGACCGGCACCACCATGACTTTGCCGTCTCCCATACGCCCCGTCCGCGCGACGGCGGTGATGCGCCGGACGATATCCTCGACGCTGCGATCGTCGACCCACAATGTGATTTCGACTTTCGGAAGAAATGCCAGCGAATACTCGCTGTCGCCGTACTGGTCCAGATAGTTCTTCTGGCGCCCGTAGCCCTTCACCTCGCGCACATTCAGCGCTTCGAGCGGGGCTCGCTTGAGACTATCGAGCACTCGCTCGGCCAGATACGGCTTGACGATCGCGACAACTTGTTTCACGGCAATGGCGCAGGGGACGGGGAAGAATCAAAAAAGGGCAGACCGACGCTCTTAACCTAACCGCACTCGCGACGAAAATCCAGCAAACCGGAACCGCCGCCAGCGCGATACGGCCGCGAAGCACGAAGAAAAACCTGCTCCAGGCCCGCTGCCATTCCACGCCGACGGCACATCGATCGACCATCCAGAGGCCACCCCGAAGCAACATTCGCCGGTCATCTCGGGCCGGCGGGGCGGTTCGGCAATCCTACTTCGGAGCCTTCTCGGGAGCTTTTTCGCCTTCTTTTTCAGCTGCCTTTTCAGCGGCCTTTTCCTCGGGCTTTTCCTCGGGCTTTGTCGCAGGCTTCTCCTCCGCGGGACCGAGCAACCGAGCGAGTTCGGCGCCGAGAGTCTCGCCGCGGGCCTCGAGGTGCACCACCTTGCCTTCCTTGTCGACGAGGATCACTGCCGGGATGGCCATGATGCCGTAGTAATTCGCGTTCGTGTTGTTCCAGCCCGCGCCCTCTTCAAAGAGACAGGTCCAGGGTACCTTCTGGTCCTTCAGGAACTTCTCCAGGTCCGTGCGCTCGTTGTCCAGACTGATGCCGACAACGTCGAATCCCTTGTCTTTGTAGAGTTCGTAGTTGCGTTTCACGTTCGGCAGTTCGCCCACGCACGGACCGCACCACGTGGCCCAGAAGTCAATCAGCACGACCTTGCCGCGGTAGGCCTTCCAGTCGAAGTCCTTGCCGTCGACCGTCTTTCCCTCGAGCTTCATCTCTTTGCCCATGAGGTCCATTCGGCGGGCCGAGCCGAGCATCTTTGCGCCGAGGGCGGCCACTTCGGCTTCCTTGCTTTCGGAAAATCGCTTGCCGAACGTGTTGTAAGCGTCCAGCGCGAGTTCCTTGTTCCCGGCATTCTCGAGGATGGCCGCAATCGTGAAGGCCAAGCCGAAATCGCTCTGATCCATCGTCTTCTTCTGGGCAAAGAACTCCTTGACCTCGGCCAGGAATTTCTTCTGTTCCGCGGCGTCCGCGCCCTGAACCTGCTCGAGACGAATCTCGAGCAGCAGACTCTTGGCCGAAGCGTACGCGTCCGAGGACTTGTCCTTCTCCAGGGTCACGATCTTCTCGGCGGCCTGCTTCAGGGAGTCGATGAACTTCTTCTCGTATTCAGCCATCTCTTCCGGAGTGCTCGGCCGGAAAGTCCGCAGATCGACGATGAACTTCGACAACGCCGCGACATCGTCCCCTTCCGGCAGCTTGTATCGATCCGCAGCCGGCGCCGCGTCGGCCTTGGCCGCCGCCTTCTTGTCCGCCGCTTTCTTTTCGGCCTTCTTGCCGGCTTCTCCCGCCATCAACGGCAGACCGATCAAACAAATCCCCAACAGCGACGTGATGCAACCGATAGCTGGCTTGAATTGCCTCATGAGACATTCCTTCAGTGAACTTTCCTTTGGATATCCAAACCGCGGGTACTGGCCGCACTTTCACTGAGACCACAGCCCAAAGTACCGGGCAGCCCCCCCTGTTCTTACTGGTGCCCTGAACTTACTGCATCGCACATCTTTGGACAACGGGGACGCCAGCATTCGCGAGATGGTCGCTAACGACTTTGCCGCCTGCACAATCAGCGAGAGTCGGTCAGGGCCGATCCCAATGATATTGCCGCGTCTGCCGGAAGCAGACCTATCAGTACCTCAAATCAATGTCGTGCGTACGGAGGTGCGATGAAAACGAGGCCGACTCCACAAGCCGGCACAATCACCGGCGATACTTCAGAGAGTCTCGGGATCTTCCGCGACTTGATCAATGCCCGCCTCCGCCTCCCCGTTCGAAGCCGCTCCCACGGTCGGAGCAATTGCCGCAGTCGAGGACTTCTCATCGGCTGTTCTCAGCTCATTCGTCGCCGAAGGAGCCGCACTTTCAGCCGCCACGCCGTTCGAGATCGGGGCAACCCGACGACGGCGGGCGCGCCGCAGCCACGAACGGCCGCTGGAGCAACAGGTCACGGTGAGCGTTGCCAGTACAAAAGTCAGAATACTGGCGTCAGCGCTGAGCCCCGGGAAGATCTTCAGGATTGGAGTCCAGCAAACGACGTAGATCGGAATCGCAACGGCGAGCATGGCGGTCAGCGAAATGCGGTTGGCCCCCCGCCAGATCCGCCCGACGATCGCGGCCAGCAGTTCCGCGATGCTCGTGGCGATCGCGAGTCCGCACACCGCCTGCCAACCCAGCGCCAGTCCCGTGATGGCCAAAGGCAGCATGGTCGGATTGCGGTGCTCGCGGCGACGATGCAATGCAGCTGCATAGATTACGAAGCCCAGCATTGCCCCCACAACCGCTCCCGCGATGCCGTCCGCTGCGGCGATCACTGAATGCGGCCAATGCACGACGGGCGCATAAGGAATCGGTCTGAGTTGCAGACAAGCCAGCGGAGCGACGAATCCGACCAGGAGCGCCGGGCCGAACAATTTCCGAGGCACTTCGCGCACGTCGAAGCTGATCAGCCCGGCGCAAAGCGTCGTGCACCACAGGATCAACTGATAGAAGTACATCAAGAAGAGCGTCGACATCGTCTGCGGCCGCCTCGGAACCAGCGTCAGCAGATACGGCACCTGATGATCGCTGACTCGCATCGGCTCCAGGAATGCAAGAGCGACGAATACGAAAGCCACGGTCGCCTCGACCAGCGGATAGCGCGCGGAAATCCGGCCCTGGCAGTCGCGGCATTTGGCTCGAAGCAGCAGCCAGCTCACCACGGGAATATTGTCGTACCAGCGGATCTTGTGGCCGCACCGCGGACATTTAGATCTCGGAAGCGTGATGCTGGACCGCCGCGGCAAACGGAAGACGACGACGTTCATGAAACTGCCGACGTTCGCGCCGAACATCCAGAGCCAGACCGCGATAAACAGATTCGCAAGCCATGGCAGCTCCGGGATCCCGAAGTGCTTCGGCCACAGGTCAGCGAAACAGGTCCACATTCCGCAGGTGTTCATCTACAGGTACTTCGCTAGGGGACCGCCTCGCGCCGCAATCGCGTCCACTCGGCGAGTGACTGCCGGGTCTTCGACCAACGGCGGGGCATGATGCGGTTTCATGCGTGCATCGATGACCAGCGAACCGCGACAGCCATAATGCTTGTTCTGGATGAAAGATTCAATGCCGTAGACATCGGCCGCGGGATCGCTTCGTGTGAAAACAACCCACAGGAAGTTGTCCAGGGAACGAGCCGCGAACTCGGAATCGTCAACAATAACGATCAGAGGGAACTCGTTGATCGCGTCCCGCGCGTTGAACCCCGCACAGAACTTCTCGACCGCATTTTCGATACGATCGACATGTGGTGCAGCGGCGGCCTGCGGCGCAGAGGTTCGCTGACTCGTGCAGGCCGGCCCGGACACCGCGAGAATTCCGGGCCGGCAGATGCGAGGCTCGGAGAATCCGGCAGGCAGGCACAGTCCGGCCGGTAACTCGCCGGGCAACTCACGGCGCGGCGGTCCGACAGCCGCCACCACGAGCTTCGACCCCTCGTTGAGCGAGCTGCCCGTGTAGTCGAGCGTATCAATCGTCGTGCAGGTCTGGAAATGCAGGTCGCGACTCCAGTCCACTCTCAGGAGAAGATGTCGCAGGAAGCCGGCGACGTCGGCCACATCGAGTCGAGGATCGTCGCCGCGGTCAACGATCAACAGGTACTTCGCCAGCGACAACTGTCCCTGCCCGAGGATCGCATTGGCCTGCGTCAATAATTCGGCGGGACGGCGCTGCTCCCGGTAAGGCGTGTAGCGTTCACTGCCAATTGCCAGCAGCAACGGATGAACCCCCGACGCGTCTACAGCGTGCACGCCATGGACGCCAGGCACCACGGTCGGCACGACCGGCCCCGTCAGATCATGAATGAACTCGCCGAACCGGCTGTCCTCCTGCGGCGGACGCCCCACGATTGTGAACGGCCAGATCGCCTCCTCGCGGTGATAGACACGGTCCACGCGAAGCACCGGAAAATCATGAGCGAGACTGTAATAGCCGAGATGATCTCCGAACGGACCCTCGGGCAGCAGCTTGTGATCCACTACGGTCCCGGTAATGCAGAAGTCGGCCTCCGCATAGATCGGCAGCTCGTCGCCGGCACGCATCGACTTGCGTTTCCTTCGATCGATCATCGGAATCCGATGTCCGGCCAACGCCCCCGCAAACATCAATTCGGACAGTCCCTCCGGCAACGGCATTACGGCCGCGAGCATCATAGCGGGCGAGCCGCCGACATACACATTCACGCGGAACGGCGCGCCTTGCCGCATCGCCTTCGAGTGGTGCACTCCAATGCCGCGGTGGATCTGGTAATGCAGGCCGATTTCTCGATTGCGTTCGTATCGTCCGCCCGACAGTTGGACCCGGTACATTCCCAGGTTTGACTTCATCAGTCCCGGCGCGTCGGCGTCCTCGGAATAGACCAGGGGAAGCAGCACGTATCCGCCGCCGTCTTTCGGCCACGATCGAATCTGCGGCAGTTGGTCGATCGACGTCTCATGCCGCAGCACCGCGCCGCCGCGGCAGCGTCTCGGCAGCAACCGCGAGGCCAGCCAGGGCATCTTCCAGTAACGCAGCGGCCGTTTCCATCCGCACGACGGATCGACCTTCAGCTCGATGGCGCGGCGCACCGTCTCGAGCGTGTCGCGGAACATGAAGTGCACGCGGTCCAAGGTCCCGAACAGGTTCGACGCCATCGAAAAACGGCAGTTCCGGACGCGGGTGAACCACAGCGCCGGCCCCTGCGAGCGAAACACGCGACGGTGAATCTCGGCCGCCTCGAGATCGGCATCGACCTCGTCGTCAACGCGCAACAGGCGACCGTTCCGCTCCAGATCCAATAGACATGCCTTCAAGTTCCGGTAGCCCATGGGTTTGCCGCACCTGCCGCCGCAAGAGTCTCGAGTACATCCGTAATTCGCCGTGCCGATTGGGAGGGTTCGCCCACTGGCTAAACTTCCCCGGTCCCTAATAATAGCCGAGAAACGGTCATTGACCTTACCGGACACTAAAATCCGAGGCCGCAACCGATCGCCGAGTTCCGCAAGCCACCCCAAGGATCCCCCATGTCGATCTCTCTTACCAATGAGCCCGTGACCGAAATCAAGGCCAACGTTGTCGTCGTCGGGTGCTTTCAGGACGAGGCGTTTTCCGCGGACGCCCAGGCCGTGGACGCTGCGACCCGGGGCGTCCTGGGCCGTTTGCAGGAATCCGGGGAGATCACGGGCAAGCACGGCGAATTGACCACGCTGCTCGCGCCCGCCGGGATAGCCGCGTCGCAGGTCGTGGTTCTAGGACTCGGCCGACGCGATAAGCTCGACCAGGGCGCCGTATTCCGGGCGGTCGCAGCGGCCGCTAAATCGATCGCTGCCAAATCCCGGCCCGTTGTTGCCTGGTACCTGCCGACCGCAGCCAACGTTCCGGTGCTGGCCACCGGCATCTGCGCGGCAATGGTCGGATGCCAGGGCCAGGATCTTTACCGCGCCGAACTGAAGCTCAATCCGATCGCTGAGATGAAGTGGCGAGGCGACGACACCCAATCGCTCGAAACGGGCGTCATCCTGGGCGAATGCATCAATCTGGCCCGCGAACTCGTGAATCGTCCGTCCAGCGACATCTACCCCGAATCGTTTGCCGAGCGTGCCCGGGAAATCGCCGGGCGAGAGGGATTGGACGTCGAAATCTGGGACAAGGAAAGATTGTCCGCCGAACGCTGCGGTTCATTGCTGGCTGTCGCCCAGGGCTCGGTGCGTCCTCCCCGCATGGTGATTCTCAGATACACGGGCAGCACGGCCGACGCCCCGACGATCGCGCTGGTCGGCAAGGGCGTGACCTTCGATTCGGGCGGGCTTTCGCTGAAGCCCAGCGACTCGATGAAGACGATGAAGTGCGACATGGCCGGCGCGGCCACCGTGCTGGCCGTCATGCAGGCCGTCGCGCGATTGAAATTGCCCGTCAATGTCATCGGGCTGGCCGGCCTGGTCGAAAATATGATCGGCGGCAACGCATTCAAACTCGGCGATGTGCTCCGCGCACGCAACGGAAAGACCATCGAGGTATTGAACACCGATGCCGAGGGGCGACTGGTTCTGGCCGATGTCCTCGATGTTGCGGTCGAGCGGAAAGCCGACTGCATCATCGACCTGGCCACGCTGACCGGCGCCTGCGTCGTCGCGCTGGGCAACGACGTCGCCGGCCTGATGACCAACGACCAGACATTGTGCGACAAGGTGGCCGCCGCAGCCAAAACGTGCGGCGAACCAGTTTGGCAACTGCCTATGTTCCCCGACTACGCGGAACAAATCAAAAGCAACGTCGCCGACATCAAGAACACGGGAGACGGACGCTGGGGCGGTGCCATCACGGCGGCCAAGTTCCTCGAAGAGTTCGTCCAGGACAAGCCGTGGGTCCACATCGATATTGCCGGCCCCGCGTTCCTGGAGTCCGCCAAATCCTGGATCGACGCAGGAGCAACCGGCGCCTTTGTACGTACGCTCGTTGAACTGCTCGCCGCGGCAAGTCGGAATACAACGACCGCATCGTGATGCGTCAAGCGAGTCAGAGGATTTCGAAACGACAAGAGCACGGATTGTGGTCCGTGCTCTTGTTGTTTTACTGAATGCGTGAGGTCAATCCAACCGCGAAAGAACCATCACGTATCGGATGTGTCCGAGTCGGTTTGAATATCGACCTTGAGAATCCCGAGCATGCGGGTCAGCTCGTGCTCCTTCTTGTGGATAAAGGGCACGTTTTCCAGTACCGCGGCACGTCGCTCGTTGCTGATGTGCAGAATGAGCCGTCCCGATCCCAGCAGCAGATACTCGAAGACGTCGCTCACTTCCTTTTCAATCCGCAGTCCCGGTGCCGGATAGCGGTCGAGATCGCCCCAAAGTCCCCTGCGATGCAACAGCTCATTCGGACGAGCTTCCCAATAGTCGAAGCGAGCCACGATGACCGCCCCGACCATGATCAGGGTGACCATGAACGTGAATCCCCAGAAAAACGGGGCATTCGCCAGCGGCTTGAATTTGCCGAGCAATGCGGTCATGAATGGCAGTGCGCCCGGCTTCATTACGAACAGCAGGACAAACCCGAGCACGACGGCAACCACCAGGAAGAACAGCGTCAACGAAGTGGCGCGCGGAAAATCGAACGCAATGATGACCATGTTGGTGGCCATCACACCGAGGAAAAGCACGGCAAACACGACGGCGACCTTGTCGTGGCCCGGGTCCAGCTTGCTGACAAAGCTCATGTAAATGGCGGCCAGCAACGAGACGATCATCGTCGGATAGAAAAACACGATCTTGGGGTAGGACACCAGGAAGATCTTCGACGGCGGAGCCTTCGAATCACGTTTTTCCTGAGCTTTCGCGGCAGCTGGGGCAGGTTTCTCTTCCGCTGACATATGCACCTCTTCGTTCATTTCGATACGACCGGAACGGAAAACCGGATGGTTTCCCGCACGCCATTTTATAGCCCTTCTGGGGGAAAGCAACGGAGCCGAGCGGCTCGGACGCTCAGACTTCAAATCACGCGGAAGAGATGCGCGATACCGGCATCCGAGTTCAATCCATGACTGATCCCTGGCCTCCTCGCCAATACAGCCGAGCATTGCAGCACCGCCCGCTCACAGCCAATTCTGCCGTCGGAGCCACCACATCATGCCGCACGCAATCGAAACGCAAATGCCCCAGAAAGCATAGTACATCCCGGGCCACTGGCTCTCGGGTATCGGCATGTTCATCCCGTAAACGCCGGCGAGAAATGAAAGCGGAATGAAGATCGTGCTGATCGTCGTCAGCACCTTCATCGCCGCGTTCAGTCGATTCGACGTCGCCGACATATGGAATTCGGTGATCGACGCGGTGATTTCGCGGTACGTTTCGATCAGGTCCAGGATCTGGGCGCAATGATCGTAGACGTCGCGGAAGTAGGTGCGGGTCGTCAGCGTCAGGCATTCGTGTTTTTCCCGCAGCAGATCCGAGATCAGATCCCGCATCGGCCAGGCAGCCCGCCGCAAGGTCAGCAGTTCGCGTTTGACGTCATGCACGGGGTGATACACGGCCTCGCTGGGGTCCGTCAGAACGTCCTCTTCCAGTTGATCGAGCCGCTCCGAGAGATTCTCGAGCACCGGGAAGTAACTGTCGACGACCAGATCGACCAACGAATAAAACAGGAAACTCACGTCCGTCTCACGCAGGCGGCTCCCGCGAGTCTCGATCCGCGGCCGAATCGTCTCAAATACGTCCCCCGGAACCTCCTGGAACGTGAGCAGCGTCGTTCGCCCGAGAAAGAAACTGACCTGTTCCGTGCCGATCCGTTCCCCATAGGGCGTGACCGCACGAGCGACGACAAACAGCCGCCCCGGGAGATCGCCGACGCCCGGGTAATCCTCGGCCTTGGGACGCTGGACCGTGTGAAACACGTCATCGACAGCCAGCGGATGCAATTGGTATTTTTCCGCCAATGCCCGGAGCACTTCCGGCTGCCCGAATCCCTCGACGTTGATCCAACGGATTTTTGACCATTCCGGCCGATGCATCGCCAGGAATTCGACCAGATCCTTGACCTCGTGAATTTGAAACTGGTCGCGGCAGTAGTCCGTGCACGTGATGCGTACATTTACTTCGCCAATTTCTGCTCCCGCTGCCTGCTTCCTCGCAGCGGATGCGGCAAACGGCGTGCTGGTCGGGGTTGCGGTCGTGCGTTCCCGGTGCGTGTTTCGCTTGCGTCTGCGACTCATTGGGAGCTCGTCGGATTCCGACGCTGAATGGAGTTGAGGAGAAGATCGCGCCGCTTGGCATATCGCGGCGTCTGCGAATCGATCACATGGCCTTTTCCAGAATCTGAACCAGGACCTGTTCGTCCAGGACCACCGGATTGTATCGCATGCTGCTCGCCTTACGCGCCAACGCGGCGATTTCCAGTGCATTTTCGTGGGTCAGCCCGAACGGGCCGAGTCGCGGTATGCCCATCTGTTCGGCCAGGTCCGCCACGAAGTGAATCGCATTCTCGACGGCGACGCTGAACGGCAGATCCATCGCATCGGACACAAGCCGACCGACCGTCGCGTATTTCATCAGCGCAATGTGGTCGGGATCAACGACACACAGCGAGTCGACATTAGCCGCAATGACATGCGGAAGCAGCGCAGCGCAGATTGTGCCGTGCGGGATCGGCAGATAGGCCCCCATCGGCGCGGCGAACCCGTGCACCGCTCCGAGTCCGGCGTTGGTCAGCGTGATGCCGCTGAGCAAAGCCGCCAGCGCCATGTCGTCGCGGGCTTCCAGATCGGACGGATCCTGCCAGGCTCGCAGAAGGGAGCGCGAGGCCAACTGGATGCCTTGAATCGCGAGAGGATCGCTGAAGACGTTCGCCTGGTTCGACGTGTAGGACTCGATCAACTGGCAGAGAGCATCCATCCCGCTGCAAGCCACGACTTCACGCGGCACATCCGCACTCAGTTCCGCATCGACGATCGCCACATGAGCTATTAGATACGGGCTGCGGAGGCTTGCCTTGAATCGTTTTTCGGGGCAGCCGATTACCGCGTTCCGCGTGGCTTCAGCGCCGGTCCCGGCCGTAGTCGGAACGGCAATCCACGGAGCGGCCGGCTTGCGGATCTTCTCGCCCTTGCCGATGACCTCCATGTAGTCCAGCGGCGAACCGCCGTTGGCGATCAGCGCCGCAACCGCCTTGGCCGCATCGATCGCGCTGCCGCCCCCGATGCCGATCACACAATCGCACTCGCCCTGGCGGGCCACGGCCAATGCCTGTTCGATGTGCGCAACCTGCGGCTCTCCCGACTGCTTCCAGAACCGCCATGCGACTCCGGCACGGGTCAGGTTTTCGATCAGCCGATCCACGAGTCGCCCGTCGCCCGGCTCCCCCGCGTTGCTGACGATCATCGCGACCCGGCCACGCGCCGCGATGATTTCACCAACGCGCTGAAAGCTGCCTCGCCCGAACACGATCTGTGGAACGCTGAAGAATTCAAACGGCTGCATCATGCCGACTCCGCTCCGACCTCTACGTTCCGTCGCCGAAAAACAGGCTCTGGTGTTTCACACCCTGGCGGGGCTGTGCCATCCAGTCGGCAACCGCCTGCTTCCACCGCAGGTAATGCTCCGTCTGCTGATGCGCCACAAAATCATCCTTCGTGTGATACGCCTCGTACAGCAGGAATCGCGACGAATCTTCCTCGCACTGCAGTACATCAAACCGCACGTTTCCCAGTTCCTGGCGCGTGTTCCGCGCGTTGTCCATCGTCGCCGCGATGAACGGCTCGAGATGTTCCCGGTTGACGAAAATGGTCACGCTTACAACAAACATGGATTCGATTCTCCCTTTATCTTCATGGTCGGCTTTCGCTCCGCGAAAGCTCCGAAAAGAAAACAGCGTCCCCTTTTGGAGTGCGGCCGCTCGACGCCGCACTCCAAGAAAAGCAAAAGGCGACACTACTTCGCTTCAACAACTTCCGCCGTGACGATGATCCACGACTGCCGCGATTCCTGTCCTTCAGCCTGCCGGGCCTCGGTCACCGATGCCTTGCCCGGCGCGACGCGAACCTTCGTGTCGGCCGTGACCGTCAAAGTAGTCGCCGGTTTGAACGCATTCGGATCGCCGTTATCTTGTCCGCCGGTGAGGCGACTCCGCTCGATTTTCAATTCCAGCAGGACGCTCGAATCCGCATCGACGCGCGGAGTCACGGACAACATCGTTCCCACACTCTGCACCACATAATTCACGGCCACGGCGCGATTGGGGCCCGCGACGGTTTTTCCCATGGCAACCGGCACGTTCTCGCCGTACTGGATGGTGGCCTTGCTGCCGTCGAGAGTCGTGAGGCCGAGTTTCACCGTCGACTCGAGTTTTCCCTGCTTTTCCAGCTCTTTGAACCGCTCAACCGTCATCTCGCCATTGCCCTCAAGCGGACCGGAAAGATCGGCGATCAGGACCTCGAGCCGCACGTTTCGATCGTGCCGCGGCGCTGCATCTTCCGCGCTGCACAGCAGGCCCGTCGCCGCCGCGATCGCAATACTTAATATTCCGGCCAGACAACGCATGACAGTACCTCCAGGTATCGGGACTTCTCGTCGCTCGAACGGGCAAACTGGCTCAACGATGCCGGTTCCACGATAGTGCCAACGGAGCCGCCGCGAAAGGGACGAAGGGCAGCAACGCGAAAGAAGCGGCGTAAAACTCGAACTCGGGACTTGGCCGCGGGTCGGGAGCAGATACGAACGTGACTGCAAGCAGCAACAGCCAGCCAGCAACGACGCAGATCACGTCCACGACGGACAACAGTCGCCGCGAAAAGGCCAGCGCAAATAGTGCGACGGCAACGCACCACGACCCTCCGGCGAAAAGCGGAACCGTGTACTCCCATGTGTCGAAACAGACCGTCACGGCCAGAATCGCCAGTAGTGACACCCCACCGCTCAAGGCAAACCACGAACGAGCCATGGCCAGCGAAGCCGCCACCGCTAATACGGTCCACACAGACAGTGCAGCGATGAACCATCCGCCTTCGCAATCCAGAAAGTTGGCCAGTCCCGGTTTCCATTCGCCCTGCAACCGGTCCCACATCGGCGTCTTCCAGTACCAACTGATCGCAATCGCGCCAATCACCCACAAAAACATGCCGAGGAAACTGACGACTGCCACGTTCTTTAAAACGGCGCCGGCAAGCTGCCTGTCGGAAAGGGGACGCGTGGCACGGAAATCCTTGAGACACAGCCGGCCGGAGTCCGATCCCAGCAACAACCCCTTCATCGGCAACATCAGCGCGAAAATCGCCGACACTCCATCGACGGCGCCCTCGGCTTCCCACGGATCCTTCCCGTTCAGCATGACGCCCAGTCCGCACATCACGACGCCGACCCCGTAGACAATCCACTGGCCCTTTGTGCGCCATTCCACCCAGAACTGAGCCGCGCCGGCCGATCGAAAATGGCGGGGAAAATCGGACCTCCGTCGAATCAAGGCCGTCCATTCCGAACACACGGCGGAGGCAAATACCCAGGCTCTTTGGAACCGAGCAATGATCCGGGCGTCCCCTCGTCGGTCGCAAGCCACGCTGCGGACGGCCAGCAGAGCCGAAACGCCTGCGACGGTGACCACGGCCAGCCACGGCACCCACTCCGGCGTCACGCCGCCTCGCTGAGGCTCTAGCAGCGACAGAAGATAGTCGGAACTGATCCCCGCTCCCAAACCGATTGCCAGAGCCACGCCGCTCAGGGCCAGAAATCTCGAAGATACGGCGGCCCACGCCACCGACTGGGTGAGCAGGTAAAACGTCACGGAAATCAGAGCGGGAATGAAGAACGGCCACTCCGCCCCGAATAGGACTCGCATCGACAGCGTCATCGTGCCGAACATCAGCAACGTTGCCGCTGCACCGTTCGCCATACTCAGCGCGACGAGCTTTCCCGTCGATACCGGCCTCGCGTAATGAACTCGCAAGGCCCTCCAGGCGGCGACGGAAAGCACAACCGGCGGCCAGAACACGAAGGCCATCAGTCCCTTGTCCAGTTCCTCGTGCAAGCTCGCGTAGCTGAAGCCCGTGCGGCTTATCAGAATGGAATACATAATCGAAGTGCAGGCCAGCGCCACGGCGATATTGCCCGCGATGAACCATGCCGTTCCGCGGCGCCAGAACTCCCACGTGATTGCCCGGGCGGGTGAGCGCGAAGTCATATGCTCCCCCTTTCCGACGCGGACCGGCGCGTCCTCGACAGAAAGACCTCCTCCAGCGTCGGGGCTCGCTGCTCGACAATAATCGCTCCGGCCAGTTCCGCCGCCCGTTTCAACTCCTCTAACTCGCCGTTGCACAGGCACGCCCACTCCGCTGCCTCGCCGGTCCACGAGAGCGCGCCCTCGATGGCCGGCGGACTCGGCCGCGCCGACGGGAACCGGATCGTGAGCAGATGATGCCGGCTCAGCAACTCATCGAGCGACGATTCCAGAATTAACCGGCCGCGATGCAGGATGGCAACCCGGTCCGCCACCCGCTGCACCTCGTGCAGCAGATGCGATGAAAAGAGCACCGTACGTCCCTCGTCCGCCACCGTTCTCACAATCGCCGCCAGAATGTCCTGCCTCGCACCGGGATCAAGCCCCGACGAGGGTTCGTCCAGCAACAGCAGATCGGGACGATGGGCGATCGCTACAAGCAGCGCCGCCCGCGCACGCTGACCGCGCGAAAGCGTCCGCACCTTCTGCGCAACGGACAACTCGAACATGTCGAGCAACTCCAGCGCAAACACATCATCCCATTTCGGATAGAAGGCGGCCGAGTACCGAATCAACTCGCCCAACCGCATCCAGTCGGGCAGGTCCCGCTCCTCGGACAGGTATCCAATTCGCCCCAGCACCGCCACCGGATCGGCTACAGGATCCGCTCCGAAAACCCGCACGCTCCCCGACTCGGCTCGCAGAAGCCCCAGCAGGTGCTTGATCAGCGTCGTCTTGCCGGCACCGTTCTCCCCGACAAGCCCGTAGACGAGGCCCGGTCCGATGCCGAGACTCACATCGGCAAGCGCGACACGCAAACCGAAAACTCGCGACAGATGCTGAACCACAACGATTTGATCAGTCATTGCGAGACTCCTGAGTAGTTTCCGCTCGCTGCCGAACCAGCTTGATCACCGCGTCCACATCGACCTTCATGTGACGTGCTTCAGCCAACAGCATGTCGATGCGGTCGAGCAGGATCCGGTTCTGCTCGCGCCGCGCCAGCGGAGACGCGTCTTCGGCGACAAACACCCCCGCGCCCTGCCGGCTGCTCACGACCCCTTCGCTCTCCAGTTCCCGATACGCCCGCGCAACCGTGTTGGGATTCACGAGCAACTGCTCGGCCAGTTTCCGCACCGAGGGCAACTGGTCGCCAACCCGCAATCGCCCGGAGGCGATCTGCAACTTGATCTGCCGCACCAATTGGGCATAGATCGGAATACCGTCCCGATCCGAAATACGCAGCTGCATGACACACACCTCCGCTTCCATCCGCATCATTGCCCGCGTTCCATGGCCGTCTGACTGTATTAGTACTCTAATACACTTGAATGAGCGAGTCAACACCAGCCACTTCGGACAGTTGCACAGATTTGACATGAACGGTTTTCGCCACGCAGGATGACGACGCGGATGCCGGGCGGACCTCCGTGGGTTGAAACCCACGTCTACCTTCATGCTGTCGCTGCGCGACGCGGACCTTTTCGTATGAGAACACGGGTGAGCCGGATGCCCGCGCAGACTTCCTCCGTGTGCCCTGTGCCTCTGTGAGAGAAATCTCTTACGGACAAGGTCGGTGGGGGCATTCCGATAAGGTCAACTGCGATCCGTCGAATATGGCCGTCTATCTCCACCAAAGTCTCCGAAATAAAATAGCCGGCGACCATCGAGCGGAAAGCAACACAACAGAACCATCAACGAAGGAGTGCAACGTGGACTGGCAACACTGCACGCGCAACCTGATCCGAGTCGCGACCATCGCGATTTCCCTGCTCGGTATTGGTCAAGGCATGACCTTCGCCGCCGGGAATGACCTTGCCGCCGGCTTCTCTCAGCCGCCCGACGAGGCCCGTCCCTGGGTGTACTGGTTCTGGCTGAACGGCAACATCAGCAAGGAAGGCATCACGGCCGACCTGGAAGCCATGAAGAAAGTCGGCATCGGCGGCGTGCTGATCATGGAAGTGGACCAGGGCGCGCCGCAGGGCCCTGTCGATTTCATGAGTCCGCGCTGGCGCGAACTGTTCCAGCACGTGCACGCGGAAGCGACGCGGTTGGGCATGGAAGTCAATATGAATAACGACGCGGGCTGGAACGGCAGCGGCGGGCCGTGGATCAGGCCCGAACAAGCCATGCAGAAACTCGTCTGGACGGAAACGCCGGTCGCCGGCGGCCAGCGATTCGAAGCGACGCTCAAGCAGCCCGAAACCGTGGCCGGGTACTATCGCGATCTCTGCGTGCTCGCCGTGCCCGCCACGGGCGACTACCGCATCGGACGGGTCCGCGCCAAGGCAATGTTCGAGGTTGGAGGCGTCGGCCACATCGATCGATCGGACGTACCTCGCGAGGCGATTACCGATCCCGCCAGGATCATCACGATCACTGGCCAGATGGACGACAAGGGACATATCGCCTGGGACGCACCCGCGGGTTCATGGGTCGTGCTGCGATTCGGACACACCTGCACGGGCGCTGAAAACGCACCGGCGCCCAAGACGGGCCGCGGCCTGGAATGCGACAAGCTGAGCGCCGCAGGCATCGAAGCGAACTTCGCCGGCATGATGGCGCCGCTGGCCAAAGACAATCACCTCGGCCCCGCAGTCGCCAACGCCGGACTCGTGGCCACGCACATCGATAGCTGGGAAAACGGTTCGCAAAACTGGACTGCGCGGATGCGCGAAGAGTTCCAGCAGCGGCGAGGCTACGACCTGATGAACTACCTTCCCGTCGTGACGGGGCGAGTCGTGGGCAATCTCGAAATCTCCGAGCGGTTCCTGTGGGACCTTCGGCAAACGGTATCGGAACTGGTGATCGAAAAATACGCCGGACGCATGCACGAACTGGCCAAGTCGCACGGCATGCGATTCACCGTCGAAGCCTACGGCAGTCCGTGCGATTCGATTGACTACGCCGGCCAGTCCGACGAACCCATGGGCGAGTTCTGGACGCCGACCGGCACGATCGAAACGTGCCGCACCATGGCGTCGGCAGCTCACGTCTACGGCAAGACGATCGTGGGCGCCGAGTCGTTCACATCCGCGGACCAGGAAAAGTGGCGGGAGCACCCTGCGCTGCTCAAAGCGCTCGGCGATCGCGCCTTCTGCGAAGGCATCAACCGTTTTGTGTTCCACCGTTATGCCATGCAACCCTGGGCTCAAACACCGAAGCCCGGCATGACGATGGGACCGTGGGGCCAACATTACGAGCGGACACAGACCTGGTGGGACTGGTCGACAAGCTGGCACGCATATCTCGCCCGGTGCCAATACCTGCTGCGCCAGGGTCTGTACGTCGCCGACGTCTGCTACCTGCAGCCCGAGATGCCGCCTCAGGGTCCGCGAGAGATTCCGCAAACCGCTTACGGCTGGGACGAAGCCAGTCCGCAGGTTGTCCTGCAGCGGATGAGTGTTGACGAGGGACGACTGCGGTTGCCCGACGGCATGAGTTATCGACTGCTGGTGCTGCCGCAGGGCGATACGATGACCCCGCGACTACTGCGCAAGATTTCCGAACTCGTATCGGCCGGCGCCACCATAGTGGGACCAAAGCCCTCGAAATCTCCGAGCCTGTCGGGCTATCCCGAATGCGACGCCGAAGTCCGCAAGCTGGCCGATGAACTCTGGGGAGATTGCGACGGCCAAAAGGTCAAGGAACATCGCTTTGGCAAGGGCCGCGTCGTGTGGGGCATTCCGACCGAGAAAGTGCTGCAGGGCGGTCTCATTCCGCCGGACTTTTCCGGCCCCGCACCGCTGCGGTACCTGCATCGCCGAACCAACGAAGCGGACGTGTACTTCGTCGCCGATCCGCGAAATTACGAAACGGCGGTCTCCTGCGGGTTCCGCGTCACCGGCAAGCTCCCCGAGTTGTGGTGGCCCGAAACCGGCAAGCGTGAATCAGCAGCCGTGTTCGCTGAAAAGGACGGTGTGACGTACGTCTCGTGGACCATGCCGCCGACGGGCTCGGTCTTTGTGGTATTCCGTCAACCGGTTCCCGCCATCGACCGGATCGTCTCGGTCAAACGCGACGGCAAAGTTCTGATGGCCGCCGCGCCGGCACTTCCTTTGCCGATCGAAGTCGTGTCCGCGCGATACGGTGTGCTCGACGACCCGGCCAAGACTCGCGACGTCACCAAGAAAGTGCTGGCGCAAGTGGATGCGGGCAACGACAGCATCCTCGTCACTTCGATGGCCGAAGGCGATGACCCCGCCTTCGGGTCCGTCAAGACGCTCGTCATCGACTACCGGATCGCCGGTCAAACGCATAAGGTCCAAGCGAAGGATTCCGGAACGGTGCGTCTCAGCGCCGACACCGTGAAAGCCGTTATCGAGAAAGCCCGCTACGGCATTCTCGATGATCCGGCGAGGACTCGGGACGTGCGCGAGAAGCTCCAGCGTCTCGTCGATGCGGGCGAAAGCAGCTTCACCGTTGCGAGGATGGCCGAAGGAGATGATCCGGCCTTCATGGTGGTCAAGACACTTGAACTCGAATTCACTGTGAATGGCAAGCGAGTTCAGGCCAGCGGCAAAGATCCCGAAGTCATCGTGCTTTCTCCGACTGCAACGCAACCGGCTCCACCGGCGAAGATCCTGCGCACTGCCAACAACCAGTTGGTAATCGAAGCGCGAGAGCCGGGAACGTATGAACTGATCAACGCCGCCGGAAAGACGCAGGTCATGAAAGTTGACTCCGTCGCATCGCCCGAAAAGGTAAGCGGCCCGTTCCAAGTGAAATTCACATCTCCGGGCGGCCCGTCAGAACCGGTCACACTGGAGTCCCTGGCATCGTGGAGCGAGCATGCCGACGCGTCGGTCAAGTACTATTCGGGCGAGGCAACCTACTCCGCGAAGCTGTCGATCAAGGAAGACCAGCTTGCCGACGGCCGCCGAGTCTACCTGGACCTCGGCGATGTTCAGGTAATGGCCCAGGTGACACTGAACGGCAAGCCCTTCGAGCCGATGTGGAAGCGTCCGTTCCGGCTCGACATCACCGATGCGGTCAAACCCAACGACAACCAGCTGGAAGTTCGCGTCGTCAACCTCTGGCCGAACCGCCAGATCGGCGACGAACTGCTGCCCGAGGACAGCGAACGCAACCCCGACGGCACGCTCAAACGCTGGCCCGATTGGGTCACCGCCGGCAAGACCAGCCCGACCGGAAGGATAACCTTCACCAGTTGGCGACTCTGGAGGAAAGGTGATTCGCTGCTTCCGTCAGGCTTGATCGGGCCGATCACGATCGAGTCGCGAAGCCAGTTGCCGGTCGCGGGTGGTCAGTGACTTGTATCGGTTAATCACATCCGTTTCTTGGGTGGCACGGTTGGATTGTCCACGGGACAAGTCCGGAGACTGGAGTCCGGAGCAAGACAAATACACATCGGGCATCCGTTCCGGGTGCCACGGGTGGCTTGTCCACCCGTGTTTCGAACCTGCCGCATTTCCACACTTGCAACGTCCGAAACGCACGTCAGGCACGAGCCATTTCAATCCGTTCGAGGTCACACACAGCCATCGAAGACGATGCGTGGTGAATCGCCTTCATGCCAACTCCGTGGCTGATTCTCCGGAGGAGGGAAGCGGCCACGGCTTTGCACGGATGACTGATCCAGGCGTGCTGATTTGCGACTTGCCCCTCACGGAGCCTTGGGTTCCGGGACCTGGAGCAGCGTCTTGAGCGCGTTTATCAGGATGGGTTCGACCGAGGGGGCCACGTTGGTGGCTCCTTCGCTCGTTTCATAGCCGCCCTGTTCGTAGGCGATCGTGGTACCGATGTAGCACGGTCCGTCATCGCCGTAGGCAGCCATGGCCACGTGCAGGTCGGGCCTCATAGCCTTGGCCGCCAGCGAGTACTCGACGAACAATTCGCCGGGCATATTGAGAATTCGCACGTCACCGAGCGACAGCATGGTGATGTCGATCTGATGCCCCGATTGGCACCGCTCGAACCATGCCAGCTTCGATGCCGCCTCAATCGCAGCCTTCGGATTCTTGGCAGCGTCGGCCAGCATCGGGCGATACTTCGCCTCCTGCAGATGTTCAGCCAGCGGCAATGCGACGCGGACCGAAGACCATTGAATGTCCTTGGAAGTGATCTCTTTCTTGACGCTTGCGTCGAAGGCTCGCTTCATTCCATCGGCCAGCCGGAGCGCCAGCGCAAGCCGATTGTCATACGAACCGTCGTTGTATTTGCCCGCGCCGACGTTCCCGCCTGCTCCCGTGAAGTGAATGTGCACGGCCGACGGCACGGACTGCTGCCGAATGAATCTCGCGATGCCGGGAAAATCCGGACTGGGAATTCCCATGCGGTAATAGCTCTGCGGATGCGTGGCATAATAGCTCAACACGGCAACCGGCTTGTCGCCGTTCCAGAAACTGACGACGTTCACTTCGCGGTCCACGGTGCCTTCGGGCTCGGCGCGAACTTCCGGATCGCGAGTTGCCGTAAATCGAGTCACTTTCACTTTCCCATCGGGGCCGAGAATGCGACGATTGGATGCCACCTCGACGACATCGGCCTTTCCCCAACCCGCATGCGAAACAGGCACAGCCCGTTCAAGGCTGCTCTTGACCGCATCGGCCGCGCGCGCGATCACCTCGCGGGCAAATCGCCCATCGAAAGGTCCGAGGTCAGTTGCCCCAGCCTGCTTCAATATCCGTTCCGTCGTGAAATCCACATAAGGCGAATCGTGCTGGTGCAACGTTTGAACGGCGACCCGATCAGGGACCGTTCCCGCAGCGCCGGCAAGCGCCGCGCGAAACGCATCGTGCGCCTCGTTCGCGATGCCGATCCAATCCATCGAGCAGAGCACGATGGGCTGAAAATCCCCGAGCAGCACAATGCCGCGGCAGCGCAGCGTGAGTTCATCGACTCGAATCACCGGGTCGTAGGCCATTCGATAGCCAAGCGGCGGAGTCGCATCGATATCGAACGTCGCGACCCGCACTTGCTCCGCTGCCGTCGTCGCCGCAGAAGCAAGAAACGCACAGCACGCAACGCACGCGGCAGCAAAGAACCGGATGGAGAACGGGGCTCGTGTCATTGGCTGTTTCCTTCACACGGTGTCGGGACGGATCGAGGCGGCAAACCCGAGGAGTTGCGGAATATGCTCATTCGCGAGCGGGCGATTCTCGGCGCAAGCCACTATGGCAGAGCGAACAAATAAGTTGACCAATTCGCGGGTGTGCCACTGGCTCTGCCAGTGTTCAGGGGCGTTCATCGGACACCAACTTGAATTATCGCATTTCCAATTCAGGAGGTTTGGTCCTGAGTGCTGTCCTACAGCACTGGCAAAGCCGGTGGCACACCGTTCGGTTTCTGTAACGTACCGCTTGCTCACAAACATCCGCGGAATTGTATAGGTTGTTTTTTCGCTCTGCCTATACAGAAACATCGAGGTAT
>CAIPEB010000739.1 GCA_903863885.1 uncultured Planctomycetaceae bacterium | reverse complement strand
GGGCGTCTATCTCGCCGACGGAGTTGCCAAGGTGGCCTCGATTCAGGTACGCCGCCGTGAGTTGCACAGCACTGAACTGGAAATCGAATTGAAGGAAGGACGCAACCGGGAGATCCGCCGCATTCTTGCTCGGGTCGGCCACAAAGTAATGCGGCTGCGGCGCATGTCCTTCGGTCCGCTGCGGGTGGGGACTTTGCCCTTGGGTGCGTCTCGGCGCCTGAGCAGCGAAGAGGTCAGGCAGTTGGAGAGGGTATCGCGACAGGCCGAGGGAGCCGAGAAAGCCCGTCCCAAGAAAGCCCGCACGCGCATTCCCCAAAAGCCTGCCGGGGGCAAGCCGGGACTCGGACTCCCGGCGACGGCGCAGAAGCGTCCAGGCTCCCGCAAGCCGCCTTCGGGCCGCAAACCATCGGCGGGGAGCGAATCGTCGAAGGGCCGCGAAACGCGGTTCGGGTCGGTGATTGGCGATGAATTTGACAACTCAGCCTCGCCGCCCCGGCCTTCCGGCATCAAGAAAGCGAAACGCAGGAATCGCCCATGACCGAATGTAACCCGCTGCATGCGGCTCATTACCCCGACCAGGCGCGATGCACGACTGTCCCGATCGTGGAGAACGGGCCGTTGGCTCGCGACACGCATCGAGTTCGCATTCAATGTCCCGAGATTGCTCGAACGCTGGTGCCTGGCCAGTTCGTGATGATGAGGCTCGCCGGATTCAACGATCCCCTGATCGGCCGGGCGCTCGCCGTTTACGACACTTTTCCCGATGCAGTCAGCCAGCCTGCAGGGATCGATGTCGTCTATATGGTGAAGGGCAAGTTCACGCATCGACTCGCGGAATGCCGACCGGGTCAACTGCTGGATGTGTGGGGGCCGTTGGGGAATGGTTTTGAGGCCAAGGCCGTGGATCACTTGATCCTCGTTGCGGGCGGCATCGGGCAGACGCCGTTCGTTACGGTGGCTCAGGAGGCGTTGGGGCATCGACAGTATGGAACGCCGCCTCGCTCGAATGCGCGGTGCGGGCGCGTGACCCTGTGCTACGGTGCGCGTTCGGCCGACATGCTTGCCGGAGTGGGGGACTTTGAGCAGTTGGGCGTCGATGTGCAGTTGGCGACCGAGGACGGCTCCCGAGGGCATCGCGGACTCGTGACGGACGTGTTGGCGGGAGTGCTCCGCGGTTCGCACGGTTCGCGGCGAATTCTATGCTGCGGTCCTGAACGCATGATGCAGGCCGTAGCCGGAGTGGCCGCGCAACATGAGACGCCTTGCGAGGTATCCCTCGAGTCTCCGATGGCGTGCGGTATCGGTATCTGCTTCTCCTGCGTCGTCAAGCTGGACGACGGGCAGGGCGGCTGGGACTACCGGCGCACGTGTGTTGAGGGCCCCGTATTCGACGCGGCAAAGATCCGCTGGTAGTTACACCCTGCTGTGGGGGGTGTTGCGGGAAGGTGTCAACAAAAAAAGGTCGCTCGGACCTCACTCGGTCCGAGCAACCTGAAATATCAACGCCACAAAGATTTAAGATCAGGGCCGATATTGGATCAGGCCTGGGGGGCGGACTTCTGTTTCGCCGTCTTGAGCAGGCGGGACAGACGCGACTTGGTTCGGCTGGCTTTGTTCTTGTGGATCACTCGCTTTTGGCCGGCTTGGTCCAGCTTCTTCGATGCCACGCGGAATTCGGCGTTGGCTTTCTCCAACTCTCCTGAATCGACCGCTTCGCGAACCTTGCGCAACTGGGTCTTAAGGGATGACTTGACCGCTCGGTTCCGCAACCGACGTTCCTCATTCTGGCGGAGTCGCTTCTGGGCACTTTTTGTGTTTGGCATGGCAGAGATTCGTTAACAGGTCGCCTGATTCAAGGTGTTTGCACCATAACCTCGGTACGCCGCTCGGGGGCGAATTAACCTTTATGTCGTATTTCGCGGATTTTGTCCAGACGGGTGGCGGCATCTTTGTATCCCGGTTCCAGGTCGATCAGTTGCCGGAAAAACGACTCGGCCGCCTCCAGGTTGTGCAGCGCCACGGCCAGCACGCCCGCCCGGTAGAGGGCCATTTTCTTGCAGGCCATCTGGTCGGCAGGGGACTTTTCCGCGGCGCGGCGGTAGAAGTCCAGAGATTTGCCATACTGTTTCAGACGCTGCCAGCACTCGCCGATCTCCAGCAGTGACAGTGCGCGGCGGGGGGCCAGTCCCGTCGCGGCCTCAAAGCACGGGATGGCTTCGCGGGCTTTGTCCATCTGCTTCAGACGCAGGCCCAGTTGGAACTTGATCTCGAGATCGTGGGGGTAACGATCGGACCGTCGCTGGAAGACGTCCAATTCCATTCGCTGAAGTTCGGATCGCAATTGCGCGACGGGGCCGTCTTGGTCTTCTGGTTCCTCCGATTTCGGGCGGACGGATTGCTGTTCCGCCGTCGCGAGCTGGTGCTTTTTCCGCAGGATTTCCACGTCCTCTATTCGTTCTTGGACGCGGATGCTGTTTCCCGAGGCAGTCAGCGCCTTGTTCAGCACGTGCATCGCGTCGCCGAAACGGCCTTCGTCGAGGTGCAATTGCACAAGGGCGAAATAGGCTTCCGCGTCGGTCGGCCGGTTCATGACCTCCTGCTCCAGTTGCTGCCGCGGGGTAAGCCGGATCTCGCGGCGAACGGGCTCCTTCTCGACGTCCGGGGCCGTCTCCTCGACGGGCGTCGCGGGGGCCTTGTTCGCATGGTGACGCGGAGACTCGTGTGCGGCTCGGCCTCGGTTTCGCGTCTTTTCGATCTGCAGCTCGGAGATCATTTTCTGAGCCTGGTCATCACCCCGCAGAATTTCGTCCACCCGCGTCCAGCAGGAAATAGCCTGATCGAACTGGCCGATGCGCCCCAGAGACATCGCGCAGTGCCGATTGATGGCGGCACTCTTCGGGTTGGCGTCCAGGGCGTTCTTAAGATATCGCAGCTCGACATCCTGGAAGCCCAGTTCCGCACAGGCTTCCGCCATGGCGCGCAGCACGACTACATCCCAGGGGTTGACGCGAAGCAGGGCAGGTCCCAAGTGCAACACCTGGGGCCAGTCTTTTTTCGCAGCCGCTTTCTTGATATTTCGAAGACGGCCAAAGCCCTTGATCAAGGCGCCCCGCCTGTTATTCCGGTACTTCAGCTGCAGGTTCGTCAGCATGGCCTCGACGTACTGAAGATTGCCGGGGTCGTTCAGCACGCATTCCACCAGGATCGAGTGCGTGTAATCACGGTCGGGCTTGTCCTGCTGCATCAATTTGACGCCGTGCTCATAGCACTGCTGCAGACGCCGCCGCAGTACGGGCGATATGGAGCTCGGGCCCGTGGCCGACGACTTCAGCCCGGCAGAGGCATCCGTGGACATGACCCACCTCGCAAGGGAATTCAACAGGCTGGCTCGGGAAGCGGTTGCCAGTCCGCGCATTCTAACCGCGCGGCTGTCGCAGGGCCAAGCATTCGATGCGACGATCGGAACTCGCCGTGCTCACCACGCCTGGATCTTAATGCAGATGCGGCGGAGGAGAAGTCGAGGACAGGATCCTGGAGTCCGCAGGAATGAGCCCGGAAGTCAGAACGCCCGGGATTGAAGAAAGCGGTTGAGAAAGGACACCTCGCACAGCGGAGAACTGTGCCATTTGCCGACACCCGGCAGACTATTCTTCATGCGCTGAATCGCCGGTTTATCGCCGCTCCGTCAGGAGTCCACCGTGACGCGGTTGCGGTCGGCCAACGGTTTCAGGTGACTCTCTGGCGACGCGGCAAGAGCGGACCGAAGACTGAGCAGCCGGACGTGTTTCCGCAACCCGCCGACACAGCGTCGCTCACTTTTTCAGCAGGTGTTGCATTGTTCGAGAGTCCTGCCGGCATTACCCCTTCGTCCGGATCCGGCGATTGAAGATCTCCTGCAGCAGCGTGCAGTGTGGGGCTTGTCCCGGAAGCTCCTCAAATCGCGGCATTGCCAGGCTCGCGGTACTTCGTTCCCGGAGGTGATTTCGATGAGCCTTCGCAAAACCTGAAATCACCAGGCAACTCCGAATATCCCAAACGGCTCTGCCGCCCCGGGACGTGCCATTGCACGGACGGGGAGTGCAAGTTCCAATCGAAACGGAGTGAATTGCACGAGAGTATTGCCTGCCGAGTTCCTTGCAATCTGGACGCCGCATGTCGGGTGATAACTGTAATCTGCCGGGTAAAGTCTTTCTCGTCGGGGCCGGTCCCGGCGATCCGAAACTGCTTACCGTCCGCGCGGTTTCATGTCTGGGTCGGGCGGACGTTGTGCTCTATGACTATCTCGTGAACCCGAGGATCCTGTCGGCGGCCCGCGCCGGCGCGGAGTTCATTTGCCTCGGCAGGCACGACCGCTCGCGCACTTGGACTCCGAGCGAGATCTGCCGGCAGCTTGTCGCGTTCGCCCAATCAGGAAAGACGGTGGTGAGGCTGAAGAACGGCGATCCGTCGGTGTTTGCACGCGGCGGCGAGGAAATGGCCGCTCTGACCGCCGCTCGGATTCCTTTCGAGGTTGTGCCCGGCATCACCGCCGGTCTGGCTGCGGGCAGTTGCGCCGGAATTCCCGTGACCCATCGGCAACTGGCTTCCGCCGTGGCGCTGGTGACCGGGCACGAACGTGACCAGAAGGAAGAAATAACGTCGTTGGACTACGAATCGCTCGCGAGATTTCCGGGCACGCTGATCTTCTACATGGGCGTCAGCGCTGCGCCCGTATGGACCGCCTCACTCATTGCCTCGGGCAAGTCGCCTGAAACGCCCGCGGCGATCGTCCGCAACTGCTCGCTGCCGGACCAGCAGACAACGCATTGCAGGCTGGATGAAGTGGCGTCGCGGATGCAGGAGCGGAAAATCGTCGCCCCGGTGGTTGTCATCGTCGGGCCCGTCGCGGCCGAACAGTGGGCGGCGAGCTGGTTCGAGCGTCGACCGCTCTTCGGAAAACGCATTCTGGTCACGCGAGCGGCGGAACAGGCGGGAACTCTCGCGGAACAACTGGAGGAACTCGGCGCGGATGTGCTCTGCCAGCCAGCCATTGAAATCGGTCCGCCAAGCGACTGGGCTCCGGTTGATCGTGCACTGGAACGGATCGCCGATTTCGATTGGCTCGTTTTCTCGAGTTCCAACGGGGTCCGTTACCTCCTCGATCGGTTGCTATCAACGGGTCGCGACCTGCGGCAGTTGGGTGGAGTGCGCCTGGCGGTAATTGGTCCCGGGACGGCCGACGAACTGCTGCGCTATCACTTGAAATCGGACCTTCAGCCGCAGACGTTTCGGGCCGAGTCTCTGGCAGCAGCTCTGATTCCCGAGGCTCGCGGCAAGAGGTTCCTGCTTGCGAGGGCCAGTCGCGGTCGCGAAGTGCTCGCCGAAGAACTGCAGAAAGCCGGTGGAATTGTGGACCAGGTTGTCGTTTACCGAAGCACCGACTGCCGGGTCCCGGAGCCTCGGATTGCCGAGGCGCTCGCCTCCGGCCGGCTCGATTATGTCACGGTTACCAGTTCAGCCATCGCCAAATCGATCCACGCACTCTTCGGGCAGCAGCTTGCTTCAACTCGCCTGGTCAGCATCAGCCCCATTACCTCCCAGACCCTGCGCGATCTGGGGCTGCAAACGGCGGCGGAGGCCGGCGAGTACACAATGCGGGGAGTCGTCGAAGCGATCCTGCGCGACGTCAACGCTGATAGATCGGCAGGTATGCCTGATCAAGCTGCATCATGATCAGATTGCACGCCGTCACATAGATGGGGCCGATGTTCCCGGCCCAGCTGCCGTTGGGTGCCTGATCGCTGACGATCTTGTCGTACAGCTTGTCGCGGAACGGAGCCCATTCGGAATCGCCCTGCCGATAGATGACCTGCGAGTAGTACAGATACGTGTAGTGCCAGTGGCCGAACGACTGCACGTTGTTTGTAATCGTGTGCAGGTTCTGCTTCGAGTAAGCCAGCATCTCCGGGACGTGCTTGCTGTCGTAGTCGCCCGCGTTGTACAGCGCCGCGAGCGCTGCGGCAGTAATCGCCGGCCGCGAACTGCCCTTATTTCGCGAACTGTAGGAAATGCCGCCGTCCGAATTCTTGCAGCGGTAGATGTACTGCTTGGCGCTCTCAATCACTTCAGATGGCACGGGAATTCCCGCGTTTCGGCACCCCCGCAGGCCCTGGACCTGGGTAATGGTAGTCGATCCCTCGTCGAAGTTGTTGCCGTCTTTTGCGCTGACATAGCCCCAGCCGCCCGATGGCGTCTGTGCTTTGCCGCTGAAATCCACGGCTCGGGTGAGAATGTCAATCAGGTCCTGACGCCGTTCGATGTCCTCTTCCTCGCCGAGCACCTGCGACAGGAACAGCATTGAAAAACCGTGGCCGTAGGTGTAACGGTTGTCGGTCAGCGGATCTCCGATCAGCCCGTTTGCCCGGGATCTCGATGTCAGGTAATCGACGGCCCGCCGCACGTTCTCGGAGAAAGGACCCTGCGTCGTCGTCGAACCCGAACCGATCAGCGCCGTTCCTGCCAGCGCCGTCATGGCTGTCGGATAGTTGCCGGCGTTCCAGTAACCCGACGAAGATTGCGTCGATGCGACCCACTTAAGACCGTTGTCGATCGCCGTGTTCCAGCGAGGATTCTTCTTCGCGGCAAGCGCGGTTCGCCAGGGTGTTCCCACGCCGCCCGCTGCGGCAGCGAACGCCAGTGCAGACCGCAGCACCGCCCGGCGCGATAGAGTACCTGTCACCATCGTCCTCCTTACCGTATCCTCCTCACCGAAAACCCCTCCGCACGGTCACAAACGGCGCCTGCGACTTCTCTCGTAATCTTAGACCGTTCGCGCCTCCGGGCTACCGCTGCGCGCTTCGCGGGGACACCGCTGTGAGCCACATCGTAGCGGCAAATCCCCCGAAATACAAAAGGCGGGCAGAGATAGAAAAATGCGCAGGTTGCGAGAGAAATGAGCGTCAGCCAGCCGTAAGCCCGTCGACGATGAACCGGAGACCGGCGAGATGACTCAACGTCGCGGCGGTATCGACTCGGCGACGGGGGCCACAGCGTGATCGCCGGCAAGTCCGCTTTGAATCAGCTTAATTCGCGGAAAGCCGACCACGCGAGATATCCCAATCCGGCGGCCGACACACAGAAGGTGATGTCGATCAACGGACTGGCTTTGGCAAACGGGACCCCGATTATCAGGTCGACGAGGAAAAGTGCAATCAGGAGGATAGCGATCACCATCCCCGTTAAACACAGAGCCTTCGGCATTCGAAGCATCCTCTGGAATGCACTTGTTGACCTGAACACGGCAGACGCCATGACTGCCTAGTATAATTCGTCGTTTTCCGCTGTCATCTATCTAGCTTTTTTCTTTCTCCCAACATTACCCCCCTTACCTGGGTGTGTCGAGACGGGGCGGGGGATTTTTCTCCAACGGTCTTCGTGGAGCCTGGGCGAGAATGCAGATGCCGGGTAGTCGGTATCCGAGCAGCCGGTTCTTCCTGCTCCGGACTACGGACTACGGACTCCGGACTCCGGACTACTGACTCCAGCCTGACCAGACGGCGTTGCTTTGGTGCGGGAATTGTGTTCAGCTACCGGAGTGGATGGCCAACGGATCGAACGTGGTCATGGGTGGGGGAGGCGGACGTTGCACCACCCGCCGCGCGGAACAATTTCCCCTGCCATCCGACCCGAGGTGAATTCTAATGAGTGAGCTTGCCATTCGAACCGCAGTCTACACCGGGGCATTTGATCCGATCACGCTTGGGCATCTCAACGTGATCGAACGCAGCAGCCGGTTTGTGGAGCGGCTTGTCGTAGGGGTGGGCGTAAACACGGGCAAGAAGCAGTTGTTTTCGCCCGGCGAACGGGCGGAACTGGTCGAGTTGGCCACATCGCATCTGCCCAATGTCGAGGTGAAGACGTTTTCGGGGTTGGCCGTGGAGTTCGTGCGATCGTGCGGGTCGCGGGTCATGGTGCGCGGTGTGCGGCCGCTGACGGACATTGCGTTCGAGTTTACGATGCTGATGGGCAATCGGGAGTTGGACCCGGAAATCGAGACCATCTTCCTGATGGCCGACGAGCAGTACACGCACGTGTCCAGCACCTTGATCAAGGAAATCACGCCGCTGTCTTCGGACGAGAAGCTTGCGCGGTTCGTGCCCAAGGTGATCATTCCCACGCTGCGCGCCAAGCTGGCAGCCGCGGCGGAAAACGTGTAAGCCCCTGCGATACCTTCAGTTCTTCTCCGTACCGTCGTCGGCCTTGCGCGGTCGCAGTTGCCGCTGCAGATAGTGTGCCCGTTCGACGTTGCGGTCCGCGGTATCCAATTCCATGCCGCGGATCTTCTGAAGGTGGGCGGGTTGCGTGTGAATAAAGAGCTGGTTGATCGTCGGTATGGCGACATCCTCGATCAGGCCGAGATTCACACCCATGCGGACGCTGGACAGCAGCATCATCGTCTCTTCGCTGCTGATCGTCTGGGCGGTGCAGAGTATCCCGTAAGCGCGGCTCACCCGATCATGCAGATCCTTCTGGCTCTGCTTGATGAGGAACTCTCTCGCCCGCCGTTCGTAGTCAATCATGACCGGAACCACTTCGGAGACCTGGCGGATCAGTTCGTCTTCACGCCGGCCGAGCGTGATCTGGTTGCTGATCTGGTAAAAGTCGCCCATGGCCTGCGAGCCTTCGCCGTAGAGTCCTCGCACGGCCAGACTGATCTTCTGCAGGCTGCGGAAGACCTTGTCGATCTGTTTGGTGATGACCAGCGCCGGCAGGTGCAGCATGACGCTGACCCGCATGCCGGTGCCCACGTTGGTCGGACAGGCCGTCAGGTAGCCCAGCCGTTCATGGAATGCGTAGGTCACCTTCTGTTCGATCAGATCGTCGATGCGGTTGATCTGTTCCCAAGCCGACTGCAGCGCCAGACCGCTGCTCATCACCTGGATTCGCACGTGGTCTTCTTCGTTGATCATGACGCTGAATTTCTCTTCCGCGTCGATCAAGACACCCCGCGATCCCTCGGACTCGGACAATTCGCGGCTGATCAACTGCCGCTCGACGAGGAACTGGCGATCCACCGGGGCGAGCGCTGCGACGTCCACGTAGCTGACGTTCGGCAATTCCTGGGAATTCAGAATCCGGTCCCGCAACGTCCGTAGAATCTTGGCCCGATCCTGTTCGGTGCAGCGTCGAATAAAAGGGTAGTCGGCCAGATTGCGGGCGAGCCGAATGCGGCTGCTCATCACGATATCCGACTCGGGGCCGGAGCCTTTCAGCCATTCCCCGCAGCGCTCAGCAAGTTCATCAAGATTCACGGCTCATTCCATCCGTCACGAAGTTTTTCAGAACGGGGCCAGGCAGGCGTGCCGAGGGAGGCTGCGAACTGCCTCCCCCAAAGCGACTGCGGGCTCGGGCGAATCAGTGGCCTTCTTCCTTCTCCTCGAAGGCGCGAATCTGGTCGCGCAATTGCGAGGCGCGCTCGTAATCCTCCTTGGCTACGGCTTTCTCCATTTCGCGACGCAATCGAATGAGTTCCGTCCGGCGATCCGTGCTTTGTGCAACGCGTTTGGGACGTTTTCCGACATGCGCGTGATCGCCGTGAATGTTGACGAGCAGCGGTTCCAGTTCTTTCTCAAAGCTGACGTAGTCATGCGGGCAGCCAAGACGCCCCTGCTGGCGGAACTCGTAAAAGGTTATGCCGCAGACCGGGCACGCCCGCTGATCGAGCTTGGCCAATTCCTGCGCAGTTTGCCCGAGCTTCAACTGCTGGGCGAGAACTCCGGCAAGGGTCGGAGCCCCGGCGTCGCTCTTGTCCTCGGCCTGCATCAGGTAGCTACGGGCGCACTCCTCGCACAAGTGCAGTTCCTGCGGCTGTTCCCCCGTCAATTCGGTGATGTGGAACGTCGCAGGTTTCTCGCAATTCAAGCATTTCATCGGCATTTGAATATCCGTTTCCGGCGCACCGGATTTGCTTGCCAGCAGTGGCTTTAGATAACTCAAAGTCTAGCAAAGTCTAGACTTACGAGACAGTGGGATTCTAGCCCCGCGGCTTGCAGTGTCAAGGTTGCGTTTTCGCCGGCTCGGCGCGTTGTTGCTTCATCTTAGAAGTGTCTTCGGGCCGAACCAAACCGCCCGATCGCGAAGCTCCACGGAAATGGGGAGGCCGACCGGACTTCGGGGGCGCGGCCTGCTCGCGAATACGCTCGGCAATTGTCTTGAGACCGGCTGACTCGAGGTTACCGTTGTGAGCGGCTTCGGCCGTTGATAAGCTTGGTTGCCGCCGGCCCGATACTCGCGGGCCAGGCACACATTTGCGCGGATTTCCGTTTCATTCCGGCCGACCGAACGAGCAGACCAATGGTTTACATGCCCGATTTTGAGACGTTTCAGCAGTTGGCCCGCGGACACCGGTTGGTTCCGGTTTTTCGATGTCTGGTCAGTGATGCGCTCACGCCGGTTTCGGCCTTTTGCAAGTTGGATTGCGGCGGCACGGCGTGCCTGTTCGAGAGCGTGGTGGGTGGCGAGAAGGTGGGGCGATACAGCTTTCTTACCGCCGAGCCGTTCCTGCAGTTGAGCGCGCGGGGCCGCGAGGTGCGGATTCAATCCAAGCAAGGCGTAGAGACGCTGGAATCGGCCGATCCGCTGGAGGATCTCCGCCGGCTGATGCGGCCGTACCGCGCGGCGCATGTTCACGGACTGCCCCCGTTTGCGGGCGGAGCGGTCGGCTACGCGGGCTACGACGTGGTGCGTTACGTGGAGAACCTGCCGAACTCGCCCCCGGATGATCGCGGCCTGCCGGATCTCAGTTTCGCTTTCTACGATCAGATGGTCGTCTTTGACCACATCAACAAGACGCTGCTGGTGATTGCGCTGGCCGAGGTGGAGGAGGGCGGGGCGAACGCGGCGTCAGCCTATGCCGCCGCGAGCGAGCGGGTCGACCGGCTTGTGACGCGATTGGAGTCGCCCTCGACCCCGTTGCCGCTTACCGACATTCAAACCGGCGGAGAGCCGGACATCGCTTATCGCTCGAATTTCCGTCAGGACGATTTCGAGCGAGCTGTCGACAAGTGCGTCGAGTACATTCGCGCGGGAGACATTTTTCAAGTTGTGATCAGCCAGCGGCTGGACGTGGATATCCAGTCCGACCCGTTTGAGATCTACCGCACGCTGCGGGTCGTTAACCCGAGTCCGTTCATGTTCTTTCTGCGGACTCCGGAGACGACGTTGGTCGGAAGCTCGCCGGAAATCATGTGCCGCGTTGTGGACGGAAAGGTCACGGTCAGGCCTCTGGCCGGTACGCGCCGTCGCGGAGCCACGGATGAAGAAGACAGGCTGCTGGCCGCTGAACTGCTGGCCGATCCCAAGGAGCGGGCGGAACACGTGATGCTGGTCGATCTGGGCCGGAACGACGTGGGGCGGGTCGCGGCGTACGGAACGGTCAAAGTGTCCGACGTAATGGTGATCGAACGCTACAGCCACGTGATGCACATCACGTCCAACGTGACGGGGGAACTTCGCGAAGGCGAGGATGCGTTCAGCGCTCTGCGGGCCTGCCTTCCCGCCGGGACGGTCTCCGGAGCCCCGAAGGTGCGGGCCATGGAGATTATCGACGAGGTCGAGCCCCATCGGCGAGGCCCTTACGCGGGCGCGGTCGGGTATTTCGACTACGGCGGAAACATGGATACCTGCATCGCGCTGCGCACGCTGGTGGTCAAGGGAAAACAAGCCTATATCCAGGCCGGGGCCGGCATCGTTGCGGACAGCGATCCCGAGCGCGAGTATCAAGAGACGCTGAACAAGGCGCGGGGTCTGCTCCGCGCCGTCGAAATCACGGAACGCAGAATGCAGTCCCACAGGCCGTGAAGCATGACCCGGGATATCATCGGCTTGCTGCTGGAGTTGCTGGCCGCGCGCCGCAGTGCGGCTCTTTGCAGGCTGCTCGAAACACGCGGTTCGACTCCGCAGAAGCCCGGCGCGGCGATGCTGGTTTACCCGGACGGAAGGCAATTCGGCACGATCGGCGGAGGTTGCGTGGAGGCTGAAACGAAACGCCTCGCGCTGCAGGCCCTGGCGAGCGGCCGATCGCGGATCGCGCACTTTAACCTCGACCAGGACGAGGGCTGGAATCAGGGGCTGATTTGCGGCGGCCGGATGCTGTTGGCGATCGAGCCGATTTCGGACTTTGCGTCGCACGGCTATCTGCAGAGACTCGCGAAGGCTCTCGACTCGCGTTCGCCGGTCGTCGAGGCGGTTGTGTTTGACAGTCAAGCCAGCGGTCTGCCGGAGTGTGCGGCATTCTTGTTCGACGAGGGAGGGGAACTGATCGCTTTCCGCGGGATCGAGGCCGACCGCCCCGCGTTCGAGATCCCGAAGACGGCTTTCTTTCCTCTTTCGCCGAATACCCGCTGCTGGGCGGCCGGGGGAATCGCCTGGCTGCCGTTCACGCCCAAATGCCGGCTTCTGCTGGTCGGGGCAGGGCACGTTGCGCAAGCGGTTGCGGCCCTCGCATCGGACCTGGATTTTGACGTGTGGGTCGTGGACGACCGGGAAGAATATGCGAGCGATTCTCGTTTTCCCGCTGCATCGAGACGCATCGCGGGGGCGATCGATCGCGTCTTGAGCGAACTGGAAATCGACTCGGATACCTATTGCGTGATCGTGACTCGCGGCCACACTCACGACCGCGAGGCACTGCACCAACTGGTTGGACGCGGCGCTCGGTATGTCGGCATGATCGGAAGCCGCCGCAAAATCCGGCTGACTTTCGATCGTCTGATATCGGACGGAGTGCCCGCTGACTGGCTCTCGAAGGTCTATGCTCCGTTGGGTATCGACATCGGTTCCCAGACCGTAGCGGAAATCGCGATCAGCATCTGTGCGGAACTGGTCTCGCACCGCAATCGGAGCGGCGCTGTGCCTGGAAAAGACGATCGTTGACTCTCTGCCGTCGCTGCCGCCATGTGCAACTTCCGCTGCCGTGCGCGGCCCGGCGTCATCGCGGCACGTTTGAGTGAGGCTTGCCATCCATGCCCGTTCGCGACAACGACCTTCGTTCCTTTCGCAGCTATGCAGTGATTCCGGCCGCCGGCCGAAGTTCCCGGATGGGACAAGCAAAAATGTTGCTGCCCTGGGCGGGAACCACGTTGATCCAGCATGTGCTGCGAATCTGGAAGTCGAGTCGGGTGACTCACGTGGCCGCTGTGATTCGGTCGGAGGATTCGACCTTGCGCGAATTGTGCGAAGCGGAGGGGGTCGAAATCGTCCTGGCGGATGCTCCGCCGGAAATGAAGGACTCTGTGGCGATCGGGCTCCTGGCTGTCGAGATGCTCCACACTCCTTGCGATCGCGACGTCTGGCTGATGGCGCCCGCCGACATGCCCGGATTATCGGCAGGCTGCATCAACCGGCTGATCGACGCTCACTGTCCCGAAAATCCGGCAATTGTCGCGCCGCGGCATGCAGAACATCGTTGGGGACACCCCGTGTTGTTCCCATGGGCCATGTCGCGCGACGTATGTCAGCTGGCTGCCGACGAATCGATTCGCTGCCTGCTCGGTCGGCATCCCGTGCTGGCGATTGATGCTGCCGACGATGATGCCGTGCGCGATGTGGATACGAGGAGCGATTATCGGAGCCAGTTGCGGCGATTCGGACTCGACGAGCCGTCCGCGTCAAGCGAATGAGCATCAGGCCCGATTCGACCGGCAGCCGGCCTTCGCTGCCGTCCACCGACTTTTCGGACACCCGGGAAACTCCTACACTGTCGGAGACGATCTGTTAAGACCGGCACTTCCGCCGACAACGCATGCAGGATGGTGGGACCGCCAACCAGTGCGGCGCTGCCGCACCGGCAAGAGAACCTGCTCCCGTTGGTCGCGGGATTTTGCGCTATTCGTCGCGACTCTCACCATCAGTAGCACTGCGAGTGCGAAATCGGGAATCCTGCGTGCGATATTCCACGTGTTGCTGGGCATCGGAAATGACTTTCCGCCGCTGTATCGCCGGGCTCGGGTTCGCTGGCTTTGCGCTCATGCTGTCCGTGATCGTGGTCTGCACGGGCTGCAGGTCCGACCAGGGTTCGGATAAGAAGGAGGCGGATGCGAAAAAGAGCCGGGATGAGAACGGCGAAGAGCCGAAGCCCGATTTCGAGATGCCGTCGCTGGTTACCGTCCCGGGTGACTCGGCCGTGGCATTTCCCTTCCTGAAGCCCGGCCATTGGTTCACGGTCCGCCATGAAGTAAAAGCCAACTACTTCGATTTCCAGGGCGAGTTGTGGGCGAGGACCCGGAACTCGACGGATCAACCCGTCCCCGTGGAGAACACGTACTTCGAGATGAGGTCCGTGCGATCCGCGCCGCTGCCCAAAGCCCAGGGCAAACTGCTCGATACTACCTATTACGTGCCGAGGCAGGCCTCGGATACGTCGGTTGGCGTCTGGATGGTGCGCGAGCTTCGAAGTGCTCGCGGCGGACGACTGGTCAAGGAAGATTCATCGAAACTCTACGTGATGCCCGCCTACCAGTACTTCATGCTGGTGTTGGCGCGCGAACCGGATCGTTACGGATATCTCAAGCAGTTGACGGCGGTTTCGGCTCCTACGACTGAATGCAGCGACTCGGATGCCTGGCTTTACTATCGAGTTCTGGCCCCGCCGGTTCGCCGGTTTGTGCCCCTGCCGTCCCAGTCGCTGACGTGGTCAACTCTCGCCTACATCGTCTGGGACGACCTCGACCCGGACATGCTGACGGGCCCCCAGCGGCAGGCGCTGCTGGATTGGCTGCACTGGGGCGGTCAATTGATCATCAACGGCCCGAACTCGCTGGAAAAGATGCGAGGCAAGTTCCTCGATGCGTATTTGCCGGCGGATCCCGGGCCGACCGTGCAGCTTCCGCAGGAAGCACTGCAGGAATTGAATGACCGGTGGGCGCTGCTTTCTGCCGACACTCGCGCGCCTTTGCCCTTGAAGCTGTCCGCGGGCACTTCGCTGGTCGCGCTGGAGTTGGGAAAGCGATCTGGCACGGAGATTCTGCCCGGCACCTCGGGGCTCGTCATGGAGCGGCGGGTGGGAGCGGGACGCGTCGTTGTTACAGCGTTCTCGCTGACGGATCGCGCCGTGATCAACTGGCCGAGCTTCGACAGTTTTTTCAACGCATGCGTATTGAGGCGTCCGCCCCGCAAGTTCGCGTCGAACGGGGGCGCGGTCGATACGACGTGGGTTGATTTCCATCCTTCCCTGGCGAGCGACTCGCGGTTGTCGACGATGGTCCGCTATTTTGCCCGGGATATCGGGCATCTCGCGGCCGGTTCGCCCGTCCCGCAGTCGACCGAGACGCCGGCTGAGAAGACCGGCAAATCCCGCCGTCCTTTGCGCGGCCCCAGGCCGGACGCTGCGGCGGCGCCCAAGGAGAGCGAAGCAGAGCCTCGTGACGCGGGTCCCTATTTCGGCGGCTATTCGCAAACGGCCACGGGAGTTGCTGCATGGAATGACCGCAGCGGTGCGACCGACGCCGCCCGGCAGGCTTTGCAGGACTCGGCCGGAATATCCGTTCCGCAGGGGCGGTTTGTGCTGCGGGTGCTGCTGATCTATCTGCTGGTGCTGGTCCCCGCGAACTGGCTGTTCTTCCGGCTTCTAGGGCACGTGGAATGGGCATGGTTCGCGGCGCCGGTCATTGCGATCTGCGCGGCTGTTGTCGTGGTGCGGGCGGCTCAGCTCAATATCGGCTTCGCCCGCAGCGTCACTGAGGTGGCGATTGCCGAGTGCCACGCGGGTTATTCACGGGCGCACCTGACGCGGTACACAGCACTCTACTCGTCGTTGTCCACAACTTACGACGTCGACTTCGATCGCGCGGACGCGTTGATCCAGCCGCTGGGTGCTGCGACGTCGCGTTCCGTTGAGGCCGACGAATCGTTCAATGTTCTGACAATCCGCCGCGACCAGGGACTTCATCTGCAGGGATTCAAGGTTTCATCGAACTCCACAAGCATTCTCCACTGTGAACAGATGTCCGACCTTGGCGGGAGCTTCGTGCTCTCCGGTGATCCTGCTGCGGGGTTCGTGCTGCAGAACAAGACCCGCCTCAACGCCCAGGGGATCGGAGTTCTGCGGCGGGAACTCGATGGCACCGTGCTTACGTCCTGGGTTGGATCGTTGCCGCGGGGAGCAAAGGCGTCGCTGGACTGGCGGCCGGCGCCGCAGGACTTGCCGCACCTGTCTCAATGGGACGATTCCCCCGCCACGGCCAGCGGCCAGGCGCTTGCCCGCAAGACGCTCGCACGGCTCGATTCGGATGGCGACGGCAAGCTCTCGTACGCTGAGGCCGTCGAATACCGCCAGGATTTTCGCGGGTCGGATGGTGATCACGACGGATTGTGGAACCTCGACGAATTGACGCGATGGTGTCAGAGAGCCAATGCCGGCGAGGTGCCGCTGGGACAGCTTGTGGAACTTGCCAGCCGAAAACTCGAATTGGCCCGAGGCGACATGCGTTTGATCGGTTGGGTGGACGGAACATTCCCCGGCATGAAAGTGAGTCCGGGAGCGGCCCAGCACACCGCGCGGACCATGCTGCTGGTGCATTTGAAGCAAGGCCCTCTGCCGGCGCCTCGCCCCGATCGCAATCGCCAGGCGGACGTGGCGGCGGCACCTTCCCAAGACGGATGATCACTCCATGATTGAGCTGACCGACTTCGGAAAAGACTACGGTGACTTCACCGCCGTGGAATGCCTGAACCTGAAGATCGACGCCGGCGAGATGTTCGGCTTCATCGGTCCCAACGGGGCCGGCAAGAGCACCACGATGCGGTTCCTGGCCACGCTGTTGAAGGCCAGTCGCGGCGAGGGTTCCGTCAATGGCCACAGCGTCAGCCGCGAGCCGATGGGAGTGCGCCAGAGTGTCGGTTACATGCCCGACAGCTTCGGCGTCTACGACGGCATGAAGGTCTGGGAGTTTCTTGATTTCTTTGCCGTCGCCTACCGGATCGGCCGTGTTCAGCGCAAGAAGATCATCAGCGACGTGCTCGAACTGCTCGACCTTTCGCACAAACGCGACGACTATGTGAACGGTCTGAGCCGCGGCATGAAGCAGCGTCTGTGTCTCGCCAAAACGCTCGTGCACGATCCTCCGGTTCTGATCCTGGACGAGCCGGCCAGCGGACTCGACCCGCGGGCCCGCGTCGAAGTCAAGGCGCTGCTCAAGGAACTGCGGCGCATGGGAAAGACAATCCTGATTTCAAGCCATATCCTCACCGAGCTGGCCGACTGCTGCACGTCCATCGGCATCATCGAGCGGGGACAGTTGTTGATGCACGGCTCCATTCAGGACGTCTATCGGCGCATTCGAAGAAATCGCATTATCGAGATCGCTTTCGTGCGCAACATGGAGCTGGGACTCTCGATATTGCGTTCAGCTCCGTGCACCCGCGGCGTGGAACTGGAGGATCACAAGGCCATCGTCGAACTGGAGACCGACGATCAGGGCGTGGCGGATCTGCTCAATCAACTGATCGGTCAGGGCGTCGCCCTCCGCAGTTTCGGCGAGAAAGAGCCGACGCTCGAGGACGTGTTCATGCTCGTGACCAAGGGGCTCGTCAGCTGAGGCGGAGTCGCCGGCCGGCGATTCCGATGCCCCGTCCGCTTGAGCCGCGAACTTCAGGCCGGCGCGAGTAGTTCGCCGGCCGACCAGCGGCTGCGGTCTGCCGGATCGCGGCGGATCCCGCGATAGAGTGTATCGCGTTCGACCGGATCCCGTCCCGCTTCCGCGATCAGCCGCCGGATATGCTCGACCGACAGAACCTCGGGAGTCGTCGCTCCCGCGTCGTGGTAGATCAATTCGTGGCGAACCGTGCCGTCGAGATCATCGGCGCCGTAGGCGAGCGCAGCTTGCGCCGTGCCGAGCCCGAGCATGATCCAGTAGGCTTTCACGTGCGGGATATTGTCCAGCATCAGGCGGCTCACGGCGATCGTGCGCAGGTCCGTGACTGCCGACGGCTTGGGCAGGTGCGACAGGCCTGTGTTGGCCGGATGGAAGGCCAGCGGCACAAAGGTCTGGAACCCGTGCGTCTCGTCCTGCAGTTCGCGAAGCCGGATCAAATGATCGACGCGATGATAGTCGTTTTCAATGTGGCCGTAGAGCATCGTGCAGGTGCTCTTCAAGCCCATGGAATGGGCCGTCCGATGAACATCGAGCCACTTGGATGCGTCGGCCTTGTGCTCGCAGATGCGATCCCGAACCTCGGGGTGGAAGATCTCGGCTCCCCCGCCGGGAAGACTGCCAAGTCCGGCCTCGACCATGTCTTCCAGAATCGCCCGCACCGGCTTCCTCGCCAGGAACTCGAACCAGTTGATCTCGACGGCGGTCCAGGCCTTGAGGTGCAATGACGGATACGCGGTGTGGAGCTGCCGTACCAGATGGACGTACCAGTCGTATTTCATCTGGTGATGCAATCCGCCGACGATGTGCATCTCCGTGCAGCCGTTTTCCACCGCCTCCCGGCCTCTGGCCAGAATCTGCTCGTCGCTCATCAGATACTGCTTGGGATCGCGCAGGTCCGCGCGGAACGCGCAGAACGTGCAGCGATACACGCAGACGTTCGTGGGATTCAGATGCGTGTTGATGTTGTAATAGGCCCGATTTCCGTTCAGCCGCTCGCGCACGATATTCGCCAATTGCCCGACTTCATGCAGCGGCGTCGCCGGGTCGTAGAGGACGAGTCCGTCCTGGAGGGTCAACCGCTCTCCTGAAGCAACTTTTTTGCGGATGTCGTCGAGCTTGGTCGTTGGCATGTTCTCGGTCCACCGATTTCCGATTCAGCAAAACAGATCGATCGTGACAAGGACCAGCAGCCCCAGGCTCACCACCGCGTTGACGCGGAAGAAAGCCGTGTTGACCCGGGTCAGGTCGTCGGGACGCACGATCCAATGCTCGTAAGTCAACAGGCATGCGACGAAGACCGTGCCGGTCCAGTAGATCGTGCCCAGACCCAGCGGGGGGCCGCCCAAGTTGGGCGTCAGGGGGAGCGTGAGCAGCATCAGCAGCATGCCGAGGTGAGACAACGCCGCGATGCGCAAGGCTGCGGGAACTCCGAGTCGGGCTGGAATGCTGTGGAGCTTTGCCTGGCGATCGAACTCGGCGTCCTGGCAGGCGTAAATGATGTCAAATCCTCCCACCCACAGCAGCACGGCCGTGCCCAGCCAAAGTGCCGGAAGTAGGTCGCGCGGGCTCTCGAGCACAAACGTGCCCCGCACGGCGATCCAGGCCGCCACCGGAGCCAGCATGAGTGCGGCTCCCAGCCAGAAATGGGAAAGAGCTGTGAACCTCTTGGCGAAGCTGTAGCCCAACAGCAGCGCGAGAACAGGCAGCGAGCCGAACAGCGGCAGTCGGTTGGGCAGGAAACACAGCGTGGAGAGGACAAACCCGGCCGCGCACAGGACCGTAAAGACGACCACGGCGCCCAGAGACAGCAGTCCAGCGGGTAGATGGCGGCGCGCCGTCCGCGGATTCCGAGCGTCGATGCCACGGTCGACAATGCGGTTGAACGCCATTGCCGCACTGCGCGCCGCGACCATGCAGAAGAGAATGCCCGCGAGGTCCCGCCAGCGAAACACGACCGAACGGCCATCGATTGCCGGGGTCGCCCAGGCCATGATCGCGGCCAGCAGCGCAAAGGGCAGGGCGAACAGCGTGTGGCTGAAGCGGATCATCTCGAGGATCTGCCGCACCCGGCCGAATATCCCGACTCGCTGTTCTGGCTGGCTTGCATTCTGGTCCACGCGCGCCGTCCCCGTTTAATGGTCTCCCCATCGCTTCATGAGCGTGTGGGGAATGGAGAGCTGATCGAGGATTCTGGCAACAATGAAATCAACCAGATCCTGCAGTGAGCTGACGCCGTGGTACCAGCCCGGCGATGCCGGCAGCACGACGGCTCCCGCATCGCAGGCGAGCCGCATGTTTTCCAACTGTCGGCTCGACAAAGGCGTTTCACGCGGCACGAGAATCAAACGCCGCCGCTCTTTCAGGTGCACGTCCGCGGCACGCTGGATCAGGTTGCTGCCGCTCGCATGGACAACCGCGCTCAGCGTGCTTCCCGAGCAGGGACAGATCACCATGCCTCCGGTCAGGTACGATCCGCTGGCGATGGGTGCGAGAAAATCACGGTATGAGTGGTATCGCAGGGTTCCGGGGCCGGAAACGCCAGGCAGCAGGCTCTCCAGCGAGAAGTCCTCGAGGTCGACGGTCCGGTTCAGTTCCTGCGCGATGACGATCTGCCCCGACGGGCTGATGGTCAGATGCACGTCGTAACCGGATTCGAGCAACACCTCCAGCAGACGCACTCCGTAGACGGCTCCGCTGGCTCCTGTGATTGCCAACGCCAGGGGGAGTTTCATGTTTTTCGCTCAGCACCTTGCACTGCAGGTTTCGTTCCGAGATACAGCGTTGCCACACCCCAGGTGAACGGGATGCGGCGAGTACGTTCAAGTCCGGCCAGCCGAAGTTGCTCCAGGAGAGCTTCGCCTTCCGGGAATTCCCTCACGCTTTCCGGCAGGTAGTTATAGGCGTTCTGGCGATTTGCGGCCAACCACTGTCCGATGCGGGGCAGAACGTTGCGGAAATACCAGCCGTAGATGGCCCGAAAGGGCTGCCACTGCGGCGTGGAGAACTCGAGTATCGCCACCGTCCCGGCCGGCCGGCAGACTCGCACCATTTCCCGAAGTCCACGCTGAGTGTCCGCGACGTTGCGCAGTCCGAACGCCACGGTCACCAGTTGAAATTGATTGTCGGCAAACGGCAGGTGTTGCGTATCCGCTTCGACAAACAGCAGATGTTCCGCGTCCCGGGCCGGATCCCGCTTGGCGCGGCCAACCTGGAGCATTTCCGCGCAGAAATCGGCAGCGACGATGGGAGTTCTGCCGGACGTTCTGCGCTGGTACGCGAAGGCCAGATCGCCCGTGCCGGTGCAGACGTCGAGGATGGGGGCAGTCCCGCCGGGGGCGGCCAGCCGGACCGTCCTCCATCGCCAATAGCGGTCCGCATTCAGCGACAGTACGTGGTTCAGCAAATCGTAGCGAGGTGCAATCTCGCCGAACATCCTCCGGACGCGATCGTTCGATTTATCGACGGGCACGATCTCGTCCTTTGCTCAATGGCCAAACGGCGGTTGATTTCATCTGCAGCTCAACGAATTCGACTTTCCGCCGAGATCCGGCGGCAGAGCAGCCCGACAATTCGGCAGGCCACCCCACCTTGATACCGCAGAGACCACACGCGGCTTAACTGACAGCACTGCGGCGGACCGGCCAGCCGCGTTCAACTGCGCCGAGCGCGGCGCGCCACGGCCAATTGGCCCCGCGCCTGGGACATGGAGCGGTCCCGCGCCTGACGCTGCTCGTCGGTAGGGGCCCGCTTGGCGGACGCTTCACGCAGTTGCGCGTTGGCGGCGTTCTCGTCGAGCTTTGCAGCGGGGATGGCGCGGCTGGTCAGAATCGATACGACATCGTTCACCACGTGCACGAAACCGCCGTCGATGTAATAGCGGTCAACTGTCGAACCGGAACGAATTCGCAGTTCGCCGAAACCCAGACGCCCGATTACCGGACTGTGTTTCGGCGCGATGCCGATCTCGCCGTCGTACAACGGAACTGCCACAAAATCGGCGGTCTGGTTGACTGCCGTTTCTTCGGGGGTCACGACGATGCACGTCAATGCCATAGGTCCGGATCCTCCCGAATCGCGTTGCCGGGCGCTCGTCGCGCCGGTTCGCGATTCGGACAATTCACTTGCCCTTCGTCATTTTCTTCGCTTGTTCCGCAGCCTGCTCGATCGGGCCGACATACATGAAGGCCTGCTCGGGCAGATCGTCCCACTTTCCATCGCAGATTTCCTCAAAGCTGCGGATCGTGTCGGCCAGCGGCGTGATTTCGCCCTTCTTGCCGGTGAACACCTCGGCCACGAGGAACGGCTGCGAAAGGAATCGTTCAAGACGTCGCGCGCGATGCACAATGAGCTTGTCTTCTTCACTGAGTTCATCAACGCCGAGGATCGCGATGATGTCCTGCAACTGTCGATAACGCTGCAGCGTTGTCTGGACGCGGCGGGCAATGGCGTAATGCCGCTCGCCGACGTACTGAGGATCGAGCACGCGGCTGTTCGAGGCCAGCGGGTCGATAGCCGGGTAGATACCTTTTTCGGAGATCGCTCGTTCGAGATAGATGAAGGCATCCAACTGGCCGAACGCCGTTGCGGGGGCGGGGTCGGTCGGATCGTCGGCGGGGACGTAAACGGCCTGCACCGACGTGATGGCCCCTTTCTTGGTCGACGTGATTCGTTCCTGCAATGCGCCCATTTCCGTGGCCAGCGTCGGCTGGTAACCCACCGCGGACGGCATGCGGCCCAGCAGCGCGGAAACTTCGCTGCCCGCCTGCGAGAAACGGAAAATGTTGTCGATGAACAGCAGCGTGTCCTTGCCGGTCATATCGCGGAAGTACTCGGCCATCGTCAGCGCCGAGAGACCGACTCGGAGTCGTGCTCCGGGCGGTTCGTTCATCTGGCCGAACACCATGCAGGTTTGTTCAATAACGCTGCGTCCCGTGTCGCCGATCTTCGATTCCTGCATTTCCAGCCAGAGGTCCGTTCCCTCGCGGGTGCGTTCCCCGACGCCCGCGAACACGGAGTAACCGCCGTGGGCCGTGGCGATGCGGGCGATCAGTTCGGTGAGGATGACCGTCTTTCCAAGACCGGCACCGCCGAACAAACCGGCTTTGCCGCCGCGGACGAACGGGGTCAGCAGGTCGATGACCTTGATGCCCGTCTCGAACACCTCGGTCGTTGTCGAGAGTTCGCTGACTTCCGGAGCGTCGCGATGGATGGGGCGGAATTCGGTGGCATTGACTGGTCCGCCGCCGTCCACCGGCTCGCCGAGCAGGTTGAACACGCGGCCGAGCGTGACTTCGCCCACGGGAACCGATACCGGCGCCCCCGTGTCGATGCAGTCCTGGCCGCGCATCAAACCGTCGGTGCTGCCCAGCGCCACGCACCGCACTCGACCGCCTCCGAGATGCTGCTGCACCTCGCCGGTCAGGTTCAGGCGGACGCCTTTGTGCTCGGATTGCACCTTGATCGCATTGTAAATGGCGGGCATGCGGTCTTCGGGGAATTCGGCATCAAAGGTGGAGCCGATGACCTGAGTGATGCGACCGATGTTCTTGGTGGATGAAACCGATGCTGTGGCCATTCTTTCGGGATCCTGTCAGATTTCAAATCAACCGTTCAGCGCTTCAGCCCCGCCAATCACTTCCATGATCTCGTTGGTGATCTGGGACTGGCGAGCGCGATTGTACGTCGTCGACAACTGCCGAATCATATCCTTGGCGTTGTCGGATGCGGACTGCATGGCGACGCGGCGAGCGATCTGTTCGCTGACCGCCGCGTCCAGGAAACATTTGAAGAGGCGGACCTTGAAACTCGCGGGGACCACCTCGTCGAGGATGCTCTCGGCCGAGGGCAGGAACTCGTAACTCGAAACCCCGTGCTGTTGGGGCTGCGATTCCGCTTCCGACGCCTCGCCTGAGAGCGATGCCAGCGGCAGCAGCGTTTCCACCGTGGCGATCTGGCGCGATGCGTTCAGGAACTTGGTGTAGGCAATATCGATGCGATCGACCCGGCCGCTGATGAACTCGTCGAGATAACGGTCGGCCACGGGTTCCACCTCGTCAAAGCGAGGCTTGTCCTCGAACTGCGTAAAGGTCTGGTCGATTTCCACCCGCCGGAACCGCAGCGCCGAAATGCCGCGTTTTCCCGAGACTTCCAGACGCGTCGCGGAATACTGCGACTTCAGTTCACGGTAGTGGGCCGCCGCCAGACGCATCACGGAGCCGTTGTATCCGCCGCACAATCCTCGATTCGAGGTCAGAACCAGGAAAAGCACGTTTTCCTTCTTGTCCCGGCTTTCCAGCAGCGGATGGGACACCTCCAGCCCCGCCGCGGATAATTCCTTGACCAGGTGCGTGATGCGATCCGTGAACGCGGAGGCTGCCGTCGCGCGGTCCATGGCCTTCCGGAACTTCGCGGTCGCGATCAGTTCCATCGTCCGCGTGATCTTCTCGATGTTGCGGACCGACTTGCGTCGTTTGTCGAGTTTGCGTGCTTTGGCCATGTTCTTCCACGCGCTGGGCGGATGTCTACTTGATGAACCGGATCGTCATGGGATAGCGGTAGTATTCGCCTTTGTTCGCTTTCATTGCCGCGATAATCGAGTACACCAGGGCGGCGATACCAAAGCCAATGGCCGTCACGATTCCAATGGCGATGCAGATTGCCAGTATCGAAATCAGGATGTAGATCGACATGGAAATCTGAAAATTGATCGCCTCCTTGCCCTGGTCATCCACAAACGGCATCTGGTCTTTCTTGATGATCCATACAATCAGCGGACCCAGGATGTTTCCGACCGGAATGAAATAACCCGCCAGTGCTGCCAGGTGTGCGAACATCGCCCATTGGCATTCATCGGCTGATGGCTGCGGGCCCGCCGGCGAATCGGGATTTGCGAAAAAAGACTTCAGATCGCCCATCGTGAGTTCTCCTTAAGATCCAGCCCCTTGAACCAAGAAAGCTCTCACTTGTCTTTGTGCGCTCCCGACCGCACTCCGAGGAATCTCCCTTTCGTCCTACTGTTTTGCCGCGGTTTTCGCGGAGAACTGTCGTTTGAACTCGTCGATTGCCGCGCGGACGGCCTTGGTGCACTCGTCGTCGGCGGTCTTCAATGTGTTGGCTTCGTTCTTGCGGGTGTCCACCAGCTTCCAGAGATCTTTCTTCTGGGTGTGGACGAAATTCAGGAAGTCGGCTTCCCACTTCCGCACCTGCTCCACGGGGACGTCATCGAGGAATCCCTGGGTGCCGGCATAAATGCTGAGGATCTGATCCACGACGTGCATCGGCTTGTACTGTGACTGCTTGAGCAGTTCGACCATCCGGTAACCGCGGTCCAGCCGAGACTGGGTGGCGGCATCCAGTTCGGTTCCCATTTGTGCGAACGCTTCGAGTTCGCGGAACGCGGCCAGGTCGAGTCGCAGACCGCCCGCCACGTTTCGCATGGCTTTCACCTGGGCCGCACCGCCGACGCGGGACACCGAGATACCGGCGTTCATGGCGGGGCGGATGCCGGCGAAGAACAGGTCGGGCTGCAGGTAGATCTGGCCGTCGGTGATCGAAATCACATTGGTGGGAATGTAAGCCGACACCTCGCCTTCCAGGGTCTCGATCAGCGGCAGCGACGTCAGCGACCCGCCGCCGAGCTTGGCCGAGAGCTTTACCGACCGCTCAAGCAAGCGGCTGTGGGCGTAGAAAATATCGCCGGGATACGCTTCGCGGCCGGGCGGTCGCCGCATCAGCAGCGAGAGCTGCCGGTAGGCGACGGCCTGCTTGGACAAATCGTCGTAGACGATCAACGCGTGCTGGCCCTTCCACATGAAATACTCGGCCATCGACGTGCCCGCGTACGGTGCCACGTACTGGAGCGGGGCTGCCGAGCTGGCCCCCGACACGATGACGGTCGTGTACTCCATCGCGCCGTTATCTTCCAGCATCTTGATGACGCCGGCCACCGATGAATCCTTCTGCCCGACCGCCACATAGAAGCATTTGACGCCTGAATCCTTCTGATTCAGGATCGCGTCCAGCGCGATCGCCGTCTTGCCCGTCTTGCGGTCGCCGATGATTAGTTCGCGCTGGCCGCGGCCGATCGGCGTCATCGCGTCGACCGCCTTCAGGCCGGTCTGCAGCGGTTCCCGCACGGGTTGACGCTCGGCGACGCCCGGCGCGATCACTTCGACGGGGCGCCGTTCCTTCGTGTGAAGCGGACCTTTTCCATCCAGCGGATTGCCCAGCGGATCGAGCACGCGTCCGATCACTTCGTCGCCGACCGGCACCGAAAGCAATTGACCGAGCGCTTTTACTTCATCACCTTCTTCGATCTCCAGGTAGTCGCCGAGGATGATGACGCCGACGCTGTTCTCTTCGAGGTTGAAGGCGAGTCCCCGCACACCGTTGGGAAACTCGACCATCTCGTTGGCCATGATTCCCGACAGTCCGTGCACGCGGGCGATGCCGTCGCCCACTTCCAGGACCGTGCCGACTTCCCGCACATCCAGCTGACTTTCGAACTGCTCCAATTCGGACTGGATGACGGAGGCAATTTCATCAGCGCTGAACTTCATGATCCGTTTCCGATACTAATTAACTAATCAGACTGCTTAACTAATTAGACTCTGCAGGGGTCTGTTCTTGCTTCTATCTGGACGTTGTGTCCGCCGCCGGTGCGGTCTGCGAAAGACCGGCCGGATGCGAACAGCCCGGCGCCGGTTACGGGGAGCCGGTAAAGCGGTCGGCATTCATTCGGATTTTCTGCGTGGTTCGTCCGACCACTTCGTCACGCAGGCGAGCCAGCCGGTTCGAAACACTTCCGTCATACACCGTGTCGCCGACCCGAATGATCAGTCCGGCCACGATCTCGGGTTCGATCGATACTTTCAGGTCGACGTCCTTGTGCAGCGTGGCCTGCAGGCGTTGGGCAACCAGCGTCTGCGTCGCGCTGTCCAGGGGTTCTGCGGATCGCACCAGCACTTCGATGCGGTTCCGCAGCCGGCGGTATTCCTCGCGGGCCGCCACCACGATTGCGCGGATGCAGTGGAAACGTCCCCGCCGGGCAATCACCTTCAGGAAATTGAGCAGCAGGGGATTCATCCTGCCGGCCAGGGCCCGGTCGAGCATCTGGACCTTCTGTTCGTACGGGACTCGCGGCGAGGCGAGCGCCTGTTCGAATCTGGGCAGGCGATCGAACACGTCGCGGACCAGCGACTCGAATTCGGTCACAACCGTTTCGGATGTGCCCGCTTTCTCACTGGCGGCCAGCAACGCCCGGGCATACGTCGTGCCCGCATGCTGCTGGTCGTTGTCAAAGACCGTGCTGTGTAGTGGTTCTTCCATAGCCAGTGAATCGGCGAACGTTTCCTGGGAGTGATCCTCGGACCCGTCGGTTCCGCTCCCGGATCAGTCTGGGATGCGGGCCCGAGCGGTTGAGACGTTTAGTGTCTGCCCGGCAACTGGTCGAGAGTCTCGCGGATCAACTGCGAATGATCCTCGGGTTTCAACTGGCGGCGCACAATGCGGCCGGCCATTGCCATGGCCAGATCCACACTGCGAGACGTCATTTCCTGCAGGGCCGTGTTCTTGGCGTTCTCGATGTCGGCGACCGCCCGTTCGCGCTCCTTGCGGGCGGCCGTCTGCGCCGCAGCGACGATCTGCTCCTTCGCCGCCTCGGCGTCCTTCTGGGCCTTGGCGATCACCTGCTGCGCTTCCGCGCTGGCCGCCGCCAGCCTCGCCTCATACTGGCGAAGTTGTTCGGCCGCCTGGTCCGCACTGCGCTTGGCATCGTCGATCATCGCGGCGATCGAGTTCTCTCGTTTCTCGAGCCCCTCGAGGATCGGGCGCCAAGCGAACTTGAGCAGCAGAGCGGCGAGGCAGATGAACACGACAAAGGTCCAGATGGCCAGATCGCTCTTGAATTCGGAGGGATCTTCCAGGTTCTTCGTCGCGTTCTGGTGGCTCAAGTCGTACGGGTCATTGTGCCCGCCGCCGTGCGCTCCGCCGCCCGCTTCCGCATGCGGCTCCTGTTGCTGGACCGCTGGCTTGCTTTCTTCGGCTGCCGCCAGGGGACGCTGCGGTCCGCAGGCCAGCGCCGCAATCGCAGCGAAACCGAATATCAGAAGTAAACGACGTGCCATGACCCGAACCTCTTTCGACCGTACGGAGATCGCCGCCGCGTTCGCGGAATCAGTGCTCACGCACCCCACGGATTCTGCTGCGAGCAAATGAACAGGGCGTAAAACGTGAAGCCTTCGATCAACGCCGCGGCAATGATCATGGCCACCTGGATGTTGCCTGCCACCTCGGGCTGACGAGCCATGCTTTCCAGAGCACTGCTGGCCAGACGGCCGATGCCGTACGCTGCGCCGATCACGACCAGCCCAGCACCCAACGCGCCCGAGAACTCGATCGCGGCCCTGCCAGCCTCGGCTGCAGCAGCGGGAGCTGCCATTGCCAATACTGCCAGAATGCTCAAACCAAACATGCTAGCCAACTTGTTCACGGATGTACTCTCCTCGCTACGAAACAGTCAATCGCACAGTAAATCGCACGGCGTGCCCGGGGCATGATCCGCTCAATGATGATGAATCGCTGACCCGATGAACAGCGCCGACAAAAAGGTAAAGACATACGCCTGCAGGAAAGCGACGAACAGCTCCAGAATGCTCAGCAGCGTGGAGCCGACCAGGGAGATCACCGCCGTGATCGACCAGGTGGAACTCATCGCGCCCTGGACGCTGAACGCCAGCATCATAATCGAGATCAATACGATATGCCCGGCACACATGTTGGCAAGAAGACGAACAGCCAACACGCCGTGTTTTATGCACAAACTCGCCACTTCGATCAGGAGCACGAAGGTCGAGATCGGCAGCGAAATGATCCAGGGCAGGTCGATCTTCGGAGCCATGTTCGTGAAGAAACCGACCGGGCCCAGTTTCGCAACACCGCTGACCACCACCGTGCCGAATGCGACGGCCGCCAGTCCAAGTGTCGTGCCGAAAGATGCCGTGGGCGAACCCAGCCAAGGCAGCATGCCGGCCAGGTTGCATCCGAGAATAAAAAAGAACAGCGAAAGCAACAGCGGCACGAAACGGTCCGCGTCGTGATGCCCGATCGCAGGACGGGCAACCTGATCGCGAATGAACATCACAAATACTTCGAGCAGGTTCCAGATGCGGCCTCGAGGTCGGTCGCTCTTGTGGATCCGTCGGGCCAGCCAGCCGAAGACGAGGCACAGCACCACGCTGACCAGCAGCTCGAGAATCATGAACTTGGAAATGCAGAGGCCCGAGTCCCGCTGGTACAGGTTCCGCAATTCGCCGAAAGGCTGCGGGATCAGGATCTTGCCGCTGAGGTGGCGGTTGTAGGCTGCGACCTTCTCGGGCGCCCACTTGTGGGCCGAGTCGCTTTGATAGGCCTTGACGTCCCGGGACTCCCGGACGGCCGACTGCCATTTCTCGGCGTTGGCAGGCGTGGCCAGATACTCTTTGAACCACGCCGAGTCCTTCTCGGTCAGGAATTCGTCAAACGGCTTGCCCGCGTTGGCGTGCTGTTCCTTCCACGCACAATACTGCTCTTTCAGCTCATCAAATGACGCGGCCTTCTCGCGCAACGCAGCATACTTGCCGTAAAGCCGCTGGGCTTCCCAGAGCTGGTAATCGGGATCCAGCCGCACCCAGACCGCGGGAAATTCCGCCTTGGTCGAGTATTCAGCCGGCCAAGCGAACTTGGGGATCTCGAAGTAGTACGCGTCTTTAATGTGAAGGACGGCCGATGCCATGGCTCACGCGGTTTGCGCCCATTGTCCCGTAGGAAGTCCGATCAGCCGCACGGAGATCAGTGTCTCGGCTGCCAAACCAACCAGATAACACACGAGTATCATTCCAAAGACGCCCGCGCCGGCAAGCGGCCCGGCTAAGTGCGTCAGCAACAATCCGGCAAACAGGGGAAGGCCGGTACGCACCAGCATTCCTGCCAACAAGCCGTGGATTACCCAGGGGCCCCCCCGCAGCACAGCGATCAGGCTCATCGCCCCCATCGCGCCGATCCAGTTCACAAATCCGGCAATGAGTGCAGCCGCGATGCCGACGGCACCGTGTCGCGGGTAGGCGTAAATGCATACGCCGAGCGTCACGGCAAGCATCGCCCCCGTCAGCCAGAGACCCGCCGTCAAAGCCCGAAGTCGCGGTTTGCCAGAGATTCCCGTGGCTTGTTCTTTCACGTCTCATCCCGTTCGCCACCACTTCGACGGCGAACCTTTCGCTTCAGACCGGCGGTCATCAACAGGAGATGCGAAACCCCGGCAAGGATGCCCAACGTAAAACCCACAATGACCAGAAAGCCCGTACCTAAGCGCCGGTCCAGCCATTCGCCGCCAAGTCCCGGCAAAACCATCTCGAGACTGACCGCCATGATGCGAGCGGCCCACTCCAACGCTTCGCCCAACGGGTTGTTAGGACCATTCCAGTCAGGCTGACCCGACCCAGGGCTGGCCGCCATCTTCCTGTAGTGCCTCAGTCGTTGTTAGACAGTCGTTGTTAGACCTGCGGCAGCTTCCGGACTTCACGCATTGTCCCGAACCCGGGGCACTGACGTGGAGTTCGAACCAAAACCGCTCCGCCGCACGCGAATTAGCTGTCTCGGAAACGGGGGCAATTTATCGAAACCGACGGTCTTGGTCAACGAGGCGGATAAAATTTCCTATTTTCACAGGCCGTTGCAGGTGTTACTTAAGTCGCGTGTGGAAAATCGTTTACGGGTAGTGTATCGGGCGGCAGGAGGGGACTTCGTGCCTGCATCTCGTCGGAATTTGACCGATTTCCGTACGGCCTTCCGCGCGGCTCCATTTGCGTATTGATGCGGGTGTGATTACACTGATTTTAACGTGTCGTGATGACGATTCGTGAAGTGTCGAGAGTGACGGTAAGTCGGCCCTTTGCGAATCATAACTAGCACCGAGATCAGGATTTGGCTCGCCAAGTGACGCGAGTCAAATTGACTCGTTCTGGGTGTTGGCATGCATCCGATAACTCCCACCTGGTACGCCGGTCGAGGGGGAGGGTGGCCCTCCCTGACTACTAAAGCAGTTTGGCTCCCGCGAACTGTTTGGATCTGTCGCCTGTTCGGCCACGGACTTTTGCGTGGGGTTGGAGCGTTACGAGTCCGGTCATGGAAGACGCTCAACCCTTGAGTTTTTGTATGCGCAGCGATGTGCGGCAAGGCTCTTACTGAGGCGGAGGTCCAGCCTTGTATACGTCAGACAATTTGCAGTCGCGGACGACAAAAGAACTGGCTGCTTTGGCCGCAAAGCTCGGCGTCAGCGGTTCTCGCGGAATGAAGAAGGACGAATTGGTGCGCGCAGTGTTGCGTGCATCCAAGGCAAAGTCCCGCGCGAAAGCTCCCCGGGCGCCTGCGCGTCGGACCGTTGCCAAGCCGTCGAAGCCCGCCGCAAAGCAAACGCCTTCGGCAAAGAAAACGACGCCTGCCAAGAAGAGCGTCGCGGCCAAAAAGCCGGTACCGGTGAAGAAGGCTCCTGGCAAGCACAAGGCAGCGGTGCACTCGCCGGCCCGCAAGATAGTTGCGTCTCCGGAAAAGACCGGACGACCGACTGTTGCAGCGAAGGCTCCCAAGAAGGCCAAGGTGAAGACGGCGCGCGTGGTCGCCCGAATCCAGAAGGCGATGGCGGATCGCGAACGCCAGAAGAATCTGGCAACGCCGCCCGTGGCGATTCGCACTCAAGGAAACAACGGGACTTCAAAACTTCCGCCCGACAATTCAGGGCAGGGAAAACGCGATCGGGTCGTGCTGCTTGTTCGCGACGCGTACTGGCTTCAGGCCGTATGGGAATTGACGCGGCAGAGTGTCGAGCGTGCTCAGGCCGCGATGGCCGAACAATGGCATACGGCTCAGCCCACCTTGCGGCTGGTTGAGACGGACGGCGGCGCGACGACGAGCACGGCCGAGCGGGTGGCCCGTGAAATCGTGATTCACGGGGGCGTAACCACGTGGTACATCGACGTGCCGGGCGCCTCGAAGTCGTATCGCGTCGACATTGGATATCTGAGTGCCGGCGGCAAGTTCTATTCGCTTGCCCGCAGCAATACGGTCACCACGCCGCGGCCCAACAACGGCGACATCGTCAGCGAGAACTGGTCCGATATCGCGGAAGACTGCGAGAAGATCTACGCCCTCAGCGGCGGCTACTCGGATGAGACGAGCAGCAGCGAAGTGCAGCAGTTGTTCGAAGAGCGACTCGGCCGGCCCATGGGAACGCACAGCGGCACTCGGTTCGGCGCCGGCGCGGACAAGATGCTGACACGGAACCGGGATTTTCTGTTCGAGGTGGATGCCGAGATGATCGTCTACGGGACGACCAAGCCCAACGCCCACGTGACGCTGGCCGGCAACCCGATCAAATTGCGGCCCGACGGGACGTTCAGTGCCCGCCTGGCCATGCCGGACCGCCGGCAGGTGCTGCCCATCGTGGCGAGCAGCGGGGATGGCGTCGAGCAGCGAACCGTTGTGCTCGCGGTGGAGCGCAACACCAAGATCATGGAACCGATGATCCGCGAGAGCCACGAATAGCGGGCGAAAGTCCGTCGGGGGTGGCGAAACAGGCACGGATGTCTGGCGTCGTGAACCGCCAGACCGGTTCGGCCGTATTGATTTGACGGCGCAGTTTACCTCCGGTTGGCCGGACCTCGCGGCGCCGCCGTTCCACATTGTCGCCCGGCCCGTCGCTTGTTACGATGCGCTGGTCGCTTGCTACAATAGGAAACGGTGGCGCGGGCCACGTTGGCTGAAAAAACTGGCAATATTTTCTGCCATGTTCGTGCTGACGATGTGATTTTTTGGGGAGCCGATAATGAGGTCCGCTGGGGACTGATTTCAGCCGCGGCCGTGCGTATAGCCGCCTCCTGCAGGGCTTGCCCTGGCTTCGAGTGTGGATCACGTACCTCGCGGCTCAGGTTCCCACTTTATGACTGCGGGCTCTCACAAAACGCATCGCCACGGCATTGCGGCGGAGATATTGCCTTTCATTTTGTCCGCAGGGAGTTCGCATCAGCTTATGTCGGATATTGTCGCGAAATCCGAGGCCGTTCTGGCCAGCATTCGAGCGTTGGGAAGTTGCGCGGTCGCATTTTCCGGTGGAGTCGACAGCGCTGTGGTTGCCAAGGCGGCCCAGTTGGCGCTTGGGGACCGCGCTGTTGCAGTGACGGGGGTGAGCTCAAGCCTGGCTGCCGGGGAGTTGGATGAGGCGCGGGAGCTGGCCGCTCGCATCGGTATCCGGCACGTCGTGATCTCGACTGCCGAATTCTCGAATCCCAGCTACACTCGCAACGACTCGGACCGATGCTATTACTGCAAGACCGAGTTGTACCAGCAATTGACGTCTCGACTCGAGGAGTTGGGAGTCGATTTCATTCTGAACGGCGCGAACCGCGACGATGCGGGCGATTTTCGTCCGGGTGAACGGGCCGCCGCGGAACACAAAGTCCGCAGCCCGCTGGTTGAAGCCGGTTGCACGAAAGAGGATGTGCGAGGATTGGCGGCCCTGTGGGATCTGCCGATCTGGGACAAGCCCGCGATGCCGTGCCTTGCGAGTCGCGTGGCATATGGCGAAGAGGTGACGCCGGAACGTCTGGCCATGGTCGATCAGGCGGAACAGTACCTTCGCGGGCTGGGGTTTCGTGAACTGCGGGTGCGGTATCATCGCGGGGATCTTGCGCGCGTCGAGGTGCCTTCGTCCGAGATCTCGCGGGTTATCGACGCCGGATTCCGCGATGCGCTGGTCGAGCGCTTTCGGTCTCTGGGCTTCAAGTTCGTGACCGTGGACCTCGAGGGTCTGCGTTCGGGAAGTATGAACCGCATCATTCCGGCGGAAACCCTGCGGGCCCGCTAGGGTTGACGTATGACTGACATGTCTCCCGCCCCGGAACCTCGCAACGACGCGGATCTCTCCGGCCGCCGCCTGGGAGACTATCAGCTGATGCGGCGGCTGGCGCGCGGCGGCATGGCCGATGTGTACCTGGCGGAGCAGCAGTCTTTGCGGCGGCAGGTGGCATTCAAGGTGCTGCGGCGCAATCTCGCGGTCGACGAGATCTACGTCCGGCGGTTTCACAATGAAGCTCAGGCCGCCGCATCGCTCGTTCACGCCAGTATCGTGCAGATCTACGAGGTCGGCTGCATCGACGGCGTGCATTTCATCGCCCAGGAATATGTCCGCGGCCAGAACCTCAAGCAGTTGATTACCCGTCGAGGGCCGGTCAAGGTCAAGCTGGCCGTGAATATCCTGCGCCAGGTCGCATCGGCGTTGCAGCGGGCGAGCAGTCGCGGCATCATCCACCGCGACATCAAGCCGGAAAACATCATGCTGGCCTCGACCGGAGAGGTGAAGGTCGCGGATTTCGGTCTGGCTCGTGTGGCGGGTGAAGAGGGCAGACTCAACCTGACGCAGGTCGGAATTACGCTCGGCACGCCGCTGTACATGAGCCCCGAGCAGGTGGAAGGTCGCCAGCTTGATGCTCGCAGCGATTTGTATTCGCTCGGAGTGACCTGCTACGAGATGCTCACCGGCAATCCTCCGTTCACCGGCGACACGGCGCTGGCGGTGGCCGTTCAGCATCTGAAAACGGAACCGCCGCGATTGGAGGACCTTCGGCCCGACCTGCCCGGCGGTCTGTGCCGCATCGTGCACCAGATGTTGGCCAAGAAGCCGGCCCAGCGATATCAGGATGCGGGCGAGTTGCTGCGCGAGCTGAGAACTCTGCCCGTCGAGGCGATGGGTGACGAGTGGGTTGACGAGACCGTCTGCGGCGATTTGACGGAGGCGGTGCCGGCGGAGCAGCGTCATGCCGCAACCCAACGGCTTGCGGCGGTCATGGTGACCGAATCTTTGAATCTGCGGCGGCGGAGTCCCTTGTGGTGGCTGCTGCCCGCCGCGGCTGCACTCGTGCTGGGCGTTGCGGCAGGTTGGGTCGCTCGGCCCGCATCGCTCCTGACGCCCGTCGCGGATGGAGGCGATCGCATCGAGCGGAAAGCTACCGCGGCCGACCAGTTCCAATACGCCATGACGTTGTACTCGGAGCAGGCATTCAAAGCCGTGCTGCGTTATTTTCCGCCGGATCGCCCGGAAAATGAGTTGTACACCAACAAGGCGAGCCTCCAACTGGCCTATCTTTACCTCGAAAGCAACCGCGAATCGGAATCGCTGCGGATTCTGACCGATCTGGCCGCGCAGGATTCGGATCTGCAGGTGCAGGCGCGGGCCCTCGTCGGCCTGATCAATTACCACGCAAAACGAGGTGAACAGCAGGCCGAAATCCAGAAGCGGCTTTTTCAGTTGAGGCAGGCTCTGGGGCGGATGGGGGAGTTGTCGCCGCTGCAAAGAATGGAATGGGCTCAGTCCCTGCCGCCGAGCGTGCGAAGCGAGTTCGAGGAAACCTTCCGCACGCCTCCCCCGAACCGGACTCGCAGTTGATCCGGCCCGCATCAACTCGAGCCACGTTCCTTGCCATCGGTGCCTATTGGGAGTTGACAAATTCGGTCATCGTGCGACAAGATATACCTACGTTCTGCGTGACCCGCACAGCGGACATTCACGCCCCCTTCGTCTAGTGGCCTAGGACTCCGGGTTCTCAGTCCGGCAACAGGGGTTCGACTCCCCTAGGGGGTGCTTGTACATCCGTACAGTAACATACAGGTACGGATAACCCCGGATTTCCCGGGGTTTTTTGTTGCGCGTGCGGAGCAGTAGGGGCCGGTATGGACGGGCAGTGCGTCGCTTTTTGCGTCGCTTTTGTCGCCTCGGCAAAGTGCCCTTCGATGGTCTGCAGGTAATGGTCCCGCGCGACGGCTTCGCTGTTGCCCAGCCAATCGCAGACGACGTGACTGGGGAACTTCATTTCCAGTTCGGTCTGCCGGCTCGCCCGCAGGTTGTGGAACACCCGTTCCCAGGGTTCGACCTGGGCTCGATCGAGGATTCTCAGCAGTTGGGTCCGCAGGTTGGCGTTGGTGCCCCTGTGCCGGTTGATCACATACTCCGAGCGATCCGGTGCCACCTCGAAGGCATCGCGCAGGTGCGGCAGCAGTTCTGGGAACAAGGGTACGATCCGCCGGCCCTTACCGTGCCGCTTGGTCTTACGGCTCGTGACGGCGAACCGGTTGACCGGTAAATCTCTGGCTGCTGCTTGTCCGGACCGTGCGTGACCAACCAGGAGTGAGTGACAGGAAATGTCTCGCACGCCGCTCAACACGAACAACGAGCGGAGAAGGCGGGATTGAGGCGGAAGATCGAGTGGTGCGGAGCGTGGGCGGGTGGCGAAAGAGTGACGCTGCGGCTTCCCTTCGTCAAGCCACCAAGTGCGGACCCTCATGCCAGGTGGGGCTGGGCGGGGAGACGCGCTCGGCTACCCGATTCTGTCACTTTGTGGGAAGGGATCCGACGACGGCTTTGAGCTTTTCGATTTCGAGCTCAGCACGGATTCGAAATGCCGTTGCACTGGCTTCATCGATCTCACGAATCGCCTCGTACTTAGCTTTGGAGTTTGCCTTTGCGCATTGCGTTTCGATTTCCCTTGCGAACGCGAGTTTCTGTTCGACGAACGCGAGTTCGTTTGCCGCGGGACCGACTTCAAGGCGAATCTTGTGCAGTCGGTCGATCGATTGGAGCAACCCATCGATTTCACCAACACCCTGTAGCCAGTAGTTGTATCGAATGCGCATCTCCTTGTGGGCCGTATTGAAGCTCTGTTTGAGAAGTGTTGTATGTCGGCCATCGGTATCGACCACTTCAATCTCTGCCGCCCTCTTCAAGACATCAGCAAACGGGTTTTCGATTTGGGCGACAGCTGAATTTGCAAACGCAACAGTCAACGTGACTGCGAGAATGAAGAAACGCATCACATCACCTTTCGCGGAGAGCCGGTGTATCTTTGTGAAAGAACGGGAAAGCTGATCAGCGGCGGACCATCGACTCCGTTTTACCGCTCAATTCTGTCCGCCGTCTGATCCAGCGTCTGGTTCTGTGGGGTCCCGCGCAACGCCGCTTCTGCCACGCACCAGTCGCTGTGAGTTCCACGATCGCTCCCTCCGGGCGAGAACTCGGCCTGCCCACGACCAGCCAAT
>CAIPEB010000738.1 GCA_903863885.1 uncultured Planctomycetaceae bacterium | reverse complement strand
GATCTGGTAAGCCTGTTCGCGTGCGATGAGCCCCGTTTTCGCGAGATGTTCCGCCACACGCCGATGTGGCGAACCAAACGGCGCGGACTTCTGCGCAATGCGGCAGTGGTGCTGGGGAACCAACAGTTCACCGGAGCAATCGATGCTCTGGCAACAGGTTTGAACGACAGCGAACCGTCGGTGCGGGAGGCATGCGAATGGGCGCTGGGCAGGATGGACAACCCTCGGGCAAAGCAGATCCTACGGCAGACCCTCAGCAAAGGGGCAGATGCGCCGGCGGTTTCGAGTGGTTCTCAGCTCAGCGAACCGTAAACCAGCTCGCCCGATTGCACGGTGGCTCGAATCTTCAGCGGGCCGTTGACGTCGGTTGGCAGATCAAAACATACCAGATCGGCCACGGAGCCCACCTGCAGCCTTCCCGGCTCCAATCCCAGCGCGCGCATCGGCCGCATGCTCGCCATATCCACAGCAGTCTTCAGATCGACGTCCGCGTAGCGCATCACGTTGGCTACCCCGTAGGGCAGCGAACGTCCCGCACCGTAAAGGTACTGCCGCTGCCCGGCGACAACCAACCGTCCGTCCTCGAGCACCTCGATATTGCCCGCCTTGGTCGAATAGACACCAGGCGGCTTTCCCCCCAACCCGACGAGATCGGACACGAGAATGCACCGCTGCGGCGATTTCGCGCGGACGAAGGTCTTCACCACAGGCGCGGGCAAGTGATGCCCGTCAGCGATCAGCGTGGCTGCAAGACGATCTTCGGCCAACTGGTCCCAAATGTAATTCGGATGCCGGCGGATCATTGCATGCGCGCCGTTTCCCAAATGCGTGCTCAACGTTGCCCCTGCATCGACGGCGTCGCGGATCTGCTGGGTATCGGCTTTGGTATGGCCGATTGCAACAATGACGCCGGCCTCCACAACCCGTTCAATGAATGCGGAGGATCCCGGGAACTCGGGCGCCATCGTCAGCAACCTGATACGGCCTTCCGCTGCGTCCTGAAAGCGACAGAACTCGTCCCAATCCGGCGGCCGGCAGAATTCCGGCGGATGGGCTCCGCGCGGACCGTCCTCGAACGAGAGGTACGGCCCTTCGAGATGAATCGCAACGACCCGGCGCGCAACCGCGGGATTTTCGCGACACGCACGCGCGATCACACCGAGCGACCGAGCCATCGCCTCAAAGCTGTGAGTCGTGACAGTCGGGCAGTAGCCCGTCACGCCCATCGCATCGCAGGCCCGGCTGACCTGCTCGACCTGGTCCGTGTTCAGCCGCTCGTCGTTGAACTCGACTCCGCCAAAGCCATTGATCTGCAGGTCTACGAAGCCCGGTGCAAACCAGGGTTGGCCGCCTGACGGGTCGGTATCTCGCAACTCAGCGGACTGCAGTCCGGCGATCTGCTGCTGAATCACCGTAACGGCCAGCAACTCTCCCGTATCGTAGCGGCGAGCGCGAAACTGCATGGTGGCCCCGCGACAATCTCGCTGGCGTGGGTTTTTCAGCCCCAGTCAGTATGGCCCGAATCGAAGAGACCGGCTGGCAACGGACGATCAGCGATTCACCGTGCCTCCGGCCTGCCCGACCACGAGGGGCCCGCCGGGATGCAGAAACGTCGGGAAGGGGAAGTAATTTCCCACTCCCACGAAGTTCCCGTAGCTCCCCATGATAGGAATCGGGGACGCTGGGGGTCGCAGAGGTGAATAGCCCATCGCGGACAACGCGGCCATGCGCTGTCGTCGCTGCGATGCCTTCATCGCGGCGTTCTGCTGCACAAGTTCCCGCGAGTTGTTGCTGGCGCGAATGGACTCAGCGCCTTGCGGCGTGTAGGGTGCGACCATGGGCGGGAGTACCGGAGCCTGCTGAGCGACTGGCTCGGCGGGCGCCTTTGCGGCCGGTTTCTGGGCCAGGCCCACGGCGGGAATCAACAGCAAACCGAACGTGAGTGCGACAAGGCGTGGCATGTCCGATCCTTTTCGCCCAGTGAATTTTGCAGTGTTTTTCGCGGTGATTATTCGCTTCACGCAGCCCACACTGCCGGCAAAGGCACCGGTGGCTCAGCAACGATCTAATTATATCGCGGCCGGCAAATCGATCCCCGCCTCGTGCGCGAAACTGCCGATGAGGGCCGTGCCGCAATGCGTCCGGACGGCGAGGGTCCCCACCGTAATACGGATTCGGATAACCCGGCGGGAAAAGATTAGGAGAAAACCGGTCGCACCCATCTTTATGGGCAAACCGCCGGCCAGCAAAGAAAGCAGCGGAGACGCGAGAAAGCAGACCCGAAAAAGGAGGTCGGCGGATACTCAATCGAATGCCGCTCAGCCGGAATGAACCCAGCCGCTCCGGGTCACGAGGTTAACCGCAATCTTGGGCCGGATCAGACTCTGGAAGCGTTCGGCATTCCCTTCCACCGCCAGGGCGTACACGATGCCTTTCGTGTTCGCATCATTCCAGGCCCCGACCGAGAGCATCTGAGTGTCGAGTGTCGGGCGGGCCGGATGACTGGGAAGCGAAACGTTCCGCGAAGTCCGCATCACGAACAGCAGTACGGCCCGGGCGCCTCGCGGCGTCAGGTCGTAACAGACGACCGGATCCGTTGACAGCGACTTGGGCAATCGCTGCCACTTCCGAACCGTGAACTGCAACGAGGAACTGAGTGGAAAATCCTTGACCGGCAGGTCTTTGTCGTGCCACTGGCCCGCCTGTACGCTTTCCACCCAGCGGCAGACCTGCGGATCGAGCGTACTGGGAGTAATCGACTCCGCGGAACGCGGCAGGACTGCCATCACGATGAGAGCCGCGGCCGCCGTCAGGACCATGCCGATTCCCAGCACAGCCATTCGCCTTCCGCGTAAGAAGGAAGAAGGCCGAGCCACCATCGGAGAGGGCAATGCCGTGCCGGTCGGCATCCCCCGGACTGACGCGGGAAGAGCCGATGGCGGACACAAAGCTGCAGGCGGGCTGACCGACAGGACTTCGTCCGCATCGCGGTTCGTTTCGCTGCCGGAGACGGCGGACAACAATCGGGTGGCAAGGTTCGCCGGCACGGCAACCTGCTTTACGCCCTTGCCGATTGCCAGATCCCAGCGATTCGAGCGTTCCAACCCGGCTCGCAGCACCGGATCCGAGGCCACCTGCTCGGCGAGTCCGCGCAATTCTTCCTGCTGGAGGTCGTCACTGTCCGGCCGACAGGCGTCCAATTGGACTCGAAAGTCAGGGTTGTCGATGGACATGGCGAACCTTCCCGAAACCTCAACGTCGCGCCGCGGAAGATGCGGACTTTGTGGCCGACAGCCGCTGCGAACCCGAATCGCCGCGAGCCGCCGGTCCTTCCTCGAACGAGAGCAGACACTTTCTGAGCCAGCCTTTCGCCCGCGATAAGCGGCTCATGACGGTGCCGATCTTCACATTCAGCTGAGCTGAAATCTCCTTGTAGGACAGATCCTCGAAATAAAACATCAGCAGGATCAGCTTGTGGTCATCACTCAACTCATCCAGCGCCCGCTGCAGTCGTTCCTGATCCACATCCGACTGCTCAAGCTGACGCACCGAGTCCTCAGGCAACTCGTCGACATTCAACTCCAGGTTCGCGGCCGGCACGGGCCGTTGCTTGCGGCGCGACTTCAGATAGCAGCTTCGCAAAATCGCAAACAGCCACCGGTCGGCTTTGTCAGCATCGCGTAACTGGTGAAGTTTCCTCTGGGCAATCAAAAATGTCTGCTGCGTCGCGTCTTCCGCATCGGCGACCAATCCGGTCAAACGAAATGCGTAGCGATACACGGCCTCATAGTGGGCCAGCACCAACTGCCGCACCTGTTCGATGTTGCCTGACGGTTCCGCACCCGCATCGCCGTTATCGGGATCTGGGCACGGTTCTGCCGCTTCCGCTGAATCCACCATGAGCAGGTTCATCTCCCTGTTAGAACCCTGGACAAAGAGGATTATTCCCCACGCACGCCGGAAAATCGAGTCGGCAGCCCGATTCGCTGGCTCGCCGGACGCCAAACCCCTCACAATAACTACACCACCAGCGACATACCCCCTCCATGCCAGGGGTATCTGGCAAGTTTTTTCCAACTCGGGGAATTTCTTGCTGGCACTGTGGATCAATCCGTACGACACACGGGGTGTTTTACGCGGACGACGGAGTCCGCATGCCGCATTTACGGCTCCCGCAGAATTGTTTGTCTTCGAATGGAAGGGGAAATGCTATGAAGAAGCTCGCAACGTTGAGCTTGCTGATGGCCTTCGGGCTGTGGTTTGTTGGTTGTGCGCAGGAAGCCGGCGGACCGGCTAAGTCGGGTGGCGGCGCTGGCGAAGCGGTAACCGACGTCGATTCTTCGACCGAGAAGCCGGCCGATGCAGCTATGGAAGGCCCGGCGGCCGAGAAGCCGGCTGAAGCTCCGGCCGAAACTCCGGCCCCGGCTGAAAAGCCCGCTGAGACTCCGGCACCGGCCGAGACACCGGCTCCCGCCGAGACACCGGCCCCGGCCGAGAAGCCCGCTGAAGCTCCGGCTCCGGCACCGGCCCCCGCTCCGGAACCCGCTCCGGCTCCGGCTCCGGCACCCGCTCCGGAACCCGCCCCGGCCCCGGCACCTGCTCCGGCCCCCGCTCCGGAACCCGCCCCGGCCCCAGCTCCGGCACCCGCCCCGGCTCCTGCTCCGGCCCCCGCTCCGGCTCCGGAACCGGCCAAGTAGTCTGAGACCCGAGTATCTTGGGACTCGCGATAGAATGGGAAAGGCCGTCCGACTTCGGGCGGCCTTTCTTTTTGCGCAGATACCGGATGCCGGAATGGAGATTTTGTTTGGACAATACTTGTTCCGCAATCGGAACTTCTCCCGCCTCCAGACTCCAGACTCCAGACTCCAGACTCCAGACTCCCGCCTCCAGACTCCCGCCTCCAGACTCCGCGCCCTACCGCTTCCTGGGCCGCGGCACCTTGCCGTTCGAGCTGCTCCGCCGCCGCGAGCGACGAGGCTGAGACCTGGGAGCGTCGTCGGCGGTAGTCGTCTTTCCCATCGAATCGCGCAGCGACATGATGCGGTCGCGCAGCGCTGCGGCCCGTTCGAATTCGAGCGAGTCGGCCGCCCGCATCATCTCGTCCTGCAACTCGGAAATGAATTCCTGCGTGATGTAGACCTGATCCTGACTTTGGCCAACCGCTTCGTTGGCCTGCCGATGAGCAGCCACTTCCGCTTCGATGCCGGCGCGGATGTTCTTGTGAATGGTCTCGGGGGTAATGCCGTGCTTGTCGTTGTACGCCTGCTGGATCAGGCGGCGCCGGTGTGTCTCGTCGATCGCTTTGCGCATCGAGTCAGTGACTTTGTCCGCGTAGAGGATGACCTTGGCTTTCACATTTCGAGCGGACCGGCCAATGGTCTGGATCAGCGACGTTTCGCTGCGCAGAAACCCCTCTTTGTCCGCATCCATGATCGCCACGAGCGACACTTCGGGGAGATCGAGCCCTTCGCGCAGCAGATTGACTCCGACGAGAACATCGAAGTGTCCGGTGCGCAGGTCGCGTAATAGCTCCACTCGCTCGAACGCGTCGAGCTCGCTGTGAAGCCATTTGCAGGCAACTCCCTGTTCGCTCAGATAGGCGGACAGGTCCTCGGCCAGTCGCTTGGTGAGCGTCGTTACCAGCACGCGATCCCCCGCGGCGGCTCGCAAGCGAATCTGCTCGAGAAGGTGAGGAACCTGTCCCTGGGCTGGCACCACTTCGATTTCGGGATCGAGCAGACCGGTGGGCCGGATGACCTGTTCCACGACCTCGCCGCCCGTCTTCTGCAACTCGTAATCGCTCGGCGTCGCCGAGACAAAGACGATTTGCGGGACTTTTGCTTCCCACTCTTCGAACCGCATCGGACGGTTGTCCAGCGCGCTGGGCAGACGGAATCCGTGTTCGACAAGAGTGGTCTTGCGACTGCGATCACCCGCGTACATAGCGCGGATCTGCGGGACGCTCGCATGCGACTCGTCCACAATCAGCAGGAAGTCCTTCGGAAAGAAATCGTACAGGGTGTAAGGCGCGGCGCCCGGCGGCCGGCCGGAGAGCGGCCGGCTGTAGTTCTCGATGCCCGGGCAATACCCGACCTCGGTCAGCATCTCGATGTCAAAGCGGGTCCGCGCGTTCAAACGCTGGGCCTCCAGCAGTTTCCCCTCGTTGCGAAACCGCTCCAGCTGCTCATCGAGTTCTCGCTTGATTTCCTCGACGGCGCCGGCAATGCGTTCCTCGGGCAGCACGAAATGCTTGGCCGGATAGATGAACATCTGGTCCTGGACGGACAGTGTCTCGCCGCTGGTCGGATGAATCAGCGACAACCGGTCCACCTCGTCGCCCCAGAACTCCATGCGGAAGGCGAATTCCTCGTACGTCGGCCAGAGTTCCACGCAGTCGCCTCGAACGCGGAATTTGCCGCGTTCGAAACTCACATCGTTGCGGTCATATTGGATATCCACCAGCCGCGCGAGCACCTGGTCGCGGTCGATCGTCTGGCCTTTGACGAGCGACACCATCATCTGGCGATAGTCATCGGGCGATCCCAAGCCGTAAATGCTCGAGACGCTTGCCACGATGATCACGTCGCGGCGACTCACCAGCGAACTGGTCGCCGCCAGCCGCAGTCGATCGATTTCCGCGTTGATGGACGCATCTTTCTCGATGTAGATGTCGCGCTGCGGGATGTAGGCTTCCGGTTGGTAATAGTCGTAATAACTGACGAAATAGTGCACGGCGTTCCGCGGAAAGAACTCCTTGAATTCGGAGAACAGCTGCGCGGCCAGCGTCTTATTGTGCGAGATGACCATCGTCGGGCGCTGCAGTCGGGCGATCACGTTGGCCATCGTGAACGTCTTGCCCGAGCCGGTCACGCCCATCAACACCATGTGTTTTCGGCCGTTTTCCAGCCCGTTAACCAGCGACTCGATGGCCTGCGGCTGATCTCCGCTCGGAGGAAACGGCGACGACAATTCGAAATTCACGAAGCGGCTCTCCACGTTGCGGCTCAAGGCACGGGCATCAGGTAGGGACGCATGTTCTCAAGAGTCCGCGGCCCGATTCCGCGGACGCGACGGAGATCTTCCGCGCTGCGGAAAGGCCCTTCCTCGCAGCGCGACTGGACAATTCGACGGGCCAGGGTTTCGCCCACGCGGGGCAGCAGCGTCCACTCGGGCCACTCGGCACGATTGATATCCAGGCAGAACTGCTGAACTCGTCGCGGAGCGCGGTCGATATCGACCGGCCGCTCCGCCAGCCCCAGCCAGATCAACTGCCCCGCCAGACACAACGCGGCAAAGACAGCAACCGTCCGTTGATCGCGGCGATTGAAGCACCTGCACGATTCGCCGCCGTTGACCGCGTCGCTATTGCCGGCGCGGCCTCGGAGGGTGTCGTCTTCGATATTCTTGCCTGCGATTTTCCGACTGGCTTCCGGCATCCGTGACTACCCGACTTCCGTGACTGCCTTTCAGGAACTCCTTGAAAACCAGTATTATGGTAGGGGACGTGCCGCGAGTGGTCCATTCCCGCCCGCGTCGCGAGTCGGCAAGTGCGACGAGTTGGCCCGATAACGATGAGGAAAGACTGCGTGAAGGAATTCCATCAGGTCGAGTGGGACGAACGGACGGCCGACGACTGCAGGCAACTGGTTCGCCTCGCAGTGCGCGAGGATCTGGACCGTCTATTCGACGTAACCACCTTGGCACTCGTCTCCGAGCATTCGCGGGGCAGCGCCCGAGTCGTCGTGCGGCAACCCGGAGTGCTCGCCGGCCTGCCCGCCGCGCAACTGGCCGTTGCGGAAATGAACCTCGACACGCAACTCGAACTGTTGTCCAAAGACGGGGATCGGGTACAGGCCGGCTCCGCGGTCGCAAAGTGGCGTGGTTCAACGCGGGACCTGCTGACGACAGAACGAATTGTCCTGAACCTGCTCGGGCGGCTCAGCGGAATCGCCACGCTCACCCGCTCATTTGTCGATTGCATCGCGGGCACACGGGCGCGCATCTACGATACGCGGAAAACAACGCCCGGCTGGCGGCGTCTCGAGAAATACGCGGTGCGCTGCGGCGGAGGCTGCAACCACCGGACCGGACTGTTTGACGCCGTGCTGATCAAGGACAACCATCTGGCTCAGGGCACATCGCGGGGAATCACACCTCGAGAAGCGGTGGTTCGAGCCAGGGATTTCCTGGCCGGGTGCAAGCCGGACCGGTCGGGCGATATCGTGGAAATCGAAGTCGACACGCTGGACCAGTTCCGCGACGTCATTCCCGCCTTTCCCGACATTATCCTGCTGGACAACATGTCGCCCGAAGAAATGCAAGAGGCCGTCCGCTTGCGCGACGAGGCCGGCGCCGCAACGCAACTGGAAGCTTCGGGCGGAGTGCGTCTGGAATCGGTCCGGAGGATCGCCGAATGCGGCGTTGACAGGATCAGCGTCGGCGCCGTCACCCACTCGGCCACCACGCTCGACATAGGTCTCGACTGGGACGCGACAGGGTGACCGCCGGGCCGGAATCCGATCCGGATTCACTGACGCGCATTGCGGCAGAATTGTCCTCTCGCTGTGCCTTGCGGCCGCAAGTCGTCCGGTCTTTCTCACAAACCACGATTGTCTTGCCTGCCGTTCACGGGAGCAGCGAATCGCCGGGTTTGTCAGTCTTTTTCGCGTCGCTTCCTTCCGGCGGAGGATCGAGCCGCACAAGCAGGTAGTGCTCAGTGCGGTCCTTTCCGTAGTGCACGAGCACGGGCGTCTGCTCCTGAACCAGGTTGTAAATCCCGGTTTCCATGACGATGTCGGATTTATCTCCGATCGTGAACGCGACTCGCTGAGTCTGGCGATCAACGCGGCCCTGCACGACATAGGTCTTGTCGGTCGAGGCATTGTGCATCGTGCCGCTGACGATGCCGTTGTGATCTACGGCCAGTTGAAGAAGTCGCGTCGGTTCGCTGTCCTTGTCACTGGTCGCAACCGCGAAGGTTCCCAGCGGCATCCAGTCTTCATTCTTGGGCGTGGCCTCGGCCTGTTTCGAATCGACCGTAGCCAGGTCCGCCGCCGATGCGGCAAACTCGGCCGGCGTCCCGGCACTCTGGCCGTTCACGTACACGTTGTCGTTTTGATAGACAACGTTGCCGCCATAACCGTAGTCGTAGAAAATCGGCTCGGCCCATCCCCACGACGGGAACCATGCACTGAACGCGGACCATGTCGGATCGCCCCACCAGTACCGCCATCCGTGGTTGTGCCAGTCGTGGTGGTAGTACCAGTTGTCGATATAGGGGTGGTATTTACTCCACCAGTCGCTGCCCGGTCGCACGCCATGGTTGATCAAGTCATTGTCGATCAAAGGATGGTACTTGCTCCACCAATCGCTGCCGGGTCGCACGCCCGGATCGAGCGGATGGCCGTTGGCATTCCAATCCTGCCGGATCTTGTCCCCCTGGTTCTGCCACTGCTGCACGCGTTGCGGGTTGTTCTGCATCCAATCGTGAATCTGCGATGAATGCGGACCGCCCGGTTGCGTTGCACTCTTAATGCGAGACGCAACGTCCCCGGATGCGTTGGGCAATCCGGCCCAGGCGGGGCGATTCCCGGCATAACCTTTCGACCAATCCAGGCCTGAAGTTCGCCCGGACAGATCGCTGGGCAAGTCAAATTTCCCGGTGCGCGAGGCCGCCGAGCCTTCCCCGGGCAATCCGAGGAAATTCCCGAGCTGCGACGCGCTTGGCGTTTCCGGCCGCGAGATCTTTCCGGGCATACTCGGAAAACCGGGCACCGCACCGTGCTCAAACTCGCCGTGGCTGCCGATCGGCAGATTAGGCCGCGAAATCCCCGACGCCGGAAAGCCGTGCGAAAAGCCGCCGACGGTGGGCGAATACCCGCCATGTCCGGCGAATCCGCCGCCGCCCCGCGACATTCCGCCGCCATGAGCGGAGAAGCCGCCGCCTCCGCCATGCATGCCGACAGCCAGGCAGGTGCCGGCAGACCAGGCGAGAGCGCCGACTCCGATGCTCAACAGACAGATTCCCCGTGCCACGGTGACTCTCGAGATGGCTGATGTCATGGCGACTTTCCCTCCGTCGTTTTCGGCGCGGGCTGCTGAGCGTCTTCCGCTTTTCTGACCAGCTTGGCAACCGGCCCGTTCGGCAGCGCCCCGCCATCGATCTCGCGATCGATCAACTGCACGGTAATGTGCTCGTTATCCACCCGATCCAGGACCTGGGTCATGGAACCGCGGCGCCCGTCGGCGAGTTTCAGCGCGAGTTTGTTCGTCCAGCGATTCTCGCTCTCTCGTTCCCAGTATCCCTCGCCGAAGCTGCCGCTCGCGTCGAACACCCAGGCACGGACACATCCCTGTTCGGCATCCCATCCGAACACCTGCGACCCCTGAAGCCCCGTGCCGTCCGGTTTCTCGAATCGATAGTCGCGAACCAGAAACGCGCCCCCCTGGCTCCACCGGAAGTGATTCGATGCCTTGCCGGACGACTGTTCGTCGCTCCATTGTCCGGCCAGCCAGGCCAGCGGGCCCAGCCCTTCCGCAGCCGTCAATGGCAGGTCCGTCTCTTCGACGCGGGAGATCAGCCATCCGCCTCCGATGCGGACCAAGCGTGCATCGAACTGCGATCGCGTCGCTGGCGGAAAAGCATGTTCCACGTGGGCGATGCCGGAGAGCGTCGCCGCGATCGGAGACTCGATCTTCGCGGATCGCATTTCGATCGTGAGCTTGCACGTCGGTTCGTCGGCGAACAGGCTCGCATAGGCCTTCGTGATCGCCTCCTTGCCGTTGAGTTGTTCGCCCGTCGACACCGAGCGGTGTATGCCGTCCTTCGTCCACAGAGATCCGATGGCTTTTGCGTCATGCGAGTTGAAAGCCTTCTCGAGACTCCCCCGCATGTCTTTCAGACTGTCTTCCGCCGGTTCGGCCGACCGTCCGGCCGCCCCCTGCAGAAGCACGCCGCCAAGCACGATCGCCGCCGCAATCGCTGCACGGAGTCGCGGGCACTTGAGTTTCCATCGCATGTTCGATGCTCCCCTGAAATAGACGGGATAACGCATCGCGTCAGAAGCACGAGGCCTTGCTGCAAGTCCTGCAACGGCATGGCCGACGACAGGCTTGCGCGAAACTGCCGCGATCGGAATCGTCGGATTTGGCGAATCGGTCGACGTCCATTGTAACGCCACGGCCCCCGTTTCACCACGAAATGGCCACATTCACGCAGTCGCACGGCGACCGGCCGGCCTGCTCGCGGGAGGGTCCGCCCAATCGAGCGACCCGGCAAGCCCCGGGGAGATCCAGGCCGATCGAGCCTGACGATACTTGCTTGCGGCCTGCGAGTTTCCTAGAGTTTCGGCTTGAGCGCGGCGCGCACGTCTCTTTTTCCAGCGGGTTTCCCGCTATCCAGTATTCCCGATGCGACTCGGAACTCGAGAAGCGCCGATAAGCAGTTGGATGGCCGTGAACCGCCGGCTGGCATAGAACTCGATGACGGTATGCTCAGTCACATTCAGGTTGCATCGAAGAAGTGAGTTCGCTCCCATGAAAAGGGCCCAGCAGTCTCTTGCCGCAATGCTGCGTTGCACATTTTGTCTCCTGGCAGCGTGTGCGGTCTTTTCGGCGTGCAGCCATAAGCCGCCGACGGAAACCGATACGGCTCCGCCGACGGTAACGGTCAGTCTGCCGGTTGCACGCGAAGTAACCGACTTTGTCGAATTTGTCGGACGCATCGAAGCGCCCCTCTCGCTTGAAGTCAGGGCGCGGGTCACCGGCTACCTGGTCAAGATGCCCTTCAAGGAAGGCTCGCTCGTCAAGACGGGAGACGTACTGTTCGAGATCGACGACCGGATGTACAAGGACGAACTGGATCATGCCCAGGCCAGCCTCGACGAAATGAAAGCCGCGCTGGTCAAGGCACAGGCCTTTCTCGACATCGGCCTGGAAACCCAGAAGATCAGCACCGGCGCCATCAGCCAGCAGGAAATCGTCCAGCGCCGCGGGGCTCGCGACGAAAGCCAGGCGTCCGTCCTCTCCGCCGAGGCCACGCTGCGAAAATGCCAACTGAACTACGAATGGTGCAAGGTGACCTCGGCCATTGATGGTCGAGTCAGCCGATACAATCTGACTCTCGGCAACCTCGCGGATCAGGACACCACGGTTTTGACCACGGTGGTCTCCGAGGACCCGCTGTACGCATATTTCGATGTGGATGAACGCACTCTGCTCGGTGTGCTGCGGCTCAACGTTCCCGGCAACAAGGATGTAATTGCCGCCAAATCGCTCCCGGTGATGCTCGGCCTTGCCGATGAAGAGGGATTCCCTCACACCGGCTATGTCGACTTTGCCAACAACGTCGTCAATTCGGCGACAGGCACGGTTACGGTCCGCGGCGTCTTCGCCAACCCGTTCATCGAGTCCGGCCGCCGGCTCATGCGGCCCGGGATGTTCGTGCGAGTCAGGCTGCCCGTGAGCCAGCCGCACCAGGCGCTGCTGGTCAGCGAAAAAGCCCTGGCGACCGATCAGGGCCAGAAGTTCGTCTATGTGGTGGACTCGCAGAACGCGGTGCAGTATCGGCGAGTTACCGTCGGCGCCAGCCAGTCCGACGGCCTGCGGGTGATCAACCAGGGTCTGAAGGCCGACGATCTTGTGCTGATCAGCGGCCTGCAGTTGGTGCGTCCCCGGCAGACGGTCAAACCCGAACGGGCCAGTATGCTGCCGGCGAGCACTCCCGACAAACCGGCTGCGGGCGAACCGGCAGCCAAAGACGCTTCGAGCAAAGAGGCAGCCTCCAAGGGCACCGGCGCAACTGAACCGGCCTCCAAGGACGTCGCGCCGGACGCGGCGGGACACTCGGCGAAGACGGCCCCCTCGGACCATCCGTGAGTTCACACCGTGATTTCACGCTTCTTCATCGACCGTCCGATCTTCGCCTCGGTGTTGTCGATTACGATTACCCTGGCGGGCGGCCTTGCGCTGCTGTCACTTCCTATTGCCCAGTATCCGCCGATCGCGCCGCCGACGGTCCAGGTCGCCTGCACTTACCCGGGCGCCAATGCTCAGGTCGTCGCCGATACCGTGGCCGCGCCGATCGAACAACAAGTGAACGGCGTGGAGGGCATGCTCTACATGTCCTCGCAGAGCGACAACGCGGGCACGTACAACCTGACGGTCACCTTCGACCTGGGCACGGATCTGAACACCGCGCTGGTCATGGTGCAGAACCGCGTCTCGCTCGCCATGCCGCAGCTGCCCGACGCCGTGCAGAAGCAGGGCCTGACCATCAAGAAGAAAAGTCCCAGCATTCTGCTGGTGGTCAACCTGTTCTCGCCGGACGGCCGGTACAACGACATCTACCTGAGCAACTATGCGACGATCAATCTCAAGGACGAGTTGTTCCGACTCGAGGGAGTCGGCGACATCACTTACCTGGGCCAGCGTGATTACAGCATTCGGGCGTGGCTCGATCCGCAGGCCATGGCGTCGCGCGGTATCACCGCCACCGACGTTTCGAACGCGATCCGCGAAGAGAACCTGGCTGCGGCCCCGGGACAGTTGGGAGCCTCGCCGGCCATCCAAGGCGATCTGCTGCAGTATCCTCTCGACACGCTTGGACGATTAACCGACCCCGAACAGTTCGGCAATATCGTCGTGAAAGCGGAACCCGGAGGAGACCGCAACCCGTCACCGGCTCTCGTCCGCCTGCGCGACGTGGCACGCATTGATCTGGCGTCGCAACAGTACACCCAGATGGCCACCGCGGATGGACGTCCTTCGGTGGGCCTGGCCATCTACCAGCTGCCCGGCACGAACGCGCTGGACGTAGCCGACAGCATCCGGGCCAAGATGGCGGAATTGAAGAAGCAGTTTCCCGACGGACTGGATTACGGCATCTACCACGACACGACGCCGTTCATCCGCGAATCGGTGGCCGACGTGATCAAGACGCTGCTGATCGCGGTTCTGCTCGTGGCCCTGGTCGTATTGCTGTTCCTGCAGGACTGGCGGGCCACGCTTATTCCGCTGATCGCCGTCCCGGTCGCGATCGTGGGCACTTTCGGTGCGATGGCACTGCTCGGTTTCAGCCTCAACAATATCTCGCTGTTCGGACTCGTGCTTGCCATCGGCATCGTGGTCGACGACGCAATCGTGGTCGTGGAGAACGTCGAACGATGGCTGAGCCAGGGGCTCTCGGCCAAGGAAGCCGCGCGGCGCGCGATGGACGAGGTCACGGGGCCGGTCATCGCCGTGGCCCTGGTGCTGTGCGCCGTGTTTCTGCCCTGCGCATTCATCAGCGGAATCACCGGGCAGTTCTTCCGCCAGTTCGCCGTGACGATCGCCGTCTCGACCGTGCTCTCGGCGATGAACTCGCTGACATTGAGCCCGGCGCTGGCAGCGATCCTCCTCAAGCCGCACGGCGCAAAGCAAGACCTGCTGGCCAGGCTCCTCAAAGTCTCGCTGGGCTGGTTCTTCGCGTCGTTCAACGGCGTCTTTCAGTTCGGCACCGATATCTATGCACGGATGGTGTCGATGCTCCTCCGCATCTGCGCCATCGCGGTACTGCTTTACGCCGGCCTGCTCGGGGTCACCTGGTGGATGTTCACCTGGTATCCGGTCGGGTTCATTCCGCAGCAGGATCAGGGCTGGCTGCTCGTGAATTGCCAACTGCCGGATTCCGCGTCGCTGCAGCGTACGCAGGAAGTCATGCGGCAGCTGGTGGACATGACGCAGAAAGTCCCCGGGGTCAAACACACGTGCGCCGTATCGGGCATGTCGCTGCTGATGACGGCGAACAGCTCGAATTTCGCATCGATGTTCGTCGTGCTTGATCCGTTCGACCAGCGACGAAAACCGGAGCTGCGTGCCGACGCGATCATGGTCCGCCTGAACCGCATGTTCGCGGAACAGATCCACGACGCAACCGTGCAGGTCTTCGGCGCGCCGCCGGTGCCGGGCATCGGGCTGGCCAGCGGATTCAAGCTGATGGTCGAGGACCGCGGATCGCTGGGCATGCCGTCCCTGCAGAGCTACGCGGATCTGCTCGTGGACAAGGGCAAGACGCAGCCGCACCTGATCATCGTGCCCACGATGTTCCGGGCCCAGACTCCGCAACTCTATCTCGACGTCGATCGCACAAAGGCCCGATCGCTCGGCGTCTCGGTCGAAGATCTCGACAATACGCTTGAGGTGCTCGTCGGCTCGTCCTACGTGGGGAATTTCAACGCTTTCGGCCGGTACTGGCAGGTGAACATCCAGGCGGACGGCGACTTTCGCCGCCGCGTTGAAGATCTGCAGCAGCTCTACATGCGCAACCGGACAGGCAAGATGGTGCCGCTCGGGACCGTGGTGAACCCGGTTGACAGCGGCGGTCCCGTGCTGATCTTCCGCTACAATCTCTACCCGTCGGCGCCGGTCATGGGCGGCGCGTTGCCGGGCCTGAGCACCGGACAGGCCATCTCGCTGCTCGATCGACTGGCGACCGAGAATCTGCCGCGGACGATGAGTACCGAATGGACCGAATTGACACTCATGCAGATCCGGGCCGGCAACACGGCCATGTATGTTTTCGCAGGCGCCGTCGTGTTCGTGTTTCTAGTGCTGGCCGCTCAGTACGAAAGCTGGACGATGCCACTGGCCGTGATCCTCGTCGTCCCGATGTGCCTGCTGTGCGCGCTGGCGGGAGTGATGCTGCGACGATTGCCGATGGACATCTTCGTGCAGATCGGCTTCGTGGTGCTCGTCGGTCTGGCCTGCAAGAACGCGATTCTCATCGTGGAATTTGCCAAGCAGCTGCGCGAAGCGGGCCAGTCCCGGCGCGACGCGACGGTCGATGCCTGCCGCCTGCGTCTGCGCCCGATTCTGATGACGTCGTTCGCCTTCATCCTCGGCGTCGTCCCGATGGTGATCGCCCACGGCGCCGGCGCCGAAATGCGATGGTCCCTCGGCACCGCCGTTTTCTGCGGCATGCTCGGCGTGACGCTGTTCGGCGTCTTTCTGACGCCCATCTTCTTCTACATCATTGAAGGCCTCGGACAGATCTCGTTCCTGCGAAGCGCGAGCATGCGGTGGATCGGAGCAATCCTGATGGGCGCCGCTTCAGCGCTGCTTTGCGATTTCCTCGCGAAAGAAGCCGGATTCCACACCGGACCGGGAGCGTTGATCCTCGGCTTCGTACTGGGCTTGGTGGTTGCCTTGCGGGTCCAGGGGGCGTTCGACCGCAGAAAGTCCGTCGCCAGCAGCAACTCCACCGGGGCCGACCCCGCGTCCGATGCCGAGCATCCCACGGAGCCAACGCCGTGATATCCCACTTTTTCATTGACCGCCCGATTTTCGCCTCGGTGTTGTCGATCGTGCTCACGCTGGCCGGCCTCGTGGCCGTGCTCGCCCTGCCCGTCGCTCAATATCCCGATGTCACTCCGCCGACGGTCCTCGTCACCGCAAGCTATCCGGGCGCCAACGCTCAGACCGTGCTCGATACGGTCGCCGCGCCGATCGAACAGCAGGTCAGCGGCGTCGAGAACATGATGTATATGTCCTCCAAGTGCACCAACGACGGCGCCTACGTGCTGATCGTGACGTTCAAGCTCGGCATGGATTCGGACATGGCCCAGGTGCTGGTGCAGAACCGGGTGCAACTTGCCCAGCCCGTCATCCCGTCGCTCGTGCAGCGGCAGGGCATCAGCGTCAAGAAGATGTCGCCCAGCACGATGATGATCGTCAACCTGACCTCGCCGGACGGCCGCTACGACGATATCTATCTGAGCAATTACGCCACGATCCAGATCAAGGACGAACTCGGGCGGCTGGAAGGCGTCGCGAACGTGGCCTACATGGGACAGCGCGACTACAGCATGCGGGTCTGGCTGGATCCGAACAAGCTTGCCACGCTGAGCCTCAGCGCCGCCGATGTGGTCAACGCCGTCAGCGAACAGAACCTTCAGGTCACCGCAGGCCAGATCGGACAGGAACCGGTCCCGCCGGGCCAGCAGTTCCAGTTGACCATCAGCACGCTCGGACGACTGATGGAGGTCGAGGAATTCGGCGACATCATTCTCAAAGTCGGACAACAGGGCGCGGATCGGCCGGCCGCGAGCGTCGTGCGGCTCCGCGATGTCGGCCGAATCGAACTGGGCTCGCAGCAATACGATCAATCCTGCACGCTGGACGGCAAGCCTTCCGTCGCCCTGTCGATCTACCAGCTCCCGGGCTCAAACGCCATCAAGACCGCTCAGGGCGTGTATTCCAAGATGGAAGAACTGAAGAAGCGGTTCCCCGAAGGACTCGAATACAGCATTGTCTACGACACCACGCCGTTCATTCGCGAGTCGATCACCGAAGTCTTCAAGACGCTGCGGGATGCGATCGTGCTCGTTGCCCTGGTCGTGCTCATCTTCCTGCAGAACTGGCGTGCCACGCTGATCCCGCTGATCGCCGTCCCGGTGGCGATCATCGGCACATTCGCCGTAATGGCCGGACTCGGATTCTCGCTGAACAACCTGTCGCTGTTCGGGCTCGTGCTGGCCATCGGCATCGTCGTCGATGATGCGATCGTTGTCGTGGAGAACGTCGACCGCTGGCTGGAACAGGGCCTGCCGCCGCGTGAAGCGGCCCGAAAGGCCATGGATGAAGTCACGGGGCCGGTCGTCGCGGTCGCTCTCGTGCTGTGCGCGGTTTTCGTGCCGTGCACGTTCGTCTCGGGGATCACCGGGCAGTTCTTCCGGCAATTCGCAGTGACAATTTCCGTATCGACAGTCTTCTCGGCAATCAACTCGCTCACCCTCAGTCCGGCGCTGGCGGCAATCCTGCTCAAGCCCCACGGCGCCAAGAAGGATATCCTGGCGAAACTGATGGAGGTGAGCCTCGGCTGGTTCTTCCGGCTGTTCAACTCGGTCTTCACAGCCGGCACGAACATCTACACGCGCATCGTGGGCATGCTGCTCCGGGTCAGCCTGATCGCCCTGCTGATCTACGGCGGCCTGCTTTATCTGACCTACTGGGAATTCAGCCACGCACCGACCGGATTCGTTCCGGATCAGGACAAGGGCTACCTGCTGCTGAATATCCAGCTGCCCGACTCGGCGTCGATCCAGCGCACGAAAGAGGTGGTGGCCCAGATCGAAAAGCTCGCGCTGCACACGACGGGAGTCGCACACACCGTCGGCATTTCCGGCCAGTCGCTCGTGCAGGGAGCAAACGCGCCGAATCTCGGCTCACTCTATGTGATGCTCGAGGAATTTGATAAACGGCACAGCGCCGACCTCTCCGCCGATTCGCTGGCGGCCGAACTCCGCAAGCGATGCCGGGCCGACGTCCGCGACGCGCTGGTGTCGATCTTCGGCGCGCCCCCGATCGATGGGCTGGGCACAACCGGCGGCTTCAAGATCATGGTCGAAGATCGCGGACATCTGGGGCTCGGTCAGCTCGAGCAGATCTGCGACCGGATCGTCGAGAAGGCCAACCAGACTCCGGGACTGCAGGGAGTCGTCCACAGCGCGCGTGCCAACACGCCGTGGCTCTACCTCGACATCGACCGCTCCAAGTGCCGGGCACTGGGTCTTTCGTTTGAAGACGTGGTGGACACGCTCCAGGTCCAACTCGGCTCGTACTACGTCAACAACTTCAACGAGTTCGGCCGTTCTTGGCAGGTGAACGTCATGGCCGACGCGAAGTTCCGCGCGAAAGTCGATGACCTGCTGCAGTTGAAACTGCGGAACAACCGCGAGGAAATGGTGCCGCTGGGCACGATCCTCAGCGTGCGCGACATCACCGGACCGTTGATGCTTACCCGGTACAACATGTATTCGACGGCGGCGATCACCGGCAATGTCACCCCCGGCACAAGTTCGGGCGACGCGATCACCAGCGTCGAGTCACTCGTCAATCAAGAGATCCCGCGTTCGATGGCCTACGACTGGACCGAACTGACTTACCTGCAGCTTCAGGCCGGCAGCACGGCCATGTATTTCTTTGCCCTGGCCGTCGTCTTCGTCTTCCTCGTGCTCGCCGCCCAGTACGAAAGCTGGACGCTTCCGCTGGCCGTCATTCTCGTCGTCCCGATGTGCCTGCTCTGCTCGGTCGTCGGCGTACTGCTCGCGCGGATGGACGTCAACATCTTCACGCAGATCGGACTTGTAGTGCTCGTCGGCCTGGCCAGCAAGAACGCGATCCTGATCGTCGAGTTCGCCAAGCAGCAGCGCGAGTCCGGCGCGTCACGCCGCACAGCGACTACCGAAGCCTGCCGCCTGCGACTGAGGCCGATTCTGATGACGTCCTTCGCTTTCATCCTCGGCGTCGTGCCGCTGGTGATCGCGTCCGGCGCCGGCGCCGAAATGCGGCGCACGCTCGGCACGGCCGTCTTCTCCGGAATGCTCGGCGTCACGTTCTTCGGCGTGTTCCTCACGCCCGTGTTCTACTACGTCATCTCGTGGCTCGGCAAAGAACCCGAGACAAAGACCGAACCGTCAGAGAACGCCTCGCATTGATGCGACGCCCGGTTGCGTTTTGCGAAGTAAAAGAAATGCCACGGATGGAAACGTCGGAAGAGTCTGGAGTCCGGAGTCTGGAGTCCGGAGGAAGACAAACACTTATCCGCCACTACCGACTACCGGTCTCCGGTCTCCGGTCTCCGCCGTGGCGAATCCCTATTCAGTGAGAGCGTGCCATGAGATCATTTGTCGCTGCCGTTCTTCTCTCGGTCGCCGCTGGCACCTTGCCATTCGCCAACGGCGAATCCTCCACGGAAGGGAAGGGCGGCGATTACACCGTAGCTATCTACTATTGGCCGAACTTCCACCGCGACGCCTATCACCAGTCGAAAAAGGGCGAAGGCTGGACCGAGTGGGAGATCGTGAAGAATGCCAAGCCGAAGTTCGACGGACACGACCAGCCGAAGGTTCCGCTCTGGGGCTACCGCGATGAGTCCGACCCGCAGGAAATGGCTCGGTCCATCGATGCCATGGCAGACGCCGGCATTGGCGCCATCATCTTCGATTGGTATCGCTACGACGACGACACCCACGGCGGCGTGATGATCGAGAATGCGCTGCGGCAGGGATTCCTGCAGGCTCCCAACCGCCACCGGGTCAAATTCGCCTTGATGTGGGCCAATCACACGTACATCGACTGTCACCCCTTCGCGCCGGGCGTTTGGTTTAACAACGCTCCGGTCTGGCGCAAGGGTGAAGTGGGCCGGGCTGCGTTTGAACGGCACACACAAGACGCAATCCAGTCGTACTTCAAACAGCCGAACTACTGGAAGATCGACGGCTGCCCCTATTTTTCGATCTACGAGTGCGACAAACTCGTGCAGGGGCTGGGCGGTCTGGAGGCGACACGGGCGGCGTTGGACGATTTCCGACGACGCGTCAAAGAGGCCGGCTTCCCGGACCTGCACTTGAACATCGTCGATCAGGCTTCGCTCGAAAACGCGTTAAAGCAGTTGAAAGGTAGTCCGTTTCCGGGCGACCCGGGGCGGAAGATTGAAACCGTTGCCGATCTGTTGGCCGCTCTCAAAGCAGACAGTTCCACGATGTACACCTGGGTACACCACCTTTGGCCGATGCTGGTGCAACAGGCCGCTGCCGCCGGAGCAGAATCAGGAGCGGAAACGGACGCTGCATTCGGGTTTGCCGACGATGCGGGGGCCAGGCAATCCGGCCGGCCACGCCAACCGAGAACCGCTTCGCCTGCTGATGTTGAACTGGTTCGAAATGGCGGGTTCGAAGAAGGACTGACCGGCTGGGGAAAGCTGCAGCGAGTCGATCTTGAAGTCATTGCCGGCGGCGTCTCGGGCAATGCGGTCAAGGTCACCAATCGCGAGGGGCGATATTCCAGCCCGGTCCAGAGCTTGCGAGAGACGCTCGAAAAATGCGGGCCGGGGTATTACGAACTATCGATTGCGCTCAAGGCGGTTTCACAACCGGAAAAGATGTTCGGGGTGGTGCGCATCGAGGACGACAACGGGCCGAGGTGGATTCCCACGGCGGAGACCCAAGTCACCACAGCGGCGTTCGAGACGCTTACCGAGCGCAGCATCGTCAACTGGACCGGGATGCTCAAGAACGCGGAGATCTACTTCGCGTCTCAAACCAACGTCGGCGTCCTCATGGACAACGTCAGCTTCGTTAAGCTCCCTGCAAGCGAGTTTGCCGGGACGCCGCTGGTGGAACGTGCCGCGATGGCGGGAATCAAAGCCGTGGACTATAGCGATTATGGCCGGCAGGCGATGCGCGTCCTGGATCAGCGTCCGGCCGTCCTGGCAGTGCCCTACTTCCCGCACGTGTCGATGGGCTGGGACGGATCTCCTCGCAATTACTCGATGGGCATGGTGCTCGGCAACACCCCGGAGAAATGGAGATCCTTTCTGCGTCAGACCAAGGAATGGCTGGATCGCCATCCGGAAAGCAAGGGAATTGTGACGCTCAATTCCTGGAACGAGTGGGTCGAGGGCAGCTACATCGAGCCCGACCAGCGTTTCGGCACCGGGTACCTGGACGCCGTCCGTGACGTGTTCGGCAGGAAATGACCTGGGAGAACAACGCGATGGCCGTGAAATGCGTTCTCTATGCCGTCCTCTTGGCAAGTTCACTTTCCATCGGCTCGCTTCGCGCCGAGAGCCGCGGCCCCGATAAACCCAACATCATCATCCTCCTCGCCGATGACCTGGGTTATGCCGACATCGGCGAGACCAGGAACCTCGCAGGCGTGCATCCCGACAAAGTGCGCGAGCTGGAAGCGGCGTGGCAGCGTTGGAATTCGGAGTTGAAAGAGCCGTTGTGGGAAACCGACGGCAGAGGGCGATTGCCGTCGCGCACGGGAACGCCGCCGCCCGGCGTCCGTTTCACCCACCAGGCTGATGTCAGCCTTGACGGCGGACGACTCGCGATCGAGTCCACCGGCCACGATCCGCAAGTGGGACTCGAGGGCATCCCGCCGGGCCCGGGGCCGTTGACACTCGAACTGCGCATGCAGTCCGATGGCGCCGGTTACGGCCAGATCTTCTGGGCCACGACGCGGGAGGCGAACTTCGTCGGCGAACAGAACGTGACTTTTGAGCCGATCCACGACGGCCAGTGGCATGACTATCTTCTGACGCTTCCGGCGACGCAACCGCCCGTCAGTTTCCTCCGGCTCGATCCCGGCAGCGCGCCGGGCAAGGTCCGCGTGGAGCGATTGGTATTGAAGGATGATGGCGGACGCGTCCTGAAGGCGTGGGTCGGATCGCCGTTACCCTCGCCTGCCAAATCCGCGACAGAGGCAGCGCCCGGCCGAATCGAAGTGGCGGCCTACTATTTTCCGCAGTGGCACGTCGATCCGACCACCCAAGCGAGACTTGGTCGCGCATGGACCGAATGGGAATCGGTGCCGAAGGCCAAGCCGCGTTTCGAGGGCCACCAGCAGCCTAAAGTACCGCTCTGGGGTTTCGAGATGGAGGACGATCCGATGGTGATGGCGAAGAAGATCGCCGTTGCCGCCGACCACGGGGTGGATGCGTTCGTGTTCGACTGGTACCACTACGACTTCGGCCCCATCCTCCACGGTGCTTTGGAAGCCGGTTTCCTCGGTGCCGCGAATAACACTCGGCTGAAGTTCGCCGTCATGTGGGCCAATAGCGACTGGCCGCCCGCCACGGGCGCAGTGAATGAGGCTGTCTTCGTCAAAGCCACCGACCGCATGATCGAGCGATATTTCCGCAGGCCAAACTACTGGCGAGTCAACGGCGGCCTCTACGTGGGCATCTACGAGTTGGACACGCTCGTCAAGGGGCTCGGCGGCGTGGAGAAAACCGCCGAAGCGATCGACGGATTTCGCCGGCGAGTGCGGGAAGCCGGGCTCGGCGAGTTGCACCTGAACGCCTCGACGAACGGCCACCTGTGCGTACCCGCCGCCCAACAGAGCAAGTACCCGGGCCCGAACGCCCTGCTCGTCAAGCTCGGGTTCGACAGCGTCACACCGTATCACTGGCTTCACTGCCAACCGATGCCCCAATTTCCCGCGAGCGATTACGGGCCGTTTCGAGATGCCAGTTTCGCGGCGATGCGTGCGATGGAGAGGACCTTTGCCGTGCCGTATCTGCCGGTGGTTTGCGTGGGCTGGGATGCCAGTCCCCGCACACAGCAGGACCAGCCGTTCGTCAATGGACCGTATCCGTGGGGACCTGTGCTTGTGAATAACACACCGGCCGAATTCCGCAAGGCATTGGAGATGGGTTTCGGGTGGCTCGACGAGCGGCCTGCGCTGCCGACGCGTGCCCTCTTCATTGAAGCTTGGAACGAATGGACCGAGGGCAGCTATCTCGAACCGGATGCGGTGCACGGAATGAAATATCTCGAAGCCCTGCGAGACGTTGTCGGAGCCAGACGGGGCAATGCGCCGCCCGCCAACTGAATGCCGTGAGCAAGCGATTTCGACAAGGAACCGGTGTTCAACTTCCTTGCCGTTCATCTGAATAATTCCACAGAGGAGATGCGATGAATTGCCACGCGACACGACGCGAGTTTCTCGCCATCACGGCGGGCGCAGCTGCTGAATTGGCGTTCCGCCTCCCGGGTCGCACTGTCTCGGCCGAAGAGTTGGCCAGTGGCAGGCTGCTGCATCGGATCGACTGCACTCAGGAACATCCGCCCGAGCGGTATTTCGGCCTTGGCGAGGTCAAGGTCGTCGACAGTCCGATCGGCCGCTATCGGGAAGCGCAGGGCGATCCGCCCAAGGCGAGATTCGGCTACCGTTTCGAGATCGCCAACATCGGCCGGCCTCACGTTGCGGTTATCCGCTATCCCGACGACAAACGCCGCTACATGTGCATCAACGACGGCACGTGCTACGACATGACAACCGGCGTGTTCACCGACTGGGCTCAGCCGCTCAGCAACACGATGCTCGAACTGCGCCAGGTATTCTGGCCGCGGTGGAAAGACTGCAGCATTGTCTTCATGACCTGGGGCACGGGCGAACCGGCAGCCGCGGCTTCGATCGAGATTTACGAACTGCCCGGCCTTCCGCCGCTCGACGTGCCCGGCGATCCGTGCGACGGAACGCGCCGCGAGTTGGGCATTCAGTACGAAGATCCTTGTGGCACTGGCGGCGCGGAAGGCGCCATGTCTTGCGACGAGTGGATCGACCGCGTGGCGCAATATGCCCGCTACAGCGGCCAGGGCCTGCTGGTTTATCCGCTGGCCTGGTATCACGGACCGCTGTTTCCTTCCCAACGCGAACCGTCCGGCGCATTCGACTGGGTTGTCGCCCGCGATCGAAGGCAATACACGCGCTGGACCACAACTCCAACCGATTGGTATACCAAGCTGCTCGAACGACTCGACAAGGAAGGGATGAAGTTCCAGGGAGCGATGACGCTGATGCGTCTCGGCAGCCTGTTGGAAAAAATGAACATCAATCTCGATGCCATCCGGAACGGAGCCGAGACGTTCAACAACATGCTGTGGAATAACTGCGTGCAATCCAGCACCAACGATTGGACGCCGATCTACAACGCCCGCAACTACAAGACGCTGACCGAGGACAACAAGCACAAGAAGCCCATGGAGCCGTGGTCGCAAAGCCCGTCGCGGATGGCGTACGGCGAAGTGGGCAATCCCGGACACACCGGTCCGATGTTCAACCCGCTGCACCCGACGGTTCAGCAGGCGATCATCGGTTTCGTCCGGGAAATCGGCCAGCGTTACGGAAAGTATCCCGCGTTCCAGGGCGTTTCGTTCAACATGTTCGCCTCGGCCATGCCCTGGTTCGGCTCGATTCGTTTTGGATACGACGATTACTCGGTCGGCCTGTTCCAGAAAGAAACCGGCCAGGACGTACCGGTTGACGCGAAGGCGCCCGATCGTTTCTCGAAACGCTACGAATTCCTGACCGGGACCTGTCGCCCGGCCTGGGTCGCCTGGCGCTGCCGGAAGATCCGGGAACTGTTCGGACAGATCAGGCAGGCACTGGCCGAGGCGCGCAAGGATCTCCGCGTGACAGTCACGCTCTGGGATGAAACGGTCGTAACGAACACCATGGGCCACGACATGCCGCAACTGCAACTGCACGCCCGTGATTCGATGCTGCAGTTGTACCGTGACGCCGGCATCGACATCGATCTCTATCGTGACGAGCCGGGCCTCGAGGTCGATCGCGGCACGGCCGAATCGCGCGACCGCGGAGGCCATGGCAATGACAGCGCCACCGCGCCGCTGGCGACACAAACGATGTATCGCGATTTCGCCTGCCTCGATCAGCCGGCGATCGAAGCCTGTGCCAGACTGGACCGGCCCGGCGCGTTCATTTTCAACTGCTGGGTCGAGGCCTGGGGAGATATGCGGTGGTATCGCCCGGCCAACGACGACCCGAACGCGGCGGCGCTGGCTGTCATGGACGGCCGGCCGGCCGAGGGCATGTTCGGCATGAACTCGGCCTATCCCGAGGACGGATTCTGGTGGGACAGCCAGTTGCGGATCACGCCCGGGTTTCAGGCGGGAGTGCATTTTCTGGAGCCCTACGCACAGGCCGTGGCCGACCTCGACGCCTGCCGGATCACACGCGGCGGACTATTTCTCGACAAGGCCCACAGTCAGCAGCTTCAACAGTTCGCCCGGGCGTATCGTGCGCTGCCGCGTCGCAAGTTCACAACCGTCGGCCCAAGCACCGATCCGGTAGCCGTCCGCACGCTGGTCTGGAACAATCGGCGATACATCTATGCAGTGAACCGGGACTACTCTCCCGTGAACGTCAAGATGGTTTTCAACAGCACGCCGACCGACGCGGAAGATCTGGCAGTCGGCAGGAAGATCGCCGCTGCCGACCTGGCGTCTTTTGTGCTCGGTCCCTATGAACTGCGAAGTTTCTCCGTCGGATCGGAGATCGAAGTCACGCGTTTTGAAGCTGATCCGCCGCAGTCGATCGTATCGCAATTGCGCACCGAGGCGGAGCAGACGCTTGCCGCAATCGCGAAGGCCCGGGCGGCTGGCAAGGCCGTGCCCGGCGCGGACGAAATCGAGCGGGGCATTCGCGATGCGCTGGCCACCGGCAGACTGGCCTGGTTGCGGCGCGCGCTGGCAAGTTACATCGCCAGAAAGTGCCGTATCGAATGAGAGAGTCTGGGGTCCGGAGTCCGGAGTCTGGAGTCTGGAGTCTGGAGTCTGGAGG
>CAIPEB010000737.1 GCA_903863885.1 uncultured Planctomycetaceae bacterium | reverse complement strand
GAGTCCGGAGTCCGGAGCAAAACACACATTCATCTAGTTGGTCAGCTACCGGCATCTTCACCCGGACCGAGCAACTTCTGCCCTGTCATTAATACTACGGGCGACCAAGTTCCTGACCACCCGCCTCGGGCACGCATGCTGTCAACTATTTTGGACGAAGGAGACTGGAGTCCAGAGTCTGGGAGTGGCGGGCCACAAACGCTCATCCGGCATCCGGCGTGCGGCCTCGCACCATCCTCCCGTCGTGGCGACCCCGACTCGTGTCGACTCGAAACAGAATGCCACGCGCCGCAAATCGCATGCCAACCAATTTTACAGAAGCCCCATCCGCCACGCAGCCGTAACACATTCTGCGGAAACCATTTGCGTATTTCATAAAAGCTGCTTCTCGAAGTCTGCCTGCCAGTTTGACAGAGGTGCAGGCTGGCATTGCCGTCCTCGTGGCCACGCTGGCAAGACCAGTCGATCTTGACGTTAGAGCGACCGTTTTGATATGTACCTGCGCGCCTCATCCAGAATCCTTTCGCGGCGGCGTCGCCCAGGCTCAAGTGCAGCGTGGCAAGACTTGCAAACAACGTGACGTTGGTGCTGTTGGCCGGCTTAATTGCTCAGGCAATGCCGCTGGCCGCTCAGCAACGAGTTCGGCTGACCCAGCCCCCGGTGACGCTCGAGCCGGCTCCGACTGCAGCCAACTCGGGAGGGACCAGTTCGTCGGGCGCCACGCTGGTTCCCGTGCAGCCGCCGCCCAGTGCCGGTGCGACGGCAGCACCTTCAGCGACGATGGGAGCCCCGACGTTCGATCCGTATTCCACGGGCCCTGCAGCCGCATCCACGCCCCCGTCACTGGGCAATCAGCCGCCCGCGTGGTCGGGAGGCAGTCCGGCCCCAATGGCTCCGGCACCTTACGCTGCTCCGTACACGTCTCCCTACGGTTCGCCCGGAACGACCATCGCGCCACCCCCGACGGCGGCCGGCGGCGTGCCGACCTATCCCGGTGCCGCGCCGAACCAGGGATTCAATCAGCAGCCCCCGGTGCTGATTCCGGGCAGCCAGGGATTCACAGCACCGACGATCAACTGGCCGCAACCCGAGCAGGGGCGGCACATGCGTTTCTTTCAGGAAGTCCGCGTGGACTACACGTGGGTTAACGGCAAGGACGCAACGAACCAGATGCAGACGGATGACATCAGTTTTGCGACGACGATGAACTTCCCGAATTTCTTCTGGAGCGGCAGGCCGTTACACGTCTCTCCGATCTTCGATCTTTCGCTGTGGTCCGGACCTCAATATCCCCTGGAAGGCGAGGGCTTGCCGCCGCGTGCATACGCCGCACTCCTGGATTTCAAATGGGAACCGATGTTGACGCCGCAATTCGGAGCCAATCTGGACTTCAGCTTGGGTGTCTACAGCGACTTCAGCGCAGTAACCACCGATGCCCTCCGTTATCCGAGTGCCGCCCTGGCGGTACTAAACCTGTCTCCGACTTTTACGCTGAAAGCCGGGGCAGAGTACTTCGATCGAGTGCAGGTCGGGTGGGTGCCGGCAGGTGGCGTTTTATGGCAGCCCAATCCACGCGTTTATTGGGATATCTATTTTCCCCGTCCGAAGCTGTCGCAGTATCTCACGACGATCGGCAACACTGACCTGTGGTGGTATCTGTGGGGCGAATACGGCGGCGGCAGTTGGTACGTCGCGTTCGACGAACCGGCGCCCGGGGGTGTTGTTCCTTACAAAACGCGCATGGACATCGACGATTATCGAATCGGCATCGGTTTTGAATGGCGGCATCAGTGCAGCCTCCGCGGGCACTGCGAGGTGGCCTATGTCTTCAACCGAAAGCTCGTCTTCGCTTCGGATGGCTCAGGTGAAGGTCCACAGAACCAATCTCTGGCCGATTCCGTGATGCTTCGGGCCGGGTTTGCCTATTAGGCGGCGCGACATACTCGGGCAGTCGTCACGGGCGTCCGGCCTCGAGGGGAAGCGGGCAACAGCATGAAAACGTCGAGCAACTGCGACACAGCTCCGGTGGGGCACGGGCGGCCTCGACATTACGGAGTGCGCAGCGGACAAGGACCGCCATGGGTGGGTTGGCGTTCCGCATCGTACTGCCCTCTGCTCGGCCTGCTAATGCTCGTAAACGGACTGTTCGCTACCCCCTTTCTTCAGGCAAGCGAACGCGGCGCGAACTTCGATAACCCGCCGCTGCAATACGACGGCCCCGATCCGGTCGCAGGCTGCTTTGTTCCGGTGGCCAAATATGGCGATTTGGATCTGAAGCACGATCCGCCACCGGGCGGTGAGCCGGTCTACTCCCCATACGGCGCCAGATTATTCGAACCCACTGTGTTTGAAGACGCAGTATACGGCGATGCAGTCGATCGCGGCGCAGGGAACTCCGGAGCGGCCGGCGACGGGCAAGGCGTCATTCCGTTCGAGGATGCGAACGTCGAGGTACTGGTCGACGAAGAGCACGGGCTCAGCGAATTCAAGAACGGGTTTTTCCAGCGACTCGGCGTCACCGCCACCTGGCTGCCGGCCGGCAGCGGTGCCGATGGCCTGGGAATCACCGAACTCGACTCCTACTGCATGGTCGCCGTGCCGATGCCGACGAGGGAATGGCCGCTGGCGATCAGCCCGACATTCAATACTCGGTTTCTCGACTGGCCCAACTCGTCAAACCTGCCGCCGCAGGTTTACGAGACGTTTCTCGATCTGCTGTGGCTTCCACGGCTGTCGCCGCGATGGACCGGAATCGTGTCGGTGGCACCCAGTCTGTACACGGATTTTGAAGTCAGCACGTCCGAAGCCTTTCGCTGGACCGGACGAGGGCTGCTGCGTTTCGACTGGATTCCCGACGATTTGCAGCTGTTGTTCGGCGTACTGTACCTCGGGAGACAGGATGTGCGAATCCTGCCCGCGGGAGGCCTGATTTGGACGCCGACGGCCGACCAGCGATACGAATTGATCTTCCCGCGACCCAAGCTGGCGCGCCGGATTCTCAAGGCTCCCGAGTTCGAAGACTGGCTCTTTCTCGGCGCCGAATTCGGGGGAAATTCATACGTCTACGACGATGCCGGGGATCCCAACATCCTGACGCTGCTTGACTACCGCATCTATCTGGGACTTGAGCGGAAACGCGACGGCGGTGCCGGCTATCACCTCGAAATCGGCTACGTGTTTTCGCGGACCGCCCAGTTCAGCAACGGCATGCCGCAAATCGATTCGCCCGCAACCGCCATGCTGCGCTGCGGGTTCACCTTCTGAATCCGGCCCGCCGATCGCGTGCGGCGGATTCCGCATTGGTATTTCAATGGTTGAGAAGCTCAAGGGCGACGAAACGATGCAATTGGACGTCCTGGTGATTGCGCCGCATCCCGACGATGCGGAACTGGGAATGGCCGGCGCCATCTTGAAACTCAAGGCGGAGGGCCTGCGGGTCGGAGTATTGGACCTGACTGATGGCGAGCCGACGCCCTTCGGTTCCCCGGCCGTGCGATCGCGTGAGACGGCCGCTGCCACCGAGATACTCGGATTGGACTGGCGGCAGAATCTCGGCCTCGCCAATCGACGTCTGGAGGCAACACTCGAGGCACGTTTCCAACTGGCGGGCGTGATTCGCCGCGTCCGTCCGCGCTGGTTGTTCGCCCCCTACTGGGTCGATGCGCATCCGGACCACGTGGCGGCCACGGAACTGGTGGAAGCAGCGCGGTTCTGGGCCAAGCTCACCAAGTCCGACCTGCCGGGAGAGCCGCATCATCCAGAACGCATTTACCACTATTACTGTGTTCATCTTCGCATGACGCCCCAGCCCGCGTTCATTCTCGATATCAGCCAGGAGTGGGAGCGGAAACTGGCCGCGATCGCCTGCTACCAGAGTCAGTTCGTCACCGGGCGGGATAACACGACGCCCACTTTCCTGGACCGCCTGCGAGATGAAGCAGCCTATTGGGGGAAAACTATCGGAACCGCCTACGGCGAACCATTCACCTGCCGCGAGCCGATCGGAATGGCAAGCCTGCGAAATCTGATCTAGGCAAACTGGGCAATTTTACGGTCTTTCCCGGCTTTTCCGCCGGAGGACGCTGGACTTTCGCTCTGGACCTCCGACATGCCATTTGGGACATTTCGCACGATTCTCGAACACGATTCCACGAAGTGAGTTGATCATGGCCGCACGCAACATCCGAGCTGCAATCCGTGCCATCGGCTTGGGCGGGTCCTTTCTGATTATTGCCTGCTTCGGCGGCTGCCGTGAATTGCCTTGGCGAGAGACGGGATTCCGCGACAACGAAGCGGTCTACAAGCCGGAAGGCAAGACCCAGAAAGTGGGCGACGCCGCAGGATTGTCGCGCAAAGCCCGCGATGTCGAACGCAATCTCGGTTACGAATAGGTCCGCTGTCCGGACCAAGGCCCCCCCATCCGACTGCTGACGTCCGGCAGAACGTCTGAATCCGGCGCGGTGAATCCCCTTTTGTGACACCTCCGTGGAAAACGGCCCCCGTCAGCGTATAGTAAGTCCGACATCACAAGCCACCGACGGTTTCAAACCTGCACGATCCAGTGGCGGGGATTCTAAATTGGGGAGGCAGCGGCAATGGGCGATAAATCCTGGGAAGATCTGTGTCAACATGCGCGGGAGACAGCGCTGCTGGAATCCACGGCGGGTCTGCTGGAGTGGGACGAGCGGACCAAGATGCCGCACGGTGCGGGCGCCTACCGCGCTGAACAGGTATCGTATCTGGCCGGCATGATCCATCGGCGCCGCACCGACCCGCAGGTCGGCCAGTGGCTGGAGGAGTTGAACGCCGAACCGCTCGAAGCAGACCGGCACGGCGACATGGCCACTACGGTCCGTGAACTGCATCGACAATATCACCGGCATGCCAAACTTCCCAACCGGTTGGTCGAGGAGTTGGCGCGCGCGGCCGTGCTGGGTCAGCAGGAGTGGGTGGAGGCCCGCCGAAACAACGATTTTGCCTCATTCCGTCCGAGGCTGCAGCGGCTCGTCGAGTTATCCCGCGAGAAGGCGGATGCGATCGGTTACAAAGGGGCGCGGTACGACGCGCTCCTGGAGGAATACGAGCCGGGCGAAAACTCCGCGAATCTCTCCCGATTGTTCGCCGGCCTGCGAGCGGAACTCGTTCCCTTCGTTTCGGAACTGGCCGCATCCACCCGCAAGGTGCCCCGCGAAATCCTGAATCGCCGCTATCCTGTGGCTCTGCAGGAGTCTTTCGGAAAACAAATCGCCGAAGCCATCGGTTTCGACTTTCAGCGCGGGCGACTGGATGTGACTGACCATCCGTTCTGCGCCGGAGCGGGCCCTTCGGACTGCCGAATCACCACGCGCTACAACGAGAATTTCTTCCCGATGGCATTCTTCGGAATTCTCCACGAAGCGGGGCACGCGATTTACGAGCAGGGGCTCCGTACCGAGATGTACGGCCTGCCGCCCGGGGCGGCCGCGTCGCTGGGGATTCACGAGTCCCAGTCCCGTATGTGGGAGAACTTCGTGGGACGAAGTCGATCGTTCTGGGAGTACACATTCCCGCTGGCGCAGGCCGTTTTCGCCGAATCGCTTCGAGACGTTGCTCTGGACGACTTCTATTTCGCCGTGAACGACGTACGGCCGTCGCTGATCCGCGTGGAAGCCGACGAGGCGACGTACAACCTGCACATCATTGTGCGTTATGAGCTGGAACAGGCGTTGATCAACGACGAAATGCCGGTTGCTGAACTGCCCGCTGCATGGAATGCGAAGTACCGCGAGTATCTCGGCATCAGTCCGCCCGACGATCGATCGGGCGTACTCCAGGACGTCCATTGGAGCGCAGCTCTGTTCGGCTACTTCCCGACATACACTTTGGGCAATCTGTATGCGGCAAGGTTCTTTGAGTGCGCTGACCGCGACTTGAACGGCCTTTCCGGTCACTTCAAACGCGGTGATTTTGCCGGTTTGCGCGACTGGTTGCGCACGAAGATCCACACACAAGGACAATGCTACTCGGCGGCCGAACTGGCGCAGACAATCTCGGGGCGGCCGCTGGACTCGGAGTCTCTGATCACGCATTTGAAGGCCAAGTTCCGGCCGCTCTACGCGGTGGCATGACCTGCTCGCCAAGGCGGCGCGACTAGTCATTCCGGCAATCGATAGTACACTGGATGTCATGTCAATCGTGAACTGTCCGAAGTGTCGAGATCAGGTGACCTTGCCGATCGGCGCCAGCCGCGAGGCAGTCGTTCAATGCCCTCTGTGCAGCGCGCAGTTTCCACTGCAGGAGATCATCGCGCAGTTGCCGCCGGCTCTGGTCGTGATTCACGATCCGGGAGCGAGCGCCGCGGTCCGCGAGTCGAGTGATTGGCTCGGTGCGAGCAGCGCCGCGGCAGCGGAGCAGGATCCGGAATCCGGCGAAGCACCCGCCTTTCATTTTGAACCCGGTTCAGCGGCGGCCGTGCGTCCTCGAGCCAAGCGCGTGGCACGACCTCGAGGCCGACCCTCGAGCCCCGTGCGTCAGATCGTACAGATCGTCCTGGGTGGCGTTGTGGGTATCGGTCTCGCCCAAGTGATCCTCTGGTGGCTTCCCGCCAACTTGTCCGTCGAGAATCGGGATCTCACCGGCTTTGGGCGGAAGTACGGACGGTACGTTCCGTTCCTCGTTCCCGCTTCGGTGCGCCAAACGCAAACCGAAATCGACGATCTTGATCCGGCGACCGCCCGTCGCAGTGACTCGATTGATTTGATTCCGGTGAAGCCCGGCAGTAAGAGCTCCGCCAAGACGGTTCCCGGATTCCAATTCGCTAAATCCCGCCTCAAAGGAGAGAACGGCGAGACGAGATCCTCCGCAGTGTCCGCGAGCGAAATGGATGCGGCGAAGGCACCGGCTGCCGATACGGCAAAGCCAAAAGACACGGATGCCGCGCCGCTCGGCGAGAATAAGCCCGCATCGCCTGACTCAAATCCCGTCACGACTGAATCAAAGCCAGCCTTACCCGGCGAAACCCCGCCGTCCACTCCACCGGATGCCGCATCGAAAGTCGAGCCGTCTAAGAACGACACTCCGGCCCCGACACCTTCGCCACCCGAAGCTCCTGCGCCGCAGGCATCCGCTCCGGCGCGAGTTGACGCCAAGGAAGTTGAGACCCGATTCGCGGCGATGCGTGACGCGTGCAATGCGCTCGATGCCGTTTCGAAACCCGACAACCCAGAAATCACGAACGAGATGCGGCCGCTTGTTCGTGACTTCTACCGCTCGACTGCCGAACTGGGGCAGGCGATGGCGTACAGCAATCCGGACGACGCCGACGTTCGCAGAACGACGTTGGAAGTGGTCGCACTGCTCTCGCGGATTGCAAACCGCAGCGAGCGAGTCGATCTGCTTGAATCGGCCACGGAGAGCTGGCTCAAACGTCTCGAACCGCCCGGCGGGATTTGTCTGGTCGGCACGGTGAAATCGACGCAACAGAAGGGCAAGTACTTCGAGACGATGCTGGAGCTGCGCGACAGCCAAACGCTCCCCATGCTGACACCCTCCGATCCAAGCGAACAGATTCCGGTCAACAGCCGCGCACTCGTACTGGGCGTCGTGCTCGATGAGCCGACCAAAGAACTTGCCGGCTACAACGGAGACGCGAAGCGGGCAATTCTCAACGGGATCTTCGTCGCGCTCTAAGAGCAAGTTCGAAAGGTCCAGATCACCCTCCCGCATTGTGCGAGGGTCGGACGCGATATCATCTGCGGAGGGTCAGTTCCCCCTCTCCCGCCCTGCCGGGCCGACTCTCCCCCCGGGGCGAGTGAATTCTGAAACACGTTTTGAGACAGCCGCCCCTTGCCCGTTCATTCGATGTCGGAGACAGCCGATGCCGGAATCCATGCGTCTCGGCCGTCCGCGAGTTGAACTCTTCGCCAGTCATCCTGCCGCGCAACCGTCGTGACTTCGGTTCCCGCCGGCAGCGGTTGAGCGAAACGCGCCGGTGCGTTCAGCGAATCCGCGGCGCGGCCGACCACTTCGGGCGATGTGATTACGCCTTCCTCACTCTTCTCGATTTGGATCAAAAGCATCGCGACCAGCGAGATCCAGGCTATCGCCGGGACAATTGCCAGGACTCGCAGAAACGGCCGCCTCCACCGGATCGAAGCAGCGACCAACAGGGCAAAGACGAGAAACATGCCGCCCGACCAGGTGCGGCATTCGTCGTGGGACAGACGCGTTGTCCAGGACCAGAAGGAAGCAAGGAATCCCCGCTCTTCGGGACGCGGCACCCATTCCGGCAACAGCCCTCTGGCATGTCGGAGATTCTGCAGCGCGCGAACGTGGTCGGGATCGATTCGCAGCGCTCGCCGATACGCCAGGATGGCCGTGCCGAGTTGCTCGCCGCCCAACGCAGCGTTTCCCCAGTCGACGAGCAGATCAGGACTCATGCGGCCGAGTTTGCCGCCGTCGGACTGCGACGCCTGACGAACCAATTGCTCGAACAGCAACTCCGCCTGACGGAATCGCTGCATGCGTTCGGCGCGATTCGAGGCTCCCATGGCCGATTGATAAGCGTCGATCGCATCGCTGAGTATACGGGACTCTCCGGTCGTCGCCGTTTGTGCAAGAGCAGGACGCCCGTCCGTCAAAACCGCGCAAACGGTCAGCCCCCCGATTATCGCTGCCAGACGGCTCATGGTGATTCCTTCACGATCTGATCAGCGGCCGCGATGGCCCGCGACACGAGGTCGTCATTCACTGTCTTGTCCGGCCCGGACGCGGGGGCATACAGGACGGCCTCGCATTGTGCGACAACCGCGTCCGCTTCGGCGCGATCCGCCTGCGGATGGTCGGCCATGAGTGATCGCATCGCTTCGGCAATCGAAGCGACAGCTTCACGTTGGGGGCGATTTCGTGCACGGTGGATCGACCTGCAATTGCGCCGGTCTCGCTGCCGGCGCTGCTGTTCCTCGGCAGGAATCGCTCGGCGCCGCCGGCTGATCACGGCCAGAAGCAAGACCGCGATTCCGCTGAAATACAGCACGCCATCAACGACTGTACGGCTCCACGCTCTCGATTCACCAGGCAACAGCACTTCGGGCCTGCGTTCCAGTGCCAGATCCGCACCGCTCAGAGAGATCCCGACGGCAGCTTCATTCGACGCGGCAACGGCGGCAGACTTATCGAGGTCTTTTGCTTTTTCATTCGCAGCGTTTGACTTCCCGGCCGGTTCGCGACTGACCACGTCGCCGGCCGACACGATCTTCGCGGGCAAAACCCGAAGTGCGATTGGCTTGGAGTGAGTCGTATGGTACTTCGCGTCCGTTGGATCGAACCACGAGAATGGGATTGCCGGAATCTCCGAAACCGATTCGGTCTCGACGCGCGTCGTCACCGTGAACCGTTTGACTCCCTTCTCCAACGCGCCAGTCGACTCGCCTTGAGAAATACGGAACTGTCGCGCGTCCATTCCGCCTTCCGCGGACAAAGACGGGAGTGAAACGTTTTCGATGTTGCCCGCTCCCTGGACGGCCACCGTCAGCGAGATCGGGTCACCGACATGAACGACGGTCCGGTCGGCGGACACTTCCAGCGAAAACCCTGGTCCGACAGCGCCCGCGAAGCTCGCCGGCCGGTCCTTTTCAGGGAAAGGGCTAACGGTCAGCGACAGCGGTGCTCCAACCGCACGTCCCAGTTCCGTTTCGTCCGCGCGACGCCGTTCGCCCATGAGTTCCCGCATCATGCTGTTGCCAAAACCAAAGTCGTCAAAGGGCGACGAGCGTCTTCGTTGCTTCACTTTGCGAAGTGTCGCGACAATCGGGTCCAGCGAGAATTTGCCCGGCTGACTGGGAATTAAGGTCCGCGTGGCCGAGACCACGATGAACTCCCTGCCGTCCACGGTTTCCTGGCTCTGTTTCGCCGAAAGCACGATCTGGCCGTCCTTGGTTTCGATCGGCAGGTGCGCGCTCTGCCTGGTCGGTTGAGCATCGGGAGCGAACCGGAATTGATCAAAGGCCGGCGAATGAATGCTCAGCGAATCGATCGTGTCGGGATCCCCGGCAAACAACCACCGCACGGTCACGGGCACCCGCTGATCCGGATATATCGGCTTGTCCGGGACCACTAACTCGACGCGCATGTCCGGATCGATGGGCACTTCGCCAAATGCAAACGATACGGCTTCCACCCGCGCTTTGCGCGATCCCTGTTCAACCGTGAAGGGGCCAATCTGATACTCGCCGGGCTTGGCTGCGGTGACCCGGTAGTCAAACTGCCAGACGACGGTCTTTTCTTCCGATATTCGCGGACTGCTCCCCAGAGAATCCCGAATGACCTGCATGGATCTCGAGATTTTGGGAGCGACGGATTGCAGTTCAATCCGTACGTCGCCGGGAGTTGATTCGCATTTTGCCGTCGGCTGAGGCGTTTCCTCAAACTCCTGGCCGACGATGCGCACCAGCACAGGCGTGTGCGTGTAGTAAGGCGGCTCCTCTCGAGCCATGCGGGCCTGCTGTGCGAATGCGTCCGGAACCGCGCACGAAATGAAGAGCCACACCGCGGCTGCGATAGTTCGCCACGCTCTGAAATGGTTGTCAGTTCGGCTCATGCGGTTCATCCTACTCAAACCCAAATCACCAGTCTTTGTCAACCGGTTCCTGTTCGCCCGTTTGACGCGACTTGTCCTTCTTTCGCTGGGCTTCACGCTCGCGGACAGCCTGCAGGAGTTTTGCCATATCGGAACCGGCCGACTGCTGCTTCTGGTCCTGCTGCTGATCCTTCTGATCTTTCTGCTGATCCTTCTTCTCGCCGGAGTCGGGCTGTTGTTCGGGAGGGGGTTGTTCCTGAGGCGGAGTCAGAAGTGCCAGCGCCTCGTTGAGTTTCGCCAGTGCGGTCTTCTGGCTGTCGCGGGCTTCTTTCCAACCGACCTCGGATTTCTGCAGTTCCGCCGCCGATTTCTTCATGGCCTCTGAACCCGCCGTCACGAGTTCCGACGCCTGATTGAGAGTCTGTGCAGCCTTCTCCAGCATCTGCTCCTGATCGCTTGGTTTTCCCGGCTGTTTTGCAGCAGATGGCGCGGCCTGCTTCTTCAGCGCATCGGCAATCGCCGCCGTTGTCGCCTGCAGACCCTGCTGACGGTTCGCAAGCGGACCGGCTGCTTGCTTCGCGTCGCTGACGCCCGTCAGAGCTGAAGCCTTGATCGTTTCGTCATTCAATTGCGTCTGCCGCTCGGCGGTCTCCCGAAGATGCTCGACGATCGAAAAGAACAAACGCCGCAAGTCTTCGAGCAACTCAACGGAACGACCAACATGGGCACGCGTCTCATCCGAAAACAGCGGCTGTTGCGATGCGTCTTCAGCAACAGTTGCTGCGGGCTTTGCAGTAGATTCGGCTTTTGGGACGATTTCCGGCTTTGCGGCCGTTTCAGCGGGCTTGGCGTCAGCAGGCTTGGCGTCAGCGGGCTTGGCGTCAGCGGGCTTGGCGTCAGCGGGCTTGGCGTCAGCAGGCTTTGAAAGCGATTTCAAGGCCGCATCCAGTTCGCTGCGAGTGCCGGCAAGCAATTG
>CAIPEB010000736.1 GCA_903863885.1 uncultured Planctomycetaceae bacterium | reverse complement strand
TCTCGGAGAGACGCGGCTACACGGACACAACCTCGGACCTGCTTGATCGACCTGCAAATGAACGTTAGCTCGTGCCCGATCAGTCATCACTCTCCGAAAGTGTCTTGGAATGTCTGATTGAAGAGTGAAAGCTGCGGCTGCCGGGCCGACTCGTGCCGAGAGGAGTGTGATTCTTGCGGCATTTTCTCAGTCATATCCGGCGATCTGCCTGCGAGCCTCTATAGAACAAGCGCGATTGCGACCGGATCGCGGCGAGCAGGTGGCAGACTTGGGGCGAAATGCGGGACGCATCGGTCAAATTGACATACCTGCAAGACGGCCCCGCAAGCCGCACATCACAAAAACGCTACGGAAATAACAACTTGCGTCTTTGGCACGGAGCTTGCTACTCAATAGTGACACGCAACGAACGTTCTGCGTTGCAAGATTACAACAGTCACACGTATAGAGGCATGAGAAAACTATGAGAGGGAGGTGCAACATGTTACACAGGTGGCAGCCTTCGTTCGACCTGCGCTCGGAATTCAGCAAGCTGCAGGAAGAGATGGACCGTATGTTCGGGCGATGGGGCGCGAGCCCGCGATCGCTGATGGGCCGGAACATATTTCCGGCGGTGAACATTTGGGAGGACTCGGGCAATCTCTATGTCGAGGCGGAATTGCCGGGTCTCGAACTCGACGACCTCGAGATCTACGTGACGGGCGAAAACCAGCTCGGCCTGAAGGGCGAGCGCAAGCTGCACGAGACGCCGGGCACCGCCTGGCATCGCCAGGAGCGAAGCGTGGGCAGTTTTGGACGCGTGATCGAGTTGCCAAGCCCGGTAAACAGCGAAGCGGTGACTGCGAAGTTCACCGACGGCGTTCTGCTGATCACGCTGCCCAAGCGCGAGGAAGTGAAACCTCGCAGGATCGAGGTGAAATCCACGTGATGCGTGCCGGGACGTCGCGCAGCGGATCGATGACTAGTTTCATTTCAGACAGAATGGGAGACGAGCTTTATGAATACGGAACTCGCCAAACAGCAGAACTCGAACGCGGCCGCAGTGGAGCGAACCCGCAACGGAATGACCTTCAGCCCTCGCATAGACATTTGCGAGAAGGAAGACGAACTGCTGCTCTTTGCCGACATGCCGGGCGTGACGGCCGAGGGGCTGGACATTCGTTTCGAGAACCACGAGTTGACGATTCACGGCCACGTCGAGCCGCGACATAAGGACGTGGATTACCTGTACGCCGAATACGGCACGGGGGATTTCTTCCGGACGTTCAACATCGGCGAATCAATCGATGCCAGCCGCATCTCCGGCGAACTGCGCAACGGCGTGCTCACGCTGCACCTGCCGAAGACGGAGGAGGTGAAACCTCGCAGGATCGAGGTCCGAGCCTCATGACCTCGGCTGCGCCGGGGCCGCTGGAATTCCGGGTGCGGGGCAGGCCGGGCAAACCGGCCGGTGCCAGCCGCACTAGCCTTTGACACGAGCGTCTGATGCGGGCGGTAGCCGACGAAAGGGCGGTGACCGCCCGCATTGCTTTCGAACGGACAGGTTCAGCGCGACGTGACCGCTTCGTCGCCCGCGGGCGTTTCGGCCTCGGGCACTGGTTCCGTCTCGCAGACGATAATGCGGGCCGCTCGCCCGACAGCTCCGCGGGGCCCCTCGACGAACCTGCGGCCCGGCCGAGGAAACAGGTGTCGGCTGAGCGGAGCGAAATGGCCGTCGTCATCAAAGTAGATGAAATGCGTGACCTGCAGCATTTCCGGACCGATTTCAATCAGATTGAACGAGTTCTTCTCCCGCTCCCGGCCTCGACCGCGCCGCGAGGTTGTTGTCCCGCACTGAACGATAATCACGCCTCGTTTTCGATCCTCGAAGGGAAAGAAGTCGAGCGAATTGCCGACATATGCGCGATGCAGGTGTCCGCCGAGAATCAACTCGACCCCCATGTCAAGGAACCGCGACATGGCCCGCTTGGCCCGCGGCATGGTCTCGTCGCGCAGATAGTCCGGAGCGGGGGCAAAGTGATGGTGCGATACCACAATTTTAGGCGTGCCGTCGGGCAGTCCGCCGAAGGCGTCTCGGCAGAACTCAAGCTGTTCGAGCCGGATGCGCCCGTTGGTGACGGCCCGGTGCGGTGAAGTCGAATTCAGCGAAACGATGACCGCGCCCGCGATGCGGTGAACCCGGTCCAGTGAGTCGGGAAAGCATTTGCCGTATTCATCCAGCGGACGCAGGAGACGTTCGGCCACGCGGAACAACGGCACATCGTGATTGCCCGGGACGACGATCTTGGGCACGGGCGGGAAGCGGTCGATAAAGGCCCTCGCCGCCGCGAACTGCGCCGGTTTGGCCCGCTGCGTCAGATCACCGCTGACGACCACGGCGTCGGGGTGCAGCGACGGGGCGATTTGCAGCAGAGCTTCCCCCACCTTCGACACGTAGGGCGGCCCGAAGTGCAAGTCGGAAACGTGCAGAATCGTGAGCATCGGTTCGCCTTTCCCCGGCGGAAATGTGGCATCCTTATACCGCGCCGCCCACAGCCGCGCGGTGTAACGCTCAGATGCACGGCTCCCTCCGAATACCGCTCCGGGCACCACTGGCGACACAGGGACGCGGCGTTTAACTCCAATCCCAGTTTGATGAAGCGGCCATCGAATTGCAACGACCGCTCCGACGCGGCAGAGGGTCTTGAGCTGCTGCCCGCCGCGAACTGGCACAAGACTTGCATCTGACGTCCCCCGCGTCGCGATGTGTGCCAATTCCGAAAGCGGATTTCGGTGTATTTCTCGTCGACAACGGCAGATTCCTGCCGAATCCAAGCGAACCAAACACGTCACGCAACGTCTAAAAATGGCACAACAACTCGATGCAATTGCTTCGAGACGCTGCGCAGAAGGAGAGGGGGAGGAAGCATGAACCGAAGACAGCTGATGACAAAACTGCGACAGATCCTGCTACGGCGCCGGGATGCCCTGAGGCGGTCGCTGTCCGGCGAACTGCGCCGGTTCAACGCCTGGGAGGAGCCGACCGTTGGAGACCTGGCGGACGACGCGTTGGACACGGATTACGGTGCGGTCAATTCTCAACTGGCCCAGGCCGAAAGCCGGGAACTGGCATCGATCGAAACAGCGCTCACCATGATGCAGGAGGGATCCTACGGCAAGTGCGACGAATGCGGACAGGATATCCCGCCTGCCCGGCTGCAGGCTCTGCCTTACGCCACGCATTGCGTGAACTGCCAGCGAACCAGCGAATCGCGGGAACGAAGCACCCCGGCGATGGATTGGTCTCGTTTGCGGAACAGCGACAGCAGCGAGGACCTGAGGCTCGACAGCTACGAGTTTATTTCGTGAAGTGCCATCGAACCGACACCCGCGCGCAGTGCGGCGGGACGTTTTTCCGCCGCGCTGCGCCGGATTGCATTCCGGCATGTGGACCGAGGAATCCTGCGAAATCCGCAGCCCCGTCCCTGACCCGCATTGGCGGCGGGCTGAACTAGATCGGCTCGCGGGGCTCGAATTGCCCGCGTCTTCTCGCGATGCGGTGCTTTCTCATCTTGCCGTACAGGGTCGTCGGCTTCAGCCCAAGACGCGCTGCGGCCCCGTCGGGACCGTAGACCCTGCCGCCGCAGGCCTCGAGGGTGTCCAGCAGCGTCTGTCGCTCGACGTCCGCCCAGGAAACCGCCGCTGCGGCCACCGCCTCGGTCTTGGCTGACGAGAGCCACGTCGCGTCGACCTCCAGCGAGCCCCTGGAACTGACGATCATGGCCCGCTCGATGATGTTCTCGAGTTCCCGGACATTTCCCGGCCAGTGATAACCCATGAAAAGGTCCATCGTGCGACGGTCGACCCGCAGCATCTCCTTCTGCATCGATCGCGAGAACCGTCCGATGAAGTGATCGACCAGCGCCGGGATATCCTCGCGCCGGTCCCGCAGGGGCGGCACGCGAATCGGAAAGACGTGAAGCCGATAATACAGGTCGTCGCGGAAACGGCCTTCGTCGATCTGTTTGCGCAGATCCCGGTTGGTTGCTGCGATCACCCGGCTGTCCACGGTGATCGAATCGCTCCCCCCCACTCGCTCGATCGTCTTTTCCTGGAGAACTCGCAGCAGCATGACCTGCGTGTCGGCAGGAATATCCGCGATTTCGTCGAGGAAGATACTGCCTCGGTGCGCCAGCTCGAACCGCCCCACGCGCCGCTCCGTGGCGCCGGTGAATGCGCCCGCCTCGTGCCCGAACAATTCGCTGGTTATCAGGGCCGGAGCCAGCGCCGAACAGTTCACCTTCACCAGCAGCTGCTCGCGTCGGGGACTCAGTTCATGAATGGCTCTGGCGATCCGTTCCTTGCCAGTCCCGGTCTCTCCCAGGATCAACACGGTGGAATCGGTCTTGGCAACCTGCTGGAGGGCCTGACGCACCTGGGCCATCGCGCGACTCTCGCCGACAATGCTGCCGAAATCATG
>CAIPEB010000735.1 GCA_903863885.1 uncultured Planctomycetaceae bacterium | reverse complement strand
CTGCGCGGCACATACTTCAGCCGGGAACTCGATCTCGTCATCGTCAAGGGAAAAACCCAGCCTGTCGCAATCTACGAGATTCTTGACTACCACACAGAGAGCAGCTACCCGCACCTGACCGACGCGATGCGCTTCTTCAAGGCGGGATTGCTGAAATACCGTCGGCAGGAGTGGCAAGCTGCCATCAGGGAATTTTCAGATGTCCTCAATCTGAACGACCATGACAAGGCAGCCAAGTTGTACATCGATCGCTGCGAACATTTCGCGGCAAACCCACCGGGCAAAGAATGGAACGGGGTGTGGGTGATGGAGGCTAAATAGTCGGTGTTGAAGTATTCGATTTCATGCGACGGATATTGTGGGGCGGCAATCTGAATTTATCTTGATCGCCAACATGACTGCCCAGATACGGGCGAACAAAAGCGCCAGGTGGCGCAGCAACAGACGCAGGTTGTAGCCGCAGGCACACAGTACCGCGTGTATCGCATCGCCGATAGCGCCTTTGAGCCAGTTCCTTTCCATGCGATGGTCTGATTTCAAGTGCCCGATGACGGGTTCAACGGCCTGCCGGCGTTTGAGCGCCTTTCGCTGGGCCCTGGTCAGCCGCTTGAGCTTGCCACGGTGGATGATTTCCGTGCCGTCGTGCTCTCTGGCCCGGTAGCCCAGATCGACAAACACGGTAGCCGGTTGGGTCTCGGTCAGAATGCCAACCTGCTCCAGTTGTTCTGCCAGTGTATCCCCGTCATAGGGATTCCCCGGGAAACTGCGGGCACCCACGATCAGTCCCTGTTTGTGCGTGACGGCAATGCCGACCTTGACACCAAATTCGTAGGGCTGCTTCGCCTTCCCCTTGGCGATGCATTCGACTTCCGGTGCATGCAGGGCATAGAGTTTGTTCTTGTCCTTCGGCTGTTGCGTCAGGATGCGCTTGACACGACATAGAAGGCCGGCCAACTTGGTGATGATCTCCGGCTTGCCATCGATCTGTCGCTCGATGTCGCGCACAATCCGGCCGGCGAGCGTCCGCTGCTTCTTGATCGTCCGGCGCATCCGCTTGAACTGCCGCGCATGGGCATAACGTCCCGCCTGCCGTGCCAAGACCGGTGCCACCCGGTTGTAGTTTTGCCGCAAGGTAAGCCGGTTCTCTTCGGCGGCCTTGACCAATGCCTCTCTGGCCTTCTCGATGAGTCTGCTGTCGGTCGGGTAGGCAATCGCCTTCTCCTGCACCGTGGTGTCGATGATGACTTTCTGGAGATCCGCTTCCTTGACGATCTTGAGTCCCTTGGCCACCGCAATGGTCGCCGCCAGCATTTCTTCGACGCCCCCATCGCCAATCCGCTGCCGCCAGCGCGTCAGGCTGCTCGAGTCACACGGCAACTTCGTCTGGAAGAATTCTTCCCCAGTGAAGAACTGCCAGTAGGGATTCTCGGCCCAGCGCTCGACAACTTCGTCGTCCGAGCAATCATAGGCATGCTTGAGGTAGTGCAGCCCCACCAGGAGCCGGGTCGGCAAGGCAGGCTGGCCGGCGTTGCTGGCCTTGCCAGCCAGGACAACATCACCGAACAAACCGTTGCCCTTGGCTTTGTCTGTCGGCATCGCCGCAGGAATGTAGCTTTCAACAGCTTGGCAGACTTTCTCCCACGGCATGATCCCAGCCAGTTTCACCAAGCCGTGCCGCAGGTCGATCATGTTCTCCAGCCGGTTACGGAACAGGTCGTCAGTCATCTCATGCTCGCTTGCCAAGTCATCATCACAGACACAAATCTATCACCGGAACCCCTTCAGAATTTGCAAGAAATCGCAAGCCAGAAATTCAATTTCTTGCAATTTCACATGAAGGATTAGCACCCGTATCCCGCTCCAGCACCAGCTTCCGTGGATTCTTCAGGGCCGACTACTGAGGTTAGAAGCTAACCAACCCTGAAATCCCCGGAAACCCTTGCCGCTACGCGTTGTCGACGAGGATCAGATGCACCCGGTAGGGGCCGTGCGCCCCCAAAACAATTGTTTGCTCGATGTCTCCGGTGCGTGACGGGCCGGAGATGAAGTTAACGG
>CAIPEB010000734.1 GCA_903863885.1 uncultured Planctomycetaceae bacterium | reverse complement strand
GCCCGCGATGCGACCGGGTCAATAGCCCGACCAAGCAGACGTGCGACTGCGATGTCGTGCGACACCCGACGCCAGCATTGCCCGGCACGACACCGTGGCAGCCCGCCGAAGCCCCGGTGGTCCGCGACCCGCTGCCCAACGGACGCCCGCAGGTCTGGTGCGCGGGCCAGAACCTGGAACACTACTCGACCCGAGGGAAACCATGAGCGCATTTGTGGACATCTACACGTCGTTGTGGAATCACGCATTCGGTCTCGATCGCTACGCCCGTCGCAAGGATGCACCTGGCCAGAAAGTGCTCTTTGGTGACGAACCCGAAGGTGGCGAAACACAAGCCTCCCCTGAATTGCCGTTCGGAAAAGGCAAGGGCGAGCCGCTGTTTACTGAGCAGCGGCCACCAATGCAGCCCGACAAGGATGGATACATTGTGGTCGATGGAAGAAGAAAGCACGTCGAGGATTATGCCAGGGGCGCAAGGGACGCGTACCTCGACACGCTCGCGATGCGAGGCCCAGAGCATCGAATTACCAAAGGCGCTCACGCCAGCATGGAAGAAGCTGAGAAGATTCGTGCGCAGCACAAGAGGGGGCTCACTTCCCCTTCTTCATGGTCCGCAACGGCATTCCAAGGCACCGGCCGTGACGATCAAGCCGGAATCTACAAGCACGGCCCCGGCGCCGTGTTTCAAGACGCGGACTACTTCGCCTTCAGCCCGGAAGATGCTCGCCGTTATGGGCCGGACGTTCAGGAGCACCAAGTCGAACTCCAAAATCCGCACCACGTCACGAACGACCTGGAGTGGAGGGACCTGACGCAAGCTGCCGGAGTGAACGCACAACTGAACATGGGCAGCCAGAACCCCGAATTGATTCGGCAGGCTGCCGACAGGTTGGCGGCGCACCTGCGACAGCAAGGGCACGACGGACTTGTGATCAGCACCGCAAAGACGCGGTGGCCGCGCAATATCTTCGGCCACGACCAGATCATTCGATTTCGCGAGCCGCAGACCGGCCTCGCGGCAGCATCGAGTAACACGCCAGCGGCTGGTAAGCGTGGATTGCCGCCGAATCACGTCGTGGCTGAAGTGCGGGACATGGACGGGCAACTGCTGGGCTACGAACACGAGCCGCACGACGGTACGCCGGACGGGATCCGGGCCGCCAATCAGACGCTCCGAGATAGGCTTGAGGATATCCACCCCACCTGGAGCAATATCGCGACCAGGACCGGTGCCACAGACGCCAGTGGACACCCGGCATGGGCGGTGTCGCCAAATTCGCGCAATATGTACCCGACTGGAAGCCGAGAAGCCAAGGATTTACTGGGCTGGGCCGCAGCCACGCAACAGAAATTGAAGTAAGCGAGTGTTTACGGCCAAGCGGGACGTGGCTACAGTTCAGAAACCAACCCCGTAAAGCCGAGGAATCAATATGATCGAAGGCCACCAGCCAAACCCAGAACTGCGCTACGTCATAACGTTCAGCGGCGGCAAGGACAGCGTCGCGACCTGGCTGTACCTGACCCGCGAACTCTCGCTCCCGCACGTCACCTGCCTGTTTGCCAATACAGGGCACGAATCCGAGGTCACGTACCAGTACCTCCAGAACCTGAAGCGCGACCACGGTCTCCCGCTGGAGATCATCCAGCCCACCCTGGAGGATTTTCGCGGCGAGTTGGTGGAGCAGAAGATCCGCGACCGGATGTCGGTCGCCTACGGATCTCAGTGGCTCGACCCCGCATTCGATGTTTGGTCCCAGCCACTCGACATGGAGCGGCTCGGAGTCCTAAAGCGGCGATTCCCGAGCACGATGGTGCGGTTCTGCACAATCCACCTCAAGGTACTGCCGATGGCGCGGTGGATGAAGGCGAACCGCGACCTGGAGACGATCTTGGTCACGGGCGTGCGGGCACAGGAGTCACTAGCCAGAGCTGGACGTGAGACCTGGACACGCGACGAGCCAACGGGTTGCATGATGTGGCTCCCGATCCACAAGTGGACCCACGAGCAGGTATTCGAGTGTCACCGTCGCCACGGGGTTCCGCCAAATCCACTGTACCGCGCCGGAATGTCGCGAGTTGGCTGCTGGCCCTGCATTATGTGTCGCAAGTCCGAATTGGCCGCGATGGCGCGGCGGTTCCCAGAAGCGTTCGACCGCCTGGAGGCGATGGAGCGAATCGCGGCCAGGGCGGCCGGCAAGCCGGCGATGTCATTTTTCTCGAACTACAAGACCCCCGAGCGGTTCCACTCCGAGACTTGCGACCGGACTGGCAAGAGTTTCCCGAGTGCCACCGACGTGAAGCTGTGGGCTCTCGGGGATGAGCCGGCTGCAAGCGACCAGATGGTGTTGTTTGAGGACGACTGGACCGAGGACGCCTACGCCTGCACGTCACAGTATGGGCTTTGTGAATAAGGACCGGGCTATGTGGTTGTGGATTCTCATTTCGTTCGTGGCCGGAATGGCGATTGGTGGCTACGTGCCGATCATTCCGGTGTTGATCAGCAACACGGTCTTGCATTGTCAGGGTGTTCAATGAAATCGCATCACGATACCCCAGAGTTCCGCAGTTGGTTTGACCAGAGTAAGGTCGTGGATCGCGATGGCATCCCCTTGACGGTCTACCACGGCACCATTGCGCCCGACTTCGACGCATTCCGTAAGACATCGGAACTAGGGTTCCATTTCGGCAGCCAAAAGTCTGCGAACCGTCGCCTACAGACGTTCGACTACCCAGCCGCAAAAACTCCCAAGAGCGCACCGAGGATCATTCCGGCCTACCTGTCGATCAAAAACCCGCTTCGTCTCCCCGACCTCAACACATGGGAGCCGCAAGAAGTCCTATGGCACCTGTCAGGTGATCCTGGGATCCTCACTGAGGATCAAGCATACGCGTTGGAGGATCGCGCAACCCACGGGATGATTCGGAAGTTAATCACCAAGGCGGGATACGACGGGATCGTGTACTGGAACAAACTGGAAGGAGGAGGGGATTCGTACATTGCATTCCATCCCAACCAGATCAAGAGCGCGATCGGGAACTCAGGAGACTACTCGAAAGAGGATGAGCGATTCGCCTACACGCAATCAGGCTATGCGTCATACTGCTCCCTGATGGAGCAAGCCGGCCTATCGCCCAAGACCGAACCCGAGTGGCGTGAGGCCGTGCGGGAAAGGTATGCGGCCAGGGCGGAATGCTACAAGGCCAGCGACGCCAGCGACTGGGCCGAGTGGTCCAGGGACACTAAGGCCGCAGGCGGTAATGGCCAGCCGCTGACGCTCTACCACGGGACCGACCAGAACATCGAGGACTTCGACCCGCTGGGCGGCTCAGACTTCGGCACGCATCTAGGGACCGCCGAGCAGGCGAACGAATTCATCCGGCGTGAAGGCGGCCGAATCTACCCCGTCCACATCCAGGCCCGCAATCCCCTGCGCTTGCCCGACATGGAGCGCTGGAGTTACGACACGCTCGCGCCCGCGCTGAACAAGTTGGGGATCCACGTCCCCAAGGTCGAGCACCGGCCCGAGACGGCCGACATGTACGAGAACATGCGCCGCACCCAGCGCCGGCAGCACGAGGCGATCGCGTCCGCGTTGGAGCAAGCCGGGCACGACAGCATCGTGTATCGGAACCAGTTTGAAGGGTACGGCAGCGAACACCGCGATGGGGCAGACAGCTGGATCGTCTTTCGGCCGCACCAGATCAGGTCTGCGACCGTCGCCAAGCCATCCCGCTACACCATGACCGCCCAGGAGATCGACGACGCGGTGGCGGGCTGGAAGGAACCGTCCAAGGCCCAAATCGAGGCCGAGAACTACCGGAAGCCGCGCATCCGCATCCACGGGCTGGAGATCGCGATCGAAAACCCG
>CAIPEB010000733.1 GCA_903863885.1 uncultured Planctomycetaceae bacterium | reverse complement strand
TGTTCCGACTCGCCTCGATGTACAAGGGGAAGATCCGGTACTGGCAGGCGGGCAACGAACCCAACATGGCAATTTGGCGCGAACAGTTTATTCCGTTCCTCAGGGCTTATTACCGGGGCGTGAAGCGAGCCGATCCGCAAAACAAAGTCGTTCTATGTGGCTTCGCCGGTGTCGAGCATCTGCACCTGGATGCTGTGTACCGGCTCGGGGGAAAGGAGTATTTCGACATTCTGGGGGCCCATCCGTACACGCGACCCGCGATGCCCGAGGACGGAGGATACCTGGATCGCATCAGGGCTATCCGGGATGTGATGAAGAAATACGGCGACCACAAACCGCTCTGGGTCGACGAAATCGGCTGGAACGGTGTGGAATCGTCGATGCTTGAATACCTGCGGGCGAAGTTCGACGGACACAGGAACTACGCGGTGACCGAGGAGGATCAGGCACGCGCCCTCGCTCGAGTCTACCTGCTCTCGGCGACTGTTCCGTGGATCGAGCGAGTCTACTTCTTTCACCTGCATCAGGAAGCGACGTATACGGAGATTTCCGAGAACGTCGACTTCTACATGGGACTTTTTTCGCCCTGGTTGGAGAAACAGGTTCGCCCTAAGGACGCGTACTTTGCCGTGAAGACTGTTATCCAGGTATTGAACGAATCGTCGTACGTCGGGCGGGTCGATACGCCTTCGAGAGTGTGGGGACTGCATTTCCAGCGTGGTGGCGAGGCGACGATCGCACTATGGAGTCTTGACGATGGCTTGTCGATGACGCTCAAGGACGTATCCGTCGTCAAGAGCATTACGAGTATGGTGGGCACTCCGCAACTGGTGAAAGACTGTTTAACCGTATCCGGTCGTCCGCTCTACCTGCGATGCGACGTAAACGACGTGGAGAGACTAAAACAGCAGATTCGCGAAGCGTCATGGAAGATCGGGAACTGAGAACGTGTCTGACAAGTCACGCTCCACTTGGGGAGTGCTGGCCCGGCAGAGTCGGAAAATGGGGAAATGGTGTTTCCCGGGCGCATTTGCGTCCGACCATCCCGCATCGCGGGAGCGTAAACTGGAGTTTCCCGTGCTGTTTCTAAGCGGGGCGAACGCGTGACCTTCGCATATCCATTCGGTGCCTTGAAACAAAAGGGAGATACTTATGTCGCGCCGTATTCTGGTACTGTCGGCTTCGGTGGGGGCTGGGCATCTCCGCGCCGCTCAGGCGGTTGAGCTGGCAATCAAAGAGCTGGCTCCGGACGCATCGGTCCAAAACCTCGACGTACTTGAACTGACCAATGCCATGTTTCGGCGTCTGTATGCGAAGTCCTATCTGGATCTTGTGAATCTCGCCCCGCATGCGCTGGGCTACTTCTATGATCTGATGGATCGCGAACCCTCGCCGCAACGGAAGAGCGACCGTCTGCGAAGCCTGGTCGAGAGGCTCAATCTCCGGAAGTTCCTTCGATTCCTGCAGCAAGGCAGTTGGGACGTCATCGTCAATACCCACTTTCTGCCGGCAGAGATGATCGCCGTGCTGCGAAGCAAAGCGGAACTCAGCACCCCGCAGCTGACCGTCACGACCGACTTTGAAACTCATCGATTGTGGGTCAATCAACCGTGCGAGCACTATTTCACGGCGACGGAAGAGGGGGCAGTCAATCTCGCTCACTTCGGCATTCCGGCCCGCGATATCACAGTGACCGGCATCCCGATCCATCCGGCATTTATGAAATTGGGCGCCCAAAACGAATATCGGGTCAAGCACGGCCTGATCGGCGATCGCCCCGTGATTCTCCAATTGGCTGGTGGATTCGGAGTCGGTCCGGTCGAGAAGTTGTTCGATGCAGTGTTGGCTGTGGAGAGCCCGCTGGAACTGGTCGTAGTGGCGGGGCGAAATGCAGTTCTACAGGAACGACTCAAGGAGCGGACGCCTCCGTCGCGACATCGCGTGCATGTGCTTGGCTTCACGAACGAGATGCACGAACTCATGACGGCAGCCGATCTGGTGATGACGAAGCCGGGCGGACTGACGACTTCGGAGGCGATGGCCTGCGGAGCAGCGATGGTGGTCGTCAACCCGATTCCGGGTCAGGAGAGCCGCAACAGCGACTTCCTCCTGGAGAACGCGGCCGCCATCAAAGTCAACAACGTCGCCACGTTGTCGTTCAAGTTGACTCAGCTGCTGCAATCGCCGGAACGAATCGTTCAATTGAGACAGAACGCCCGAAAACTCAGCCGGGCCGACGCGGCCTTTCGCATTGGTCGCGCCGCACTCGAGTGGCCAGTCGTGTGAGAGGGTGTTTTGAAATTCACTCGCCCCTTGAGTTCGTGCGGTTTAGAAGTGGTTGCAGCGTCGTGATTCATGCTTCACTCTCCCTCTGGGAGAGTCGGGCCGAAGGCCCGGAGAGGGCTGCCGCGCCGCTCGTCGTAGAATTCACTGCTGGTTCGAAAGACCCTCCCCGACCGCTGCGCGGCCGACCCTCCCGCACGCGGGCGGGTGAAGCCAAATCGTTACGTCCAAAGGGTTGCTAAACCGCACGAACTCCATGCGGGAGGGTGAATTAGATTCTTCGAGCACGTCCTGAGCGAGAGCGTTCGTCAACGATGTCTTATCCGCGGCAATCCGAGGCTTCCTTTTGAGACTATGGCCGTTCAATGACGGGCGCAGTGGCTACGCGCGGACGGATGGGCAGTCCTTCGATCCCGGGGAAATCCGGGTCGCCAAGAGCACGCAATTCTTCGTCGCCCATGAACGGACAACAGGCGTCTACCCAGGCGATCAGTCGATGCAGGTTCAACGGATCGACCTTGACGTCGTAGTGTTTTCCGCTCGCGGCCAATTCGATCAACCGGCTCTTGCGGGATAGATATTGCATCGGCCGCAGTGTGGTCAGCGCGGCAGGATCGTTAAGGCCGTAGTTGCTTTCGACCGGAATCGCAGCGGCGATGCCGTAGCCTGGTTTCCCGGCCGGGACCGGATTTCCCCAACCCGCGGGACCGACCAACGTCAGATAAGGCTCCTTGAATACGCTGCGGCCGGGCCGGAGCACAAGGTTCGGTTCGGCCGCTCCCGGCTCTTTTCCCTGATGGCAGCGGACGCAATACCGGTCCAGCACAGGTTGCGCGAAGCGTTCGAAACTTATACTCTCGGTTCCCCACGGCGGAGGAGACGGTTCTGTCGGCGGGCGTTTGAAAGCCAGGCCGCTGCTGCGGGCGGGCGACGTACTGTGTCCCTCGTGACAACCGACGCACCCTCGTTGCTCACCGGGCATCAGGCCAGTGAAACTGCGCATGGTCTGCAGACAGCGGCGGTCCGCGTCCAGCAATTGAAAGAACACCGCTCGTCCGGCGGGAGCCTCGAAGCACACGGAACCATCGGTCTCGATCGGGACCTCGGACAAGATCCGCTTCACGCCCTCTTCCTGCACGATCGAAACGGGCGGACCGGAATGGCGATACGTCTTGTTCCAGGTGGAGTACGTCTTGTAGTCCAACTGAAAGATCCGCAGGTATTTTGCCAACCCGCGAGGGAGATCGGGTACGCCTTCGTACACGTCTGCGCTGAAGAATACACCTGGCGCCACCGGCTTGCGCTCCCTGCCGGTGCCGGGCCACGCCACGCGGTCCATCTGTTGCGGCGGCACCCGGCGCGGTTTCACGGGCACTGCGTGCCAGATATTATGGACGCCCTCGTAGATCAGGTCGCGGTTGCCGTGCACGTCCATCAGGTACAGGCGGAACTTCTGGTCCAGCCCGCGCGCGGAAACGAGAAAATCCTGTTCGGACAGCGGGTAGGCCGTCTTGTAACCGGTAAAGCGGCCGGAGGGATGATAGTCGGCCGCTTCCGCCCGGTCCTCCGGCGGATCGCTGACCTCGGGCCAACGCAGATCGGCCGTGACTTTGGTGAGGCCGTGCGGAAAGTCGCGGCCCTGATTCGGGTCGATGATGCCGATCGACCCGGACCACCAGTCATGATGGCCGACACCGGAGAACATCACACGACGACTGTCCGGAATCGGCCGCGGTTCGGATAGATGGTCTGGCCAGACTGACTGGTTACCCCAGAAATGCGCGGTGCCGGTTCCGTCCTGATTGGTCGTCCACAGTTTCTGCAACCGCCACAGCGGTTTGTCCGAGTACTCCCAGCGTGAATAGATCACGCGACCGTCGTTTAACAGCGCCGGCACGAAGTCCGGCTCGCCGTTGTAGCTGATCAGGTACACGTTGCCGCCGTCGGCGTCGCAACGCGCCAGGATGTAAGAATAGATGAATGGACCGCAGCGGACGTACGAATTGCCTCGCGTCGTCGTGAACATGATGTGACCGTCCGGCAGGTAGATCGGATCGACGTCGTCATATTCGCTGTCGGTCAGTCTCCGCTGCCCTGTTCCGTCGAGGTTCATTTCGTACAGGTGGAAGCTCTTCTCGTCATACGGCTTGTAACAGAACAGCACTTTGCGGGCATCGAATGACAGATCGGGCCGCCAGAAACTGCCGGGTCTATCCGGCGCCAACCGGCGAAGTTGGCCGCCAGGCTGCAGTCCATCGAGTATTAACAGACGTCCGCCGGCGACCGAAGTAATGCCCATGCGGTGAATCGCCTCATGCTCGGGGTTGATCGGCCCCTGCGGCAGCGGCTGGTCGATGAACAGCACCTGCGTGAAATCCAGCACCGGGTTCTTGAACAAAATGCTGCGTTTGACTTGTCGCACGGAAAAGTAGATTTCTCGGATCGCGGTCGGCTCATTTGCGTATGCGGCGACAGGATCGTCCTGCACATCCTCGCCCAAGCCGGCGATCTTCCCCCAGGGACCTCCGCCGAAAGACGCGGACACGGCCGCCACTTTCCATGCGGAATCGTCGAACCCGACTTGCTCCCACTGCGGATGTGGCTCTTTCTCAGCCCGCCAGGTTCCATCGGAGACTCGTACGAGCAAGGGCGTGCCCTTGCAGGTTACAGCCAGGCGGGCGATCAGTCCCGCCGGGTTCTTGCTCGTTGCCGGCCGGTTCTCGGCCCGCACGGCGAGCACGTTGTCTCCGACCTTCAGCAACGGCCCAACCGCGAACACACCGGTCCGCGACCACGTTTCGTGATTTCCGACCCGCTTGCCGTTGAGAAACACTTCGCAGGCATCGTCCGCGGCCACGCGCAATTCGGCCGCCTGTACATCTGCCGGCAATTCAAAACGGCTGCGAAAGAACCTCGCCGCCGTCGGTGCATCCTGCGTTGAATTTCCCTCGGGGTACCAGATCCAGTTGGGTGTCGTTCCGGACGCCGAAGACGGCTGTGCCGAAACCGACGTCTCGGGCAGATCGCTCAGGCGCTTTTCCAGAGCCGCGAGTTCCTTCAGTTCCGGCGACAAATCCGGACCGGCTTGCCGGCCGCCGAGGCGTTCGGCCAGTTGGCGCGCCCAGCCGATCTCGCGGATAGTCCGCGTCCGCAGGGGTTCGCCCATGGCCTGAAACAACCAGTCTCGCTGCAGCACACGGACCGACTCATCGGCAGTCAGAGTGCGCGTTTCCGGCGTTTGGGGGTGATTGGAATCGGGCTGCTGTGCCGCGACCGGCGCCATAACCTTCGCAGTCAGGCTCGCGACGACCGCCGCAATGAAAACACGGGCACGGATGTTTTGGAAAACCATCGTCGTTCTCCGTTTGAGCGTATCGATTGCTGCGGAACATTGTACGAAGTCCGACGTCTGGAGTCTGGAGGGCCGAGAAAGGGTGCCGTCGGTGTTTCGTCCGCTGCCTCCCCGATCTTGAACATTTATTACAATGGACTGCGGATCTGAAACACACCGTGGAATTCAGGAACGATGCGATGATGCGATACAGTTTTGCGATTGCCGCGATTGTGTTGGCGAACGTCCATGTATGTGCCCAGGATAACAAGACTCTGCGGGTGTACTTTATTGGAAACAGCGTCACCGATACCATCAACTACGGAGCGCTGGCGGAACTGGCCAAAAGCCGAGGGCACCAGCAGGTCTGGGGACGCCATATGATCCCTGGTGCGCCGCTGCAGTGGATCTGGGAGCATCCCAAGGACGGTTTCCAGGAACAGCCGTTCGGACATTACCCCACCGCCCTGGCTGACCACGAGTGGGACGTGTTGAGCCTTCAGCCATTTGATCGGCAGTTGGATGGCAAGGATGGCGACTTGGCCATGGCCAAGAACTTCATCGATTTGGCGCTGCCCAAGAGCCCCGACGTTCAGGTATATGTCTACGCGCGGTGGCCGCGGCAGGGCAAGGACGACTTTGATACGGCGTGGTTGAAGAAGTACACCGGCGGATGGGACGGGACAAACGAGACGAAGGACTACTTCGAGCGATTGACGCTGGAACTTCGCAAGGCCTGTCCAAACCTGAAGAAGCCTGTCCTGATGGTCCCGGTCGGGCACGTCATGTACGAGTTGAACCAGCGAATGAAGGCTGGCGAAGTTCCGGGCCACAAGCAAATCAAGGACGTATTTTCCGACAGCATCCACTTGAACAACATCGGATCGTATGTGGTGGGCTGCACCTACTTTGCCACTATTTACCGAGAAAACCCGAAGAAGCTGCCGAGCGAGCCGTACAAGGTAGCGGATCCCAAGCTGGCCGAAGTAATTCAGGACACCGTGTGGAAAGTGGTAGGCGCAAACGAACTGGCCGGAGTCGCAGGGGCCGCCGCCGCTCGTGGCAGCCATTCCATGAAGGGCTGGGAACTGTACATCTGGCAGCAGGATGGCGACACCTACTTTTCGTTGCTGCCCGGAACGAATCGGCTGAAGTCGGATGCAGAGATCGCCGCTGCCGCCGTGAAGGGGATCGATGCCGTCCGGCCAAAACTGGCCGAACTGAAGAAGGGGGAAACGGTCGTTCCATGCGGCCGCCGCCTTACCGATCAGGCCCCCGGCATGCCGCGGAAAGAACTCAAGAAGTACAGCCAAGAACTCGGACTGGACTTCCAAGAATAGGACTGACTTGGCCATGCAGACCGTGTTGTCTTTCGCGAAAGAACGTCTTTCATATCCGGCATAATGATCGAAGCACGTCGATTCGCGAGCGAAAAGCGACCATCAAACCGAGCGTTTTGATCCGCGTAAAACCGTGCTCATCCGTGGCCTCTTCTCACCGGGTTGCGCATGAAAAAGCTGGCGCGTTGGATAATTCGACATCCAGGCTCTGCGGCCGGCCTGACGCTGTTTGCCGGATTCGCGGCTCTTAATTGCCTCGCGTGCATCCACGCCTATTCGATGACGCACTTCGCCTCGACAGTTGCCAGAACAGGCAGGCCGGAAGAGCTGACGTCGCTCGAGAAGATGAAAGTGCTGGTGACTGGCGTCCGGCTTCCCAGGCCTCAGAACACGGCTGATCCGCAATCCGTCGGACTGGCGTTCGAGTCCCATCGGTTCCACGGTGATGACGGCACGACGTACGATGCCTGGTACATTCCGTGCCGCGGCGATCGAGGGCTGTGCATTCTGTTTCACGGATACGGTACCAGCAAATCGTCTTTGCTGCCCGATGCCAGGGTATGGCATGAACTGGGCTATTCAACACTGCTCGTCGATTTCCGCGGTTGCGGCGGCTCGAGCGGGAGTGAAACAACGATCGGCTTCCGTGAGGCGGATGATGTCGCGGCGGCTTGCAGGTATGCAAAACGCAGACTTTTCAACAGTAAGCCGATTCTGTTCGGGAGATCGATGGGGGCGGCCGCCGTCCTTCGAGCTGTCGACTGCTTCGAACTGCAGCCGCAGGCTGTTGTGCTGGAGTGCCCGTTTGACCGCCTGTTGTCGACTGTAAGAAATCGTTTTCGTGCGATGGGTGTACCGTCGTTTCCCTGTGCGGAACTCCTGGTGTTTTGGGGAGGCGTTCAGCACGGATACTCGGGCTTTCGCCACAACCCGGCCGAATACGCCGCACACGTCCACTGTCCGGTGCTGTTGATGAGCGGCGAACAAGATACGCGCGTGACCAAAGAGCAGACGATGGCCGTTTTCGACGGACTTCCGGCACCGAAACAGGTGTTGCTGTTCGCCGGAGTCGGTCACGAGTCGTGCCTGACCGCGTTTCCGGATCAGTGGAAGGTGTCGTTGGCGCGGTTTCTGAAAGAACGCGTGGAAACGGAATAGCAGCGGAGCACTCCGGAAACTGGCGGGCAAACCGAAGGCAATGCGGATGGCTGCGGATGATGGTGAAGTGGTGGTTGTCGTGCACGGATTCGCGAGCATCCGTTTGTGGATGCTGCCGCTGTGCTGGCGGCTTCGGTCGCACGGATACCGCGTGATCAATTGGGGCTATCCGAGTCTGCGTCGGAACATGGCGGCACATGCGGCCCGATTTTACGAGTACATATCCAAGTCGCTTGTCCACGAACGGCGCATCCACATAGTCGCTCACAGCATGGGAGCGATCGTCGTGCGAGCTGCGTTGTCGGAGGGGGCAGTGGCGAATCTGGGTCGTATCGTGCTGCTGGCTCCGCCGAATCGCGGTACGCCTGCCGCACGCTTGGCCGCTCCGCTGTTCGGCCGGCTATTCCGCGGCATCGCGGATCTTTCCGATCGCGCAGACAGCGCCGCCTGCAGACTTCCCGCCGAATGCTCGCTGGACTTGGGAGTACTGGCCGCTCGATTTGATTTGCTCGTGCCCGTCTCGCATACGCACGTGGCAGGGGAGAGTGATCATCTGGTGCTGAACGCGTCGCACAATTCGCTGCTGTTATCGCCTGCGCCCGCTCGGCTCGCGGCGACTTTCCTGAAGTCCGGACGGTTTGAACGCTGCGGGTCAAAGAGGTGAAGGATGCTTGCCATGTTCGGAATCGGTGCCATGGAGCTGGTGATCGTTCTCGGCATTCTCGGCTTCCTCGTCGTGAGCGGGGCACTTGTGGCCGGGCTTGTGATTCTGCTTGCCGCGAAACGGCCGAGCACTGTCTGGACGGACAATCCGCATCTCCGGCCCTGCCCCGACTGCCATCAGTTCATATCCGTGCGGGCCGCGGCCTGTCCGCACTGCGGCGGGCCGGTGAAGGGTGGGTGATTCCCCGAGGAAAAGAAGAAGTTCTGCTCGGCGCGGACGGAACACCGTCCGCATCGGCGGGCCGGTCGTGATAGCTCACCGGGCGGCCTGGGCTTGTGGGTTCCTCGTTTTGCAGATACACTTTTTGCTGGTGCAAAAGCGGGATGACGGCGCACGGCTGATTCGCATCGGTGCGGCCCGCAACCGGCCCAGGTACCTGATCGTTTCCCAATCGAGAACATCTGCCGTGTCAAAAGCGCGTGTTCACGTGGCGGTTAGCCGAGGCGGGGTGATCTGCCCCGTCTGCGGGCAGTCCTCCTATTCATCCGGCGGAATTCACCCGCAGTGTTCCGTCGCATTGGCGGACGAGAAGCAGAAACGGCAGCTTGTTGCCGAAAAGACGGCCGCTGCCAAGCGAAAGGCGAAAATCAAGGTGCCGGAGAGGCTTGTCTGGAATATGAAGAAGTGCCCGAAGTGCAGCGCGAAACTGCATGTCCGGATTAAGAACTGCGGCTGCGGGTACGAGTTTGTTGCCTCCCCGCGCTGATCCGCACTGAAGCGAAGGTGTATTGACCGACCTTTCGGCACGCCGGATTGCATGATTCGGCCGAAAGTCGCGAATTCGACGGAAATCGCGCTTCGAACGCAACGGAGATTCGCCTCATTAGCGGTCCCGTTCACTGTGTCGGCGGCGTTGGCGAGGCGTTGTTCAATGATCGGTCCACTGTGGGCTGACTCACTGTTTGGTTTGTTGTCTTGATGGAGAATGGAAGTGACGAAGAAGCTTTATGTCGGTAACTTGACCTACGGTACGACCGACAGCGATTTGCGATCGATGTTCGAGAGTTTCGGTGCAGTTGAGTCGGCCCAAGTGATCATGGACCGCGACACAGGACGATCGAAGGGGTTTGCGTTTGTCGAAATGAGCAACGCGCAAGAGGCCCAGGCGGCGATCAGTGCTCTCAACGGAAAAGACGTCGACGGGCGCGCTCTGACGGTCAACGAGGCTCGTCCCCGAGAGGACCGTGGCGGCGGCGGTGGTCGATCGGGCGGACGTGGTGGTTACGGCGGCGGCGGCGGTGGCCGACGCTACTAAACCAGGATTCGACGTCATCTCGCACATGTTCGGCCGGAGTATGTGCGGAGTGGATATCGACAGGCTGCGGCAGACCGCATGTCGGTTGCCGGCGGTCTGAAGTCGGGTTTTTCGTGCTCGAGTCTCATGACATCCGGGCACGATTGCGCGGGCGGCGCGAAGTGTTTGATTGCAGGTGATATCACCGAATTCTCAATCAGAATGTTTCGCGCCGTCCTGCTCCGGTCCGCAAATCGGATTGCAGTTGAATCTGCGATAATCTCTCACCCTGCCGGGGGCGGGACGCTTTCGACATAGTTGCTTTCGCAATATCATGCTACGATGTGCGGATTGACTTTTTCCTATCTCTTCAGAACGCCGTCCGTACTGACTCCACGAATGTACGGTTTGCGCACACGTACTGGTTGACGCACACGGTTGAGAATACTGTCCGGTCTGCGTCGTGCGTTTTGCGGGGCAGAGTCACGTCGAACTTGATCAAAGGCGGGGTGCGCATGTTCCGTCACGTACTGTGCGTTTATCCCTATCGCCGGACCGCGAGTTCAATGACTTCTTTCCCGCCGCTGGGGGTGGAGTACATTGCCGCGGCACTGCGACCGTTTGCCGAACGGATTGATCTGGTGAATTTCCGGCACCAACGCACGCCGAGTGTGTTGCCCTTCATCAGGCCGGAAACAGATTTGATCTGCTATTCCGTGAATTGGCCCATCGATCTGGACCTGATCCGCCGCGACATCAATTCGCTCCCCCCAAGCCTGACGGTCATCCTGGGCGGGCGAACTGCCACCGAGGACCCGGGCGTTTGGTTGAAGTCGTGTCCCAACGTGAACGCTGTCGTATGCGGCGATGGGGAGCGGGCAGTTGCAGAGATTGCCTCGGGAGTCGCCTGGCCGGACGTCGCAGGACTGTCGTATCGCGGCCCAAACGGCGAATTGGTGCACAATCCGCCCCGAGCCAACATGCCGCTGAGCGACGAATTGCTGCCGGCCCGCGATCTGCGCCGGCGCGCCTACCACCTGACCAGCAAAGGCGTCAGCACGGGCATCAGGACGGACATGGTTGCCGGTTCACGCGGCTGCCCGTTCAATTGCAAGTTCTGCAGTTTTGCGCTCAATCCATGGGGGGTGAAACGTCCCTGGGCGTCCAGGTCGGCCGAGTCGATTGTGCGTGAGATCTCGCAAATCAACGCAGATCTGATCTTCTTTGTCGATGACGTATTCACACACCAACCCGACCGAGTGATCGAAATCTGCGACTTGCTGATCGCGAAGGGGATTCGCAAGCACTACATCGTCAACGCGAGGCTGGAGATCGCTAAACGCCCCGACGTGTTGCGCAAGATGGAGCAGGCCGGATTCCTTTCGCTCCTGATCGGCGTTGAATCAACCCAGGACGCAACGCTCAAGTCCATGGGCAAGGGGTTCAATATCGAGCAAGTGCGGCAGCATTTCAGCGTGCTTCGCAAGTCAAAGATGATCATCAATGGATACTTCATTCTGGGGAACCTGGGTGAAACCGAGGAGCAGATGCTGTCGACGGCCTCGTTCGCGAAGTCGCTGGGCGTAGATCTGATTCACGTCTCGCGACTGCGTTGCGAACGGTATTCGGGATTGCTCGAATTGGTCGAGAAGACTCCGGGCTACAGGATCGACAGCGACGGCTTTGTCTACAGCGACCACTGCTCGTCACAACGGATCGCGAACCTGCGAAAACAAATCGACCGTCAGTTTTATAGGCCGCTGCACGTAGCCAGAGTGGTCTTCAAGCTCATGCGGATTCTGAACTGGAGATTGCAGGCCAAGGCCTTGTTGACTATTCCCTTCTTCCTGACCCGACTGGTCGCCACGCAGATGTCACGTAAGATAAGCGCCAGGTTGAGGTCGCCGGCGGGCGCTCGAGCCGCCGGCAAACCGAGCGTGACGCTGCCTGACCCGGCCGGCGCACCGATTCGGTCCGCGTCCCCATAGACGCACGGCAATTCCGTTCCTGGTCTCATTCTGAAAACTGTGGCGCTGTTCCCGTTTGTCGCAATGACTGTCGCCTGCGACAGAGGAAGTAACCAAAAAAAACGACTCTGGCTGCTTCGGCGATCGCAAGCCGCCGTTCGGCCGCTGTAGAAATCGTCATCGAGATCCTTATGGCGAAATGCAAGAAACTGGTACTCGTCAATCCAAGTCCTCTGCGCACCGGGCTTTCCGTCAGCCCCAACTCTCGGTTTTCACCCCTGGGACTGGCGATCGTCGCTTCGCTGACTCCCGACAACTGGGAAGTGGAACTCGTTGACGAGAACTTCGAGACGTTTTCTTTTCGGGACGCTGATCTGGTCGGTATCACGGCGTTCAGTTCTGCAGCCAAGCGGGCCTACGAAATCGCGAGTATCTACCGTGCACACCGAGTGCCCGTGGTCATGGGCGGTATTCACGCCTCGGTCTGCCCCGATGAGGCTTTGCAGTTTGTGGATGCAGTCGTCATCGGCGAAGTGGAATCCGTCTGGCACAACGTCCTGGACGACGTCGCGTCCGGCGGGTTGAAGTCGATCTATCGCGGCAGCGGAGAGCAACTCCATAACCTGAAGACTCCCAGGCGGACCATGCTCAACCCGGGATACAAATTCGCATCAATCCAGACATCGCGAGGCTGCCCGATGGACTGCGATTTTTGTTCGGTCACCGAGTTCAATGGCCGGCGCTATCGCCGGCGTCCGCCGGAGCAGGTGCTGAACGAGTTGGAGACAATTCCTCAGGAGTTGCTGTTCTTTGTCGACGACAACATTGTCGGCTACGGTCCGCACGATCGTCAGCAGGCGTTGGAGTTGTTCCAGGGAATGGCGAGCCGGGGACTGAACAAGCGATGGCTTTGCCAGGCATCGCTGAACGTTGCGGATGACGAAGTGCTGTTGGAGTCGGCATATCAAGCGGGATGCCGCATGATTTTCGTGGGCCTTGAGGCCGAAGTCGATGAGGCGCTTGCCGGAGTCAACAAGCGACTGAATCTCAGCCGCAGCGCATCCGCCTACTCCGGGGCTTTCGACCGCATTCATAAGGCCGGCATCGCGGTCCTGGGTGCGTTCATCTTTGGCCTGGACAGCGATACCCCGGAGAAGCTCTATCGCCGCACCGAGTACATGATCAACAGCGGCGTAGACGCTATGCAGGGCACCGTGCTGACACCGCTGCCGGGAACCCGCGTATTCCGCCAATTGCGGGAAGAGAACCGCCTGCTGCACACGAACTTTCCCGATGACTGGGACCGTTACAACATGACCGAGGTGGTCTTTCAGCCGAAGAACATGAGTGTCGGCGAGTTGACCCACGTGTTGCGCGATTGCGGAAGGCGAATGTACGACCTTCGCGTGCTGAAGGAAAAGGCAGGCCGCACGCTGAAAGCAACGGGGCACGCGGATTCCACGTTGTTTGCCTGGCAGGCCAATCTGAGCTATCGAACCATCGCGTTGGCCGAAAGCACTTATTCAGGGTCGGTGCTCGATGCACGGACCTTCTCTCCGTCCGCAACCGATTGCCTCCCCATCACGGTATAGTCGGGACTGCCGTCTCCGTCTTGCGGGTGGTGGCCCCGCTTGCAGGGCCTCAAGACGGGACAACTGCGCGGTAAACTCCAATTTTCTTCGACAATCGTTGAACCGTTTACCGTTCACAAACGACCTACCGGGCGGATGAACCAGAACGAACGGATCGAAAACGAATTGTTGGTGATCCGGGCTCAGGAGGGGAGTGTCGAAGCTTTTGCCAAACTGGTCGAGCGTTGGCAGGAGCGTCTCTGGCGATTGGCATGGCGACTGACGGATGACGAGCAGGCAGCCTGGGATGTACTTCAGGAAGCGTGGATCGTAATCAGTCGCCAGATTCGAGGGCTCGGGGATTCCTCGGCCTTTCCCGCCTGGGCTTACCGCATCATCAGCAACAAATCGCGCGATTGGATTCGCCGCCGTCAGCGCATGCGCCGAGCGGACGAGGCGTACGGCCAGCGTTGGCTCGAGGCGGAAAACGGGGAAGGCACGGCCGAACGGCAATATGCCGATTTGCGGGAGGCCCTGGCTGATCTGTCCGGTCGCGACCGCGCGATCCTGTCGCTTCGCTACGAAGATAATTTCAGCACCGTTGAAATCGCGGAAATCCTGGAGATTCCACCAGGAACGGTAAAGTCGAGGCTTCATCATGCCCGGCTGCGATTGCAACAGATCGTCGAAGGAAAACGCAATGAGTGAACACGACGAAACCCTGCGGAAGACCCTGGAAGAAGTTGCCCGATTTCGTTGCGAACGCGAAGACAACCTCCGCGAGGTCGCGGCAAACGATTACTCCCGGCATCTGCGAAATGCGGAACGCATTTACTGGTGGTACGCGGTAATCTGCGTTGCCGTAGGTGTCGCGGCGATCAATTTCTTCGTTCGCAGTTTCGATCTCAAGACGCTCATAGGCTGTGCCGTCGTGATGCTCGTTGTCTATGAGACCACGGTGCTGATGAAGCTCTGGTTCGCCACGGCCCGGATGAAAATGGATGTGCTCAAGGAGATGAAGCTGCTGCGGCTCGAGGTGGCGCGACTGGGCACGGCAGTCGGCGTTGAAAAAACTTCGCTTCCGCCCGTCCAATACGAGCCGATGCCGGGGATGCCGTCCTGGGAAAGAAGGGGATGGTTGGCGGTGTGTCTGGCCGTGGCTATCGCGATTTCAACGTGGACTGCGACTGCATGGTTCGGAGCGGGTACCATGTCCACCCATACCGTCGTGACTCTCGCCGCGGACGGCAGTGCAGAGAAACAATGCGCGATCGAACGACCCTGGGCCGGTTTCTATTTGCCGAAGGGCTTCTCTCTCTACACCGCGAAAGATACCAAGGCTCGAGTTCTCGATCCGTCGGGCCATGAAATGCCTGTGCAACTTGTGGTCACCGACACCAATAACCGCTATGACGTGACGTTCACTGAAAGCGTCTTTGATCAGGGCAAGATGCGCTATACTCAGGTGTTCGACGTTACCAAAGCTGCCACAATCGAAAAGGGCGTTTGCACGTACCAGGACGGCATGCATCACGTCGGTTCCGATACCCGGTACGGAATGGAGATCCTCTTGCCGCCCAACGCGAAACTCCTTGCTGCCGAACCCGCCTCCGCAGTCACTCGGATTGAGAACGGTCGCACGCGAGTCCTGTTTCAAGGTGCGGCAAAGGACAACGAAAAACTCGGCTTCACCGTTCGCTACGAACTGCCCCCCGTGCCGGCGGACAAATAGAACGGCAATTTTGCGTTGCCATCATTCGCGTCTTCGTTTCTCTGCATTTGCAGGGTGTGTCAAGCTCGCGGAGGTAAGACTTGTTTCTTGTGAGAAGACACATCCGCGAGCGCGGGCACACCAGATTGAGGCGTGCGCAAGATAACAGCACGGGTGCACAAGCCACCCGAGGCACACGGAATGGAAGTGCGGACCTGCAACGGGCATTCATTCTGGTGTGCCCGCGCTCGCCGAAAACGCCTTGCACAATGGAGAATGTGTTCCGGCGAGCTTGACACACCCTACGGATGATCAGCCCCGTCATTCATGTGAATTCGTATAACCCGAAAAGACACGCCACTCGTGTCGCATGACCGGTGCTGCACGTTTCTTCATCCGTGTTGATTCGAGCCCGTCCGTGCCCTCCTGTCTCTCACAGGTGATGGACCGTCACCAGCTTGCCCGCGGCGCGGAGTTTTTCGATGAGGTGCGGAACGATCTGGTCCCGCGGCAGGATGCCTTGCTGGCGGAAGCAGATCATGTCCATCGCCGTATTGCGCGCCAGTCCGTACAGGATATGAACGCAATCCGCTTCACGCAGCAGTTTGCACAGTTCGGTCACGCCGCTGTTCTCGCGAAGTTGCGATTCGTCGGTATCGAGCAGATTGTAGGCCTGGTTCAGCGTCACCGCGCCTTCGGTCACCAGATCGATACCCGAGAGTTCGTATCTGGGCGGAGCAACCATGCTGATCGGGTCCTGCTCCAACTGCAGACGTTGGCCGGTCCAGCGGGCGACAAGGTCCGCCGTCGTGCCGCCGCACACGACCTTGGTTCCCGGCAGCTCCATGAATCGTCGCACAGCCAGACCGTCCTGTCGCTCATCCGCCGGGGGCCCGGTGAACAGGCTTACCACATTGCCGGCGCGGCAATACGCGACGGCGGCCGTGCAATCGTCCCCGGCGGTGCGCCAGAGACGAGTTGCTTCGCGATGCACCAGTCGAGGCACATCCTGAACCTGATGTCCAAGAAGAAGCGAATGGTTGACGAAGCGGGCGACTCCCTCGGCGCCCCATCCCGTGGCGTATTGCGCGCCGATGCCGGCCTGGGTGATACCGTCACTCATCAGCAGCAAGCCTTCGCCCGGCGACAGGTGCGATTGTGTTTCGGTGACCAGCGCCTTGCCCCATCGCAGCGGCTTGGCATCAAGCGGCGCGGCTTGGCGATTGCCGATCAGGATCGGGGCAGGGGCGTCGTAGCTGAGCGATGTGGCCACGCCGTCGTTCCGAATGCGGGCCGCTGTGAAGGCGGCATACGGCTTTGCGGGATCGCGCCAGCGGTCCATCGTTTCGGCCAGCGCGGTGAACGCGGACCGCAGCGAGAAGTCGTTTTGCAGCAGAGTGCAGAATCGGCTGGCGCACATCCTGGCTGCGATCCGGGCTCGCATTCCCGATCCCACCCCGTCCACGCAGAGCAGCGTCGTGTGCCCCTCGTTGCGATCGCTGACCACGAGGTCGCCGCACGGTTCGCCGGGCCGCTTGGAGGTTTGGGCCACCTGCACTTCGATATGAAGGTAGTCGTCGGGCATGGTCAATCCTTGCCGGCTCCGTTTTCCGTCATCTCGACCAGGCGATGCAGCAGTGCTTCGCCGCGAGCCGTGTTTTCGCCCAGGCAGGCAGCGATCGTTTCGGCCATTCGTATCTGTTGCTCAAGGAGCTCCTGCGCCTGCGTCACGGTTTGTGCGCGGATGCGATCCAGTTCGCGCTCGTTGGCGCGGCTTTTGGTCACGTTCACAAAAATTCCCACGTACTGATCTTCTTCCGGCATGCGGTAGAGGATCTCGTGGCAGATAACGTGATAGTTCTTGTGGTCGACGGTCAACTCAATCTGCTTCTGCTGCCCCGCCGCCAGTCGTTCAAACGGCTCAGGATCCATCAGGCAGGATATGCTCTGGCCGCACGTGGCGTCCGAGCACATGAAGAAGCGTTGAAATGCCGGATTCATGCTCAGGATTCGCAGGCGATCGTCGAGGATCACGATCCCGTTGGGACTGGTTTCGATAATCCGATCGACACGCTGCTCGGCAAGCCTGCGTGTGAAGGGCATGCACATTTCCGGTTCAGCCAGTCCTTGAACCACGGCGATCGCTTTCTCGCGGCAACCCGCGTAGCCGCACGCGCCGCAGTTCAGAAAGTCCTCGGGCCCTGTCTTTCCGACGCGTTCCAGTGCCGCCTTGATGCGATGCTCGCTAATCGGGCGTTCCGAATGCGGCACGCGGACGGCGAATCCCGTGGCCAGGTCGCGAACGGGATCAGGCGGCAACGCATCTCGATCCCCCCGTCGACCGGGGTTGGAGGCAGCGTAGTTCAGCACATCGGCGCGGCGACCGAAGGTATTCCGTCCGTCTTGGATCGCGGGTCCGTTCACGCAGCCTCGCGCGCAGAACAGCGGTTCAACGATCCGTCCCTGCGGTCCGCCGTTCAATTCATCAAGCGCCTGATCCAGACCTTCGTAACCACTGACCGATATCACGGTCCGGTCGAGCAGATCAGCAGCCATGCCGGAGGTCCGCACCGCGCCGCCTTCGAGAGCAAACAGTCGCGCATCACCCGCGGGCGATTCGTCGAATCCGCTTTCCTCGCAGGTGCTCAGGTCGATGTGAGCTTCTTCGAGCCACTGCGCCAGTTCCACAAACGTCAGCACAACGTCGATGGCACCGGCCGCTTCGTCCCGCTCGGCCTCGGCTTTCTTGGCAATGCAGGGGCCGATGAAGACAACGCGATAGTCCTGCCCGAGCGCGCGGCGGATATGACGCCCGTGAGCCACCATGGGCGACACGATCGGAACGAGCGTGCCGAGCAGCCCGGGACGATAAATCTCCACAAAACTTACCACTGCAGGGCAAGCGGTGCAGACATGATCCTGTTCCGGCCGGGCAGCGACGCACTGAGCCGTGGCCTGCGCAACCTGATAGGCACCGACTGCGGTCTCGCCAACGTGATCGAAGCCGAGTCGTCGCAGCGCCGAAGGAAGCCGAGAACTCTGCCAGCCCGGAAAGGCTGCGACGAAGGACGGGGCGAGGCTGCAGGCCACTCGCCCCGGTTCGTCAAACAGATGCTTGGCCCGATCCAGGTCGTTGCGAAACGCCTTGGCCTGCTGCGGGCATTCGCGCACGCACGTGCCGCACGCGACGCACCGATCCGGTTCGACCGACGCCTGGCCGTCGTGCATGCGAATCGCCTTGACGGGGCAATGTCGCACGCACCGATAGCAATCGCGGCAGCGCGCCTTGTTGGTGAACACGACTTGGGTCGCTGCGGTTTTCGTCTTCATGGGAGTTTCAAGCCACCGGCGTGGCTTCCAGTTCCTTGAGGATCGCATCCCAGGCCGAGTCTAACGTGCAACGAAACAGCGAAGTCTCGCCCATCCGCACGTTCGGACCGCGATCGCACGCCTCGAAACAGAACGTCGCAGATACCTGGACCCGGTCTTTCAGTCCGTGTTGCTGGATCCGCTCGGTAAGTGCATTGAGCAGCGAATGTGAACCGCGTAGGAAACAGCCGGTTCCGAGGCACACGGTTACCTTCAACTTGTCGGAGTTATTGTCCTGGCCCAGGACCGTCAGTCCCCGGCTGTTGATGCGTCGGCGGTTTTGATGCGTCGTATGAAGAAGTTCGTGCGCACGGTGGCCGCCGACGTCCCCCAGACAGGTCTGATAGCAATGGGCCACCAGGTGGTTTTCCTGCGGCTTGTGCAATTGCAGTCCTTTGTCGGCCTGATACAGTCCGGAAGTACGCTGTGCCCGGGTTTGAAGCTCCTTGGGCACGGGTTGGCCCGCTCCGCCGATGCAGCCTCCCGGGCAGGCCATGACCTCGATCAGGTCATAGTCGCATTCGCCTCGGGCGACTTTATCAGCCAGATCGTGGGCATTGCGGAGTCCGTGAACCATCGCCAGTTTCAACGTCGTGTTGCCGGCAGAGATCGTGGCTTCGCGGACGCTTCCCTCGCCGCGCACTTCATCGAAGTCGATTCGCGACAATCGCACGCCGGTCACCTTCTCGACGGCGAAACGCAGGACCGCTTCGGTCACTCCGCCGCTGGCCCCGAAGATCACGCCGGCTCCGGTCTTGAAGCCCAGCGGCATGTCCATGGATTGAGGCTCCAATTGCCGGAACTGCAGGCCGGCTTCCTCGATCATCACAGCCAGTTCCTGAGTTGTCAGCACGTGATCCACGTCGGGCCGGCCGCCAGTCTGGAACTTCGGCAGCTTGGCCTCGTATTTTTTCGCCGTGCAGGGCATAACCGAGACAATGACGAGGTTCTCAGGATCAATGCCGAGAGTTTCCGGCAGCGTGACCCTCGCCAGCGCGCCGAACATCTGCTGCGGCGAGCGGCACGTCGAGAGATTCGGCAGAACTTCCGGGCAGAACTGTTCCGCGAACTTCACCCAACTGGGACAGCACGAGGTGAATTGGGGCAATCGTTCTCCGGCCGCCTTCCGTTGCAGGAACTCGGTGGCTTCCTCGATCACCGTCAGATCGGCTGCGAAGCTCGTGTCGTAGACCTGGTCGAATCCGAGTGCTTTGAGCGCCGCAACGAGACGCCCCGTTTCGATGCTCCCCGGTTCGAGGCCAAAGGCCTCTCCGATTCCGACGCGGACTGCCGGGGCGACCTGCACGACGACCGTCTTCTGCGGATCATTCAGATCGCGCCAGACCGCATCGATCTCGGGCTTGGGCGTCAGCGCGCCGGTCGGGCAAACGGTGGCGCACAGGCCGCAGTTCACGCATTCGCCCTCTGCGAGGTTCTTGCCGAATGCCGGGCCGACTGTGGTTTCCGCGCCGCGATGGATAAAGTCGATTGCGCCGACGTTCTGGATCTCGGTGCAGGCCCGCACGCAGTCGCCGCAGAGAATGCACTTGTTCGGGTCGCGGACGAGAGAGACCGACGAGTGGTCGACCGGCCGCTCCTTCTGGGTGCGGTGAAATCGCACCTTTTCCACTCCCAGCCGGCGACACAGCGTCTGAAGCCGGCACGAACGGCTCGCAGCGCACGTAGTGCACGATTGCTCGTGATTGGCCAACAGCAGTTCCAGCGAGATCCGCCGCAGTTCCCGGATCTCTTCGGTGTGCGTGCGGACCACCATGCCGGGCTCGGGAGCCACCGAGCAGCTGGCGACAATGCCGCGTCCTTCGATATCGACAAGGCACAGGCGGCACGCGCCGTAGATACTCAACTCGGAGTGGTAACAGAAGGTGGGAATGTCGATGCCCGCTTGACGGGCAACTTCCAGCAGATTGCGTTCTCCGCGGATGGAAACGGTTCGTCCATTGAGTGTCAGTGTCGGGTGATTGTCCACGGTTGAGTCCCTTTCAGATTCCGGTGACCGCGTTGAATTTGCAGGCTTCGGCGCACGCTCCGCACTTGATGCAGGTCTCGACGCGAATCGAGTGCGGCTGCTTGCGTTCGCCTTCGATCGCATCCACGGGGCATTTGCGCTTGCACAGGCCGCAGCCTTTGCAGAGTTCCGCGTCGATTTCCGGCACAGCCAGCGCCTTGCAGCGTCCGGTCGGGCAGCGGCGCTGCACAATGTGCATTTCCATCTCGCTGCGGAAGTGCCTCAGCATCGCGAGCACAGGGTTGGGGGCTGTCTTGCCCAGCCCGCACAGCGAAGCCTTGCGGACGGCATGCGCCACTTGCTCCAGCAGCACCAGCGTCCTCGCGTCGGCTCGACCTTCGATGATGTCGTCCAGCAGGGCCAGCATCTGTTTGGTGCCCTCGCGGCAGGGCACGCACTTGCCGCACGATTCGTTCTGCGTGAACCGCATGAAGAAGCGTGCCATCTGGACCATGCACGTCTTCTGGTTCATGACGACCAGGCCCCCGGAACCGACCATGGCTCCGACAGTCTGCAGCGAATCGAAGTCCAGCGGCAGATCCAGGTGCTCCTGGGTGAGGCAGCCGCCCGACGGTCCGCCGATCTGAACTGCTTTGAAAACCTCTTTGACGACTTTTCCGTTGTCGTCGATGACACCGCCGCCGATGTCGCAAACGATCGTCCGCAGAGTGCTGCCGAACGGCACCTCGATCAAGCCGGTATTGGCCACGTGCCCGGTCAAGGCAAACGTCTTGGTTCCGGGAGATTTCTCCGTACCCAGACGGCGATACCCTTCGGGCGTCTGACGCAGAATCATCGGCACCGAAGCCAGCGTCTCGACGTTGTTGATCACTGTCGGTTTGCCCCACAATCCCTGCTGAGCGGGAAATGGCGGCTTCGGCCGCGGCATGCCTCGCTTGCCTTCGATGGAGGCGATCATGGCCGTCTCTTCACCGCACACGAATGCTCCGGCGCCTTCCATGACGTGCAACCGCAACGAGCAGGACGAGCCGAACAGCCGATCCCCCAGCAGGCCCATCGCCTCGGCGTCCTCGACCGCTTTGCGGACCCGTTCGACGGCCAGCGGATACTCCATCCGCACATAGAAGTAGCCCTCGCTGGCGCCGATCGCCCGGGCGGCGATCATCATGCCCTCGATGACGCTGTGGGGATTTCCTTCCATCACGCTGCGATCCATGAACGCGCCGGGATCGCCTTCATCCGCGTTGCAGATCACGTATTTTCGTGGGCCGGGCTGAATGCGGGTGAGTTCCCATTTCCGGCCTGTCGGAAAACCGCCCCCGCCGCGGCCGCGCAGCCCCGACCGGCTGATCAGTTCGCAGACCTCGGCCGGATTCATCTCCTGATACGCGCGGCGCGCCTGTTCATATCCGCCGGCATGGATGTACTCGCGCACGTCGCCGGGATCGATTCGCCCGCACTGCTCGAGCACGCATCGCTGCTGTTGCGTATAGAAAGGAATGTCGTGCTGCCCGCGGCAGATCTGCCGAGTCGTTGGGTCCTTGTACAGCAACCGCTCGACAACCTGGCCGTGAACCAGCGTCGTTTCGACGATGTCGTCCAGATCGCCCAGCTGGACCCGTGTGTAGAGGATGCCGTCGGGCTCGATGGCCACCAGCGGCCCCATCTGGCAGAACCCCTGGCAGCCGCTCTTCGAGATGTGATGCACGGAGTCTTTGCGGACCGGTTCGTCTTCAAAGCAGGTCACGACCGGCAGACGTGCCGCCGCGATGCGCCGAGTCAACTCGTCGAAGACCGCCTGAGAACCGTTGGCCACGCAGCCCGTCCCCGCACAGACCACGATCCGGCGAGTCACAGGCTGCTTCCATTCATGGTATTCCCGCGCGAGAGCCTTGAGATCAACCGGGGGTGTAACGATGGGCAGAGTCATGCCTGCTTCTCCTTCACGATGATTTCCTCGACGATTTCCAGGGCTTTTTCCGGAGTGACTTGTCCGTACACCTTCTCGTTGACCAGCATCACCGGCGCCAGCCCGCACGCCCCGAGACACGAGACCGTTTCCACGGTGAACAGCTGGTCCGAAGTGGTCTTGCGCTCTTCGTCCACGTTCAGCCTCTCGTACAACGCATTCAGGATGCCCGTGGACCGACGGACGTGGCAGGCCGTGCCGTCGCAGAGGCGGATCGTGTACTTGCCGTGCGGCTTCAGGGCAAAGTGCGAGTAGAAGGTGGCTACACCGAACACCTGGGCCGGTCGCAACCGCAAAGGAGTCGCGATGAACGTCAGCACTTCCTCCGGCAGGTAGCGATACTCTTTCTGGATCTGCTGCAGGATCGGAATCAGCCGCGCCGGGTCGTTGTTGTTCCGGCGCAGGATCTCGCACACCGTGTTGAACTGCTGCGTTTCGAGGTCAGTTGCACTGAGCTCAGCTGACGTGTGGCCGGTCGCCGTGCTTTCGGCTGGCCCGGTGCTGCACGATGCCTCGTGGGCCGGCGAGATGTTGTCCATGCGGAAACTCCTTTCGGAAAAGGCGTGATCAGCGCGCACCGCGAGCGGCGCGCCATGCAGGGGAGCTTTTGCAAAGCGTGAAAAACGGGAGGAACGTCAGGCCTGACTGCAATTCGGCCCGGCTGACATTTGACGCGGCTAATGCCGCTTCAACAGATCGCTCAGGCGTTTGGCAAGTACCGCGAAACTGGCCGCCATGCGGACGTCTTCCACAACGATCGTGTCCGGTGCGGTCAGCTTGACAGGGGTGAAATTCCAGATCGCGCGCATGCCCGACTTGACCATCAAATCGGCCACCGACTGAGCCGCTGCAGCGGGCACGGTCAGGACGCCGATATTGATGTGCATGCGCTGGACCAGATCGGCGAACATCTCCATCGGCAGCACTTCTTTGGAGTGCACCTTCGTGCCGACTTTGTCCGCCGCCACGTCGAAGGCTGCGACGATGCTCAAACCGAACTCGTCGAATCCGCCGTATCCCAGCAGGGCATGTCCCAGGCTGCCGACCCCGACGAGAAACGCTTCCTGCGTGTTGTTCCAACCGAGAAACGTCTCAATCGCCTCGATCAAGGCCCGCGTCTCGAATCCGATCTTCGGACGCCCCACGATGTCGGTCAGTGCCAGATCCTTGCGGACCTGAATGCTGCCCAGGTTCAAGTGTTCGGCGATGTGCGTGCACGAGACGGACTCGCGCCCTTCGGCCTCAACTTCCTTCAAATACCGGAGGTACAAAGGCAGTCGCCGAACGCTGGGCAAGGGCAGGGGCCGAAGCGGGTCGTGAGCCATGTCAGGGTCTTCCAGGCTGGGCGCGGTCGCAGGCGTCTCGATCATAGCTCACTGACCTCGCTTTCCGCAGCAGGGGAGACTTTCGTGATCAATGCAGTCGCCACACAAACTCCACAATCGCTCGTTCACACAAACCGATACTCTTTTATCGGTATCAATGTATCGATAATTTAATACCCATTCAAAACGCCGTCAATAGCGTGAATTGGATCACTGGGAAAATCATGTCGTAACATTTGATTTCAACGCTATTTAGGATTTTAGAAACCGGTCTGAAGATCAGGACTTGCGACCGGGAGGAATTCCTTTCCCCCGCCATCTCGATTTCCAACGCACTCATCGACTCAACATCGCTCGGCAGCCAAATACACGAAGCATAGTATTTATGGAGTATTGCCACACCCATCTCAGGAGTGTATTCGCCGGCAGTGATTCGCGGTCCGTTGGCCACTTATTCGGTCGGGTGAGCGCAGCCTCGGACTTGGGCATCGACATGGTCGGTGCTGCCGGGTGACCAATCGCCTGCGTTCGGCTTGCCGAGAGTTGGCTGCGAACGTACTATCCTCGGCCTGATGCCTGACGAGTCGACCAATTCCCGCGAACTGGCATGGAGGCCCGAACCGTGAAGTTGCTGATCACGCTTGCCGCAGCCGTTTTGTTATTCGACGCAAGAGTTGCGTGCGGCGACGACTCGACCTGTGGCGATTCCAACAAGGTCTACGTGATCGAGTTCCGGATCGTCGGGCGGGATACGGACGGCCAGGAGACCGTAATCATCGCTCCAAAGATTTCCGTAGCGGAAAACCAGCAGGCTTCGGTTCGCAGCACGTGCGAGATTCCGCGGCCCGGCAACACGGACAACGTCGAACTTCTGGAAGAGGGAACGGCCATTGATGTGCAAGTGATCCGCGACAAGGACGGCAAGCGGTTTCTCGACGCGAAGCTGACGCTCACTGGACAGCCGGGGGCGGCACCGCCTCGCAATGTGGCCGTGCGCCTGCTTACGCGGTTTGTCCCTGCATGGATTTGGGGACCGGCGTCTGAAGAACAGGTCGGCATTCGGCTCATATCCGCAGGCGCGCGAGTCGTCGAGCCGCTTGAACTTAACAAGAAGATCGGTGTGCCGTTCGGCCAGAATGGATCGCAGCGGTTGGAGATTCTGGTGAGCGAGATGGAGTCGCAGGATGGCATCGCCGCGCGTCCCGAACCGTGTCTGATGTTGGGCGGCGTGACGCCCCGCATCATCATTGAGGGCGAGGAGGAAGAGAAGCTCGGAATAGATCTGCAGCCGTAAGGAGAAGCGGCTGCGGATGAACGCGGATCAATGTCGGTTTGCCCAAGGCTTGCCCGTCGAAGTCGTGCGGTTTACAAGTGGTTGCACCGTCGTGATTCATGCTTCACTCTACCTCTAGGAGAGTCGGGCCGAAGGCTCGGAGAGGGCTACCGCGCCGGTGGTCGTAGAATTCACTACTGGCCAGGAAGCCCCTCCCCGACCGCTGCGCGGCCGACCCTCCCGCATGCGGGAGGGTGAAGCTAAGTCGTTACGTCCCAATGGTTCCTAAACCGCACGACCTCCGTCGTGGCAGGTTGACTCGCAGCACGTCTTACTGCAGCCGCAGGCTTTGCCCCGCAGGGCGTCGATCCCTTCTTTTCCGATGATCGGCACCATGGCCAGTCCGGCGATCGGGTCGGCCCACCACCAGCCGGCAATCGCATTGGCGGCCAGGCCGACCAGCAGGATTGCCGACAGATAGGCGCAGATATCCGTCTGGCGCGAATCGGCGTGCATTGCCGCGCTGTCCAAACTTGCAGCCACCTTGCGTTTGGCCCGGGCCAGCAGCGGCATGACGACGACCGAGAGAATCGCGATCGCGATTCCGGCGTAGCTTGCTTCGGGCGGCTCGCGTTTGACGAGCGCTTCGACGGACTCGAACGCAACATAGACGGCCAGAATGAGAAAGCTGACGCCGACGAGTTTCTGTGCCAGTTTTTCCCGCTGCTCGCCTTTCTCGCCGTGGGCAAGCCGCCAGAGCAGCACGAGTCCGGACAAGGACTCGATCAGCGAGTCGAAGCCGAACCCGAGCAGCGCGGTGCTCCCTGCCAGCGCACCGGCTCCGATCGCCACTGCGGCCTCGATTACGTTCCACGCGAGACCAAAGTACTCGAGCCGCCGCCCTCGCCGGACGGCTTCGCCTGCTGATGAGCACGATTGCGTAGTCATATTCAAAGATCGTATCTGCTCGGAGGCGAATCGCCAACCGGCGGTTTGCTGGAGAGGAAGCCAGGGATTGGCGCGGATAATCACCGATGGAAACAGCCGAGCATTTCTGCCCGCTTCATCGATGAAGCCAATCGAGCCTCATTCCGGTGTGCCCGCGCTCACCCTCATCGTCAAGCTGGAAGGAGTACATGACTCGGCGAGCTTGACACATCCTGCCTTGGCGAATTGGCAAGCGGGCCGCATTTTGCTGTTCCTGCAGTTGCAGGCGTTGTCGTACGATCCCGTCGGCGACGCGTCAAACAAAAGTCATTCGCGGAATTCCGAACCACAGAAACTGCTTGCCCGGATTGCCGCCTGAAGCGACTCGAGTTTCTGCTGCAGAATGGGCAGGAGGCGGGCCGCGGAATCGAGATTTCCGGTTCTGGCCGCGTCTTCCATATCGCCCGCGACGCTTTGCAGCTGTTCGCCTCCGACGTTTGAGGCCGCGCCCTTGATGCTGTGAGCATTCCTTTGAACAGTCAATGCGTCACCCGCATTGAGGGCTTGTTGCAGCGATACGATCTGGTCCGGCATCGAATGCAGGAATCGGTCGACGATCCTCTCGATCAGTTGAACATCATCGAACAGCCTCGTCATCAAATCCGTCTGATTGAAAACGGGCACGTCTGCTGCCGGCTCCATCTTGACGGCATCTCCTGCGGCATCCGTATCGACGTGTGAAGCAACTCGCGACAGCCAGATATTCAATGTCTCAACCAGCGCCTGGGGCGAGATGGGTTTGCTGACATAGGCGTTCATGCCCGCCTCAAGGCAGCGTTCGCGATCGCCTCGCATGGCGTTGGCGGTCATCGCTATCACAGGAATCTGGTGGTTGAGCACGGCCGACTGCGGATCGCGGATGAGTCGCGTGGCTTCCAGGCCGTCCATGTCAGGCATCTGGATGTCCATCAGAACCAGATCGTACGGCATAGTCCTCAACGCTTCGACGGCTTCCTCGCCGTTACCAACGGCCTCGGCACGCAGGCCGAGTTTCCGCAGGATGCCGATTGCCACCTCCTGGTTCACGACGTTATCCTCTGCGACCAGAATGCGGGCGCCCTTGCGATACAGCGCCGATGATTCTGACGGAATCGTGTTGGCAGAGTTTGTCGCCGTAAAGGACGTGGCTGAATCGCTGTCCGGCAGAAGTTGCTTGCCAAGACGCACGGTGAACCAGAACTCGGATCCTTCGCCGAGTCGGCTGTTCACGCCGATTTCTCCGCCCATAAGTTCCGCGAGTCGCTTCGAGATGGCCAGACCCAGTCCGGTTCCGCCGTAGCGCTGAGTGGTGGAATCGTGTGCCTGAGAAAACTTGCGAAAGAGCTTCTCGTGCTGCATCGGATCAATACCGATGCCCGTATCTCGGACCGAGAAGCGGATCAGCACGTCGGACTCGGTTTCCTCGACGCGACTCGCCGCCACGGACACTTCGCCGTGCTGAGTAAATTTCAGCGCGTTGCTTGTCAGGTTCGTCAGGATCTGATGCAGTCGCCCAGGATCGCCGGATACTCTGACTGGCACGTCCGATGCCGTCGACCAGGTAAAACGGATGGCTTTGTCCCTCGCGACGAACTCCAGCGGGCCTGCAAACTCGTAAAGCAGCGACTGCAGGTCGAAGTCGAGCGTTTCCAAATCCAGTTTGCCGGCTTCGATCTTGGAGAAGTCGAGAATGTCGTTGATCAAGGTCAGCAGGGACTTGCCGCTGACGCGAATGAACTCGGCGTATCTTCGCTGCTCCGCTGTCAAGTTCGTATCGAGCAGAAGGCCGGTCATGCCGATTACGCCATTCATCGGCGTGCGGATTTCGTGGCTCATGGTGGCCAGGAAATCGCTCTTGGCGCGATTGGCGGACTCCGCGTCGTCGCGAGCCAGCCGAAGTTCCTGCTCGTGCCGCTTTCGCTCCGTAATATCGCGGGAAACGCCCACTAGTTCGATCAATTTTCCGTCGGCGCCAACGCGAGGTGATGCAATAACTTCCGACCAGACGGTGGAACCATTCTTGCAGATCAGTTCCAGTTCGCTCCGGAAGTGCTCCAGTGGCAGGCCCGTCTGCGCGCGGGCATCCAGTCCGTTGAGGTAATTCAGCGTGACGGAAAGCGATTCCGGAGTGAGGACGCTTTCCAGTGACCGCTGTGTCATTTCTTCCGGTGTGTAACCCATCAGCTTCTCGACGGCAGGGCTGACGTACGTGAAAGTGTCTTCGAGGCCGTAGGTCCAGATATTGTCGACGGCGTGCTCGGCCAGCAGTCGAAATCGTTCTTCCCGGGCACGCAACTCCTCCTCCATCCTCCGGTGATCGGAAATATCGCGGAGAACTCCCACCGCATGCCAGCCGCCCTGAAACAGGAATGTCGAGAGCGACAATGAAACCGGTATTTCCTGCCCATCGCGTCGTCGAGCAAATAACTCGAGCGTCTTGCCTACGGCATTGCCTCGCCCGGTGCTCTTAAACGCGGGGAACGCCTCTCGAAATTCCTGGAGATATCGCCCCGGCGCCAGCAGTTCATGCAGATCCTCTCCCAGCGCTTCCTCGGGCCGGTATCCGAGGATCTGCTCGGCAGCGGGATTCCAGAACGTAATCGCGCCGCGCGGATCGAGCATCAGGATCGCGTCGTGCGCAGCATTCGTGATACACCGAAGTCGATCTTCGGCGTCTTTGCGCTGCGTAATGTCCTCAACCAGTCCCAGGTGGTAGCAGGCACCCTCGGCGCCGTTTGTCACCGCGGCCAGCGTGATGTGGAACCAGACGCATCTGCCGTCGGCACGAACGTATCGATGCTCCATTTCGAAGCCGCTTATCTCGCCCGACTGCAACCGGAAAAGCTGATCGACGTCCTGTGCCTGGCCGTCGGAATGCGTAAGCTTCAGCCAGTCGGCGGTCGCGAGTTCTTCGCTGGGGCGTCCGGTGAGCTGTGCCAGACGCTGGTTGACCTCAAGCAGTTGACCGCTGCGAGCATCGAACAATGCGATTCCCAGCGGCGATTGTTCGAACATGCTCCGGAACTTGGCCTCAGACTGCGACAATTGCGACATGGCCTCGGCGATACGTCCATGAGCTGTGGCAAGTTCCGCAGTGCGCACTCGAACGCGGCGATGGAGCGTAATCGTCCAGCCGGCCGCCAGGCAGCCCAGCACGCCGACAATCGCGAGCGACCACAGCATGATTGTCGCCAAGTCCGCGGGAGGCGACGCCACGATCACAAGATCATCAGGCTGAGCCAGGTAGACGTTGAAGCGGTTCGAGTCGTTGTCAGGTTCCGAAAGTTGTTCGATGACTCCCTGGATACGGACTCGGCAGCCGCTGCGCAGGCTGTCGGTCCTGACGTAGGATTCCGGGACTCTGGCGTTCATGACCGCCGGGCCGAACTCCAGCGCTACATCGAGAGGCTCCGACGATTCGGACCGCGATACGGCCAGCACCTTCGCTTCAAACGAAACGCGGCGGTGACGGTACTGTTTCTGAAGATAGTCGTCGGGAGTCACAGCGACGGGCTTGGGAATGCCGGACTGTCCGTTAATGCCGCGACTTCCCAGTCCGAACACGACGTTTCCGTCTTCCAGATGTGGAATCCCCGTCAGGGAAACTCGCATGCCCGGTTCGTTCGCTGCCGGCATAAGATCGTACACGAGGATGCTGCCCGACTCGTCCTGAAGATAGAACGTCGAAGGAGTGGGAGTTGCCGTGATAGTGCCTTCGATTCGGGTCAGAGGACCGTCCGAGGATTCGCTGGCCGATTGCAGCACATGGGTCACGGGGGTAACGGCGAGCGAGTCGACGTTGACTCGGCCGGTTGGCACCACATCCACGTCAGCCGGTTCGGTGACGTGCAAACGAGCAGCGACAACCTGCCGATCCGGATTGGCAACGGCGGAGCAAATCCCGCGAAGCCGAACTCGCATACCCAGAACGTCCTTGGGTATCCGATCAGCACTCTTCCCGTAAACCATTACCATCACGGGGCCTTCACGCATGACGACCGTGAGAATGACCGTGCTGGGTAAAGTCCCCGCGGCGGCAACGATTCCTTCAATTTCGACTCGCCGGGAGTCCCAGAGAGGGTCCACCAGCATCCGGGCCGAAGCAAAAACGGGCGACGGCAGCTCCGTCTGTTCGACTCGGCGGATTTGTGCGAGCTGCACCATCGGTATGAACCCGCCCGGATTGGTCTTGCCCTCAAGTTCGACCACGTCCCCGCTGCTAATCTGCGAACCGGCCGGCAGAAATGCGGCGTACACCGCCCCGGTATCATCCTGCAGGAAGATGTCGTTTGAGATTGGATTTACGGAAGTGACAACAGCGCGAAGGCGAACCGGCAGCTTCCGGTCAGCGGCTTCGGGAGAAAGGCTCTTGATACCGCGAATCGTCGTTAATGGCTTTAGTTCTTCGGCGCCGCGGGAAGCCGTTCCCAGCACGGCAATGGCCACGATCCAGAGAATATCTCGATAGGGCATGAGACCTTTTGCCTCTTCCGATTGAACTCCTGCATTCACACGCTCAGTCTAGCCTTAAACTCATCATTCCGCTTGCGTTTGCCCGGACATTAATCTCGAAATGATGCGAGTCGGAACGGTTGCGTGCATTGTTGAAAAATCGACTTCAGACATGGAACCGCTTCTTCTGGGGTATCGTAACGCAATGTATATTCACGCAATCCTCGCACTTAACCTCGCTGCCCCCCTGGAGGACCGTCAGGGCCTCGGGGGAGTCTTTGCACAGCGCGGGCATACTGAGTCGCGGAGGAACCGGAAGCCACATCGCCGCAACTCCCGCAATCCCCGGCTTGGCAACCGTCAACGTTTTGCGACAGGCCTTAAGGAACTTTGCGTGAGAGTACGTGCCGAACCAGGAGCCGAACGGAGAGCCTGATGCAGAATCGTTCCGGGCCGATCTACGATGGCATCGAAAATCGAGAAGACGCCGGCGTTTCTCCGGTCCGAGTGTCAGGTTGGACGCGATACGCTGGTCCTCTGCATTACCTGCTGTTGCTGGTCGGCGGGATTGGCTTGTTCCTATTAATCCGGATGATCGGCAACGGGTTGACGGCGCCGCCTGCGGCACCCGATGCCGGGCAGGTGGGACAGTCGCTGGACGTGCAGTTCGATGTGCTGCTGCATTTGATTGCGACCCTCGCGGCCGTCGTATTTCTCGGGTCCGTGCTGGGGCGGGCCTTCCGGTATATCGGCCAGCCGCCAGTCATCGGCGAGGTGATCGCGGGAATCATGCTCGGGCCGTCGCTGCTCGGGACGGTCTCGCCCGAGACGATGCACCTGCTGATCCCTTCCTCGGCCACCGATCCGCAAGGACATGTCTCTGCGGCGCTGCAGGCCGTGTCGCAGCTCGGCGTTATTCTCTACATGTTCCTTGTCGGTCTGGAATTGAATTCAGCACGGCTGGCGGGACGGGCGAAAGCGGCTCTAGCGGTGTCGCACGCGAGTATTGTCGTTCCGTTTGTGCTTGGGGCGGCCCTCGCTCTGGGACTCTATCCCGCGTTTTCCCACACGGGAGTTCCCTTTACGAGCTTTGCCCTGTTCATGGGGGCTGCGATGGCGATCACTGCCTTTCCGGTGCTCGCCCGGATTCTCACAGACCGCAAACTGGATAAGACGGAACTCGGTGCCATGGCACTCGGCTGCGCGGCGGCCAATGACGTAACGGCCTGGTGCCTGATGGCGCTGGTAGTCGGAGTGGCACAGGCCAACATGCGAAGTGCGGCCTGGGTCGTGGGATTGGCCCTGGCTTTCATTGCTTTCATGTTTCTCGTGGTCCGGCCGCTTTTGAATCAAGCGGTCCAGCGGGTAGAACGGCGGTCGGGAGAACTATCTCCTGCGGTTGTCTCGGGCACATTCCTTGCAGTGCTGCTTGCTGCTCTGGCCACGCAGGCGATCGGCATCCACGCCGTGTTCGGCTCGTTTCTGCTGGGAGCCGTGATCCCGCACGATAGTCGAATCGCACGCGAGTTTTCGCTCCGGATCAAGGATCTGGTGATGGTCCTCCTGCTGCCGGCCTTCTTTGCATTTGTCGGCATGAGGACCCAGATTCGCCTGGTCGGCGGCTGGGAGAATTGGATGTGGTGCGGTGCGATAACGCTTGTCGCGATCGCCGGAAAATTCGGCGGAACTCTGGCCGCCTCGCGATTGACCGGGATGAGTTGGCGCGAAGGCGCGGCGCTCGGCATCTTGATGAATACGCGCGGCCTCATGGAACTGATCGTGCTCAACATCGGCCTGGATCTGGGTGTCATCAGCCCGACGCTGTTCGCAATGATGGTCGTAATGGCCCTCGCAACCACGGCCCTGACAGCCCCTGTGCTGGAATGCCTGATGCCGTTGGAAGCTGCCGAAGGCAGTCCGGCGACTGCGGGCGGGTGCCGCCTGCCTTAGCAGCCGGGAATCGCTTGGACCGGCATAGTGCGTGGAAGTTGCGGGCAAACCATTCGCAGGCCGCTGCCTGCATATCGGTACTGGGGAATCAATACGACAGCTTGAGCCTCGAAGTCGGCTGCGCTAAACTCGACTGCTGAAGACTTATCAGCAACACATGGAAAGCGGCTTGAGGCAAAAGGCACTTGCGGCATTGGGTGGGGGAAACTCATGTCTGGCGGAGGATTTCTTTCCGGCGTCGGACGCGATGCGATGGTGGCGATCTACCGCGATGTGTTCGGCCCCGGGTTCTCGGGCTGGATCGGTCCGCCCGCTCCAACCGACGTGCACATGGTCTTCTACACGTACTCCGGCTTTCTGAACTTCGCCGTCCAGCGAAAGCATGAGCTCTGGCTGTCGGATGAACAAGCGAGATCCCTGCTTTGGCGATTGCACCTATACAACCTGAAATGGGGCTGGTTCGCGCTTGGCGGGCCATTGATTCCGCTGCTCTCGTGCTTCAACTACTGGCGCCAGATACGCTATCTGCGGCGTCAGCAGGAGCAGGTTCTTTGGAACGCCGTTTCGATGCGGGCCGACGCCACGACTTCTCTTCCCGCTGAATTTCGAAATGCCAGCCTCGCCTCGCCTGCACCGTTTCGTCCGGCCGCAGTACAGCCTCCCGTCGTTGCCGCGTCTGTCTCACCGGCGCACGCCGCACAGGCGGTCGGCGCGTTTGCCGAACAGCCGCACGGGACGCAACGCGCCGCGTCCTTCATTGCCGGCACCTTTGCGGCAATTCTGGCCGCAACAGGGCTATTGGCGGTCGGGACAATTATGATTGTCGTCATCTTATTCATGTCGCAGTGTCGGCACGCGGCAACTCAACTTGGCAAAGCACCGCCGGTGCCGCCGGTGCCATTTGGTGTCGGACCGCCACAGGCCGTTCCGCCCCCGCCTGCCGCACCCGGACTTCCGCAGTTTCCCGAGTCGATGCGAGCGATGTTCGAGCAACAGCAGCGCGACATCGAGCGCATGCGAGCCGAGCAGACGCAAATGTCGAGTTGGCCGCAAGTCGCCGGAACGGCAGTGACAGCCGATACTCAGCTTCGGCCCGATTCGATTCTTCAGGCTCAATTCGGCGCGCGATGGTATCCGGTTCGCGTTCTGGAGGTACTTCCCGATCAAAATGTCCGCATCCGCTGGATCGGTTGGGGGAATGCGTGGATTGAAGTCCTGCCTCGCGAGAGACTGCAGATCCCGCCCACCGAAGTGCGGTAGTGCCTTGTCAGCGAGGATGTTGGAGTGGGACGAGTGATCAGCTCCGTGTTTCATCCGTGTCCTCTTGGCTCCTCGCTAATCTGGCGTCTGTGCGCTTCGCGTTGACGCGTTCTTGGCTTGAATTCGCGTCGCGGCCAATTGCGCCACAGAACGAGCGGGCAAGGATCTGCAAAGCGACACGCGGTCGGCGAAGCAGGACGAGAGGGTGGCGGACGAGCAGAATGAGCAGGGTTCGACAGTCAAGATACCGGACAGCGACCAGGCGAGTCAGTTTCACGGCGTCCACAAAAACGGTGCCACGCGGCCACGCTTTTTCACTTTTGGCGACTCTTCTTGCCAGGTCAGCGTCGTCGTCCTGCGATGATTCGGTTCCGCGCAGAAGCCGAAGCAACCACACCGGAAACGACTTGTTGAATACGCTTTTCAGAAAAAAAGGATAGCAATCGGCGGGGTTATCGACCTCGCATTCCCAGATCTGATATCCGTCGCTGTTGGCCATAATGCGTGCGCCGAATCGCTCGGCGTCGATCAGATTGTCGAACACAAACAGCTTGGAGTTGTCGTGATTCGGACCGACCCAATGACCCGGCTCATAGCAGACGACAAAATCATACAAGCCGCCGAGACCAGATGCCTCTCTGGTCCGCGATGTGCAGATTGATTCCTGTCGAAGATTGGTGACCTTGAAGTACCTTGGCATTGATCGCTCCGTGCGCCCTGGCGCCTACGACCATATGCTAGAGCCGTCATTGAATGAATCCAACGCCACGACGCGGCGAGATAGAAGCGGCGTGCGACGTCTTGAGCGGCCATGCATTGCTGCGGCATAATTGCAGCACCCGCTCGCTGCGATTGCCATTGAACACACGCCCACGAAGGAGCAATTCCATGCATCGAATTCAGCGCCGCGTTTTCCTGACGCACACCGCTTTGGCCGCTGCCATGGTTGCGGCGCCTCGAGGCATTCTCGCCGCCGAAGGAACCGGACCGTCCGTGCGGTTCGGAGTCCGCGGTCCGTTTAAGGCCAGCGGCCTGCGCGAACGGGCATTGCTGTTGCAGCGTCTGGGATACGAAGGCATCGAACTGGGCCCCGAATTCCTCGATCGCCCCGTGGAAGCGATTCAGTCGGATTTGCAGGGGACCGGCATAGCGGTCACTGCAATCGTGGGCTCGATCCAATTGCTTGATCCGGATCCGGCAGCGCGAGCCAGGGCCGTGGAACTGGACCGGAAACGCCTCGACATGGCCCGGGCACTGGGTGCCATGTGGGTGATCGAAGTGCCCACGTTCGGCGCTTGTCGCTTTTCCGAAACGGCCGGTGCACCGACTCCTCACGCGGTTGAAGACAAGCTGCTTATAGATGCGTTGAAGCAATTGGCGCCCGATGTTGAACGCACCGGCGTGAGGATCCTGTTGGAACCGTTGACGAAAAAAGAAACCCACTTCATGAATCTGCAGGAGCACGGCGCAAGGATCATCGAAGAGTCGGGCGGCCAGTGTGCGAGGCTGCTGAGCGACTTCTACCACATGCAGATGGACGAGAAGGACGTAGTGGAAACGCTCACCCGCTACGGCAAGTACACCGGTTACGTCCATTTGGCGGACGGCGTGAAACGCACCGAACCCGGTTCGCTGCCCTACGATTACCGACCTGGCTTCAAAGTACTGAAGCAACTCGGCTTTTCGGGTTGGATCAACGTGGAAGCCAACGCGTCGATGGATGCGGACACGGCGCTGGAAAACGCGATCAAGTACATCAAACGCCAATGGCAGGAAGCATGAAGGGGAGAGCGGGCGCCGGATTTCCGACGGCGAAGCGTGGAAAACGAAAGAGCGGAGAACGAAGAGTGATTTAATCCGCGTTTCATCCGTGCGGATCTGTGGCCTCTTCCCTCGCGAGTCGGAACTTTTTCGTACGAGGCGCGGAGAGAAATCGGTAGAATGGCGCACGAACCGGGGTGTGAGTCGTTATGAATCTGGATATCGAGCAACTTCATCGCGATCGAATGCTGGCTCTCAAGCCTCATGAACGAATGGAACGTTGCGCTGCCATGTTCCAATGGACTCGCGAAATGGTGGGCCGGCGTGTAACGGCGGAAAAGGGAGATATGCCTCCCGAACGATTGAAGTGGGAAGTGGCCAAGCGGATCTACGCAAATGAAGCTGAATTGCTGAGGTTAATCGAGGAGCACTTGAGCCGTGTTTCCAATTGAAGCATTTCGGCGGACATTGGATAAGGTGATCGCCGTGCTTTTCAAGCACGGGATCCGCTTCCATTTGACAGGCGGCGTGACCACAGTTCTGTACGGTGAACCGCGGATGACGCAGGATATCGACGTGGTAGTTCACAACGAGGCAATTGCCGCGCGGTTGGAGGAGGTGCTCTACGAATTCTCTCGCACCGACTTTCTCTTCGATCCACAGACGATTCGTCGTGCTGTGGCAAATCGCGGTAGGTTTCAGTTGTACGACTCGGTCGAGTCTTTGAAACTGGATCTTTACGCTCGAGAGATGATCCAGGGAGAACTGGGACGGTCACAGATCATGGAAGTCTTCGACGGTGTGCATTTGCCGTTTCCTCTCGCACCGACGCCGCAGTATCGAAACTGATTTGGGTGGACAAGGGAAGCCATAAGAGTCGCAGGGATTTTCGCAGCATCTTCAAGGGCAGTTCAGGGGCGGAGCAGCAAGAGATTCTGCGGATGATCGACCGAATCGGGCTACACCAATTGGCCGAAGCGGTTCTCCGTGAACCGGACGAAATCGAATGAGTGGAATTCCGTCTCAATGCCAGGGCGATCGGAGCATCCATAAATGAGATCCCCTCTCGGCATCTTCCGCACGGCGGATGGCGCATCGCACGCCGGCACGTTTGCTCTCGTCTGCGGCATCTTCGTCTGCACCGGACTGTGCAACGGGATGATCGATTCCTTGAACAAGCACTTCCAGAATTCATTTGAGGTATCGAAGGCCGCATCGGCCTTCGTTCAGTTCTTCTGGTATCTGGCCTACTTCGTGCTGGCTCTTCCATCAGGTTGGTACGCGCGCCGGTTCGGCTACCGAACGGGTATCGTTACTGGACTGGTGCTCGTGGTGCTCGGGTCTCTGGTGGTGTATCCGGCAACGCTCGTGAACACTTTCCCGGCGTTCTTGACCATTCTGTTTCTGATCGCAGGCGGCCTGACGTTTCTCGAAACGATCGCCAATCCATACGCGACGGTGCTTGGTCCGCCGGAACACGGCGTGGCACGTATTAACTTTGCGCAGTCGTGCAATGCGATCGGCTGGATTCTCGGGCCTTCCGTCGTGGGCCTGTTCGTGCTTTCGGGAACTTCGCAGGCCAATACGAGCAACGACGCGCTTTACCTCCCCTATCTGGTCGTGGCCGTTCTCGTGGGCGTGCTGGCCGGTGCCTTCTGTGTCGCGCCGGTTCCCGATATCCAACCGCCGAAGGAAGAGCGGCGAGTGGCAGATCGCGTCATTGCGTCACGTCCGTTGTTCAAGGAGTGGCACTTTACGCTCGCAATCATCTCGCAGTTTCTTTACTGTGCCGGGCAAACGGGAATATTCAGCTTTTTTATTAACTACATCAAGGATTGTATGCCGCCGGTTCCGGCCCAGGTCGCCGAATTGCTTCCTGCGGGAATGCTCTTTTCCAGTGACGGATTGTGGCATGTCACCGACAAAGGTTGTGCCGCATGCCTTTCGTTCGGCGGGTTTACGCTGTTCATGGTCGGCCGCTTTACGGGAAGCGCCATTCTGCGGTTTGCCAGCCCGCACCTCACGCTGGGAATCTACGGACTGATCAACGCGGCGTTGATGGGCATCGTGGTGTTTGCTACAGGGTGGCTGCCGATCGCGGCGCTCCTGCTCAGTTTCTTTTTCATGTCGATCATGTATCCGACGAATTTTGCGCTGGGCATCCGCGGCTTAGGCGATCGCACGAAGCTGGGATCGTCGTTCATGGTGATGGCGATCCTCGGCGGCGCGCTCGCGCCGCTGCTGATGGGACGACTTGCCGATCAGTTCTCGATGCGACTGGGCTTCCTGATGCCGCTGGCCTGCTTTGCGGCCGTGATGGCATACGGGTTTCTCTGGAAGAAACTGTTCTCCCAGGATATGACGGACCTGTCCGACGCGTGACGGTTGCGGGCAGCGGGTCGGGGAACAACCCGCCGATTATTCGGACCCCGCGAAGCTGGACGTTTCGCCCAGCCCTTCGGAGCCGAGTCCGTTGTAACCGCCGTCAACCATCAGTTCTGCGGCCGTGATGAAGCTGGCTTCGTCGCTGAGCAGGAACGCGACGGGCCCTGCGACTTCCTGGACGGTTCCCAGTCGCCGCAGCATGTGGTACTTGCCCCAGATCGGCCCCCATTTCGCGCGGTCGCCACCGGCGGCCTTGTCCACCTCGCGAGTCCAGATCCATCCGGGACTGACGGTGTTCACGCGAATGTGGTACGGTGCGAGGTCGAGCGCCATACAGCGAGTCAATTGATTGACGGCGCCCTTCGCCGCGTTGTAGGTCCAGCGATTGGGCTGCGCGATATGCGCCGAAATGCTGGAGATGTTGACGATCGCGCCGCCGCCCTGCTGACGCATCGGGTCGGCTGCCAATTGGGCCATGGTCGCAAACGCGACAGGGCCGACATTCAACATACGCATCCAATCTTCGCGGGTTGCGTCCAGGGCTTTCGCAAGAAATGAAAACGCGTTGTTCACCAGGTAGTTCACCCGGCCCCACTGCGACAGAGCCTCGTCCACGAGTTGGCGGCAGAAGGCCTCATCGGCCATGTCTCCGTGCACAAAGTGCACGTGATAGCCCAGAGCCCTGCACTCCTGCGCGGCGGTCGCTCCCGCTTCGCTGAGGTCCGAAAACGTTACTCGCACGCCCTCCGCACACAATCGCTCGACAACCGCGCGGCCGATACCCGCCGCGCCGCCGCTGACGATCGCCACCTTGTCCTTGAGTCCTCGCATTGCAGAAGCTCCCTACTTACGGGTCGACGATCGCAACGGCTCGGATCGGCGAACCGTCGCGGCCTTTGATGTTCAATGGAAATGCGGCCAACGTGAACCGCTGCGGCAACTGCTCGAGATTGGTCAGCCCTTCGACGATGACGATCTCAGCGTCTTTTCCGAGCAGCGCCCAGTGTACCTCTTTCCAGTCGGTGCTCGGCGTCGGCGTATCCATACCCAGCAGCGAGATCCGCCGCGTGACAATCCATTGGGCAGCCTGCAGTGTCAATGTGGGAAAGTGTGATAGATATTCAGGCTGGCCGAACATCCGGTCCCAACCCGTGCGGTAGATGACCTTGACGCCAGGTTGGAAGGCCGACTCGTGTTCGCGCAGCATATCCAGGGTGATCGGCGTCTGAGGCGAAAGCGTCGAGCCGGGGGCCAAGTCGACGAGTACCGCAGGACCGAAGAACCGATCCAGCGGCATCTGATCCACGGTCTTGCCGTCATCAAAAAAGTGATACGGCACATCCAGATGCGTGCCCTGATGGGTCGACATGCTGATCTGGGTGATGTTGTATCCGGTCGACGCGATCGTGTTGTACGGCACGACAGAGATCTTCGGATCAAGTGAGAAGTTGAGCTGATCGTGTTCGAGCGGGTGCGACAAATCAACCAACCGAGCCATGAAAGAGTCTCCGAGTTGAAAGTCGACGGAACGCACACCCGGACCCCTGCAGAACGTTGGCGTCGTCACCGGATATGAGATACGCTAACGCGATCGTCTGTCAATCTGGGGAGGTTCGATATGAAATCCGCATCTTGGGCAATGTTCCTGGTGACAATTGCGGCGAGAGTCGCGTTTGCGGCAGGTCTGCAGGTCGCGGACTTGCGCTGCGAATACCTGACGGATCCTCTGGGCATGGAGGTCGTCAAGCCGCGATTGAGTTGGACGCTGCACTCCGACGTGCGAGCACAGAAACAGACGGCCTATCAGGTCTTGGCGGCGTCTTCCGCAATGCTGTTGGCGCAGGACCAAGGGGATATGTGGGATAGCGGCCGCGTGGCCTCCGACCAGACGCTGCACGTGGTCTACGCCGGACGCCCGCTCACTTCCAGCACGACGGTGTTCTGGAAGGTGCGTGTGTGGGACCGCGACGATCATCCGTCGCCCTGGAGCGGGCAGGCCACATGGACGATGGGGCTGCTGGATCCCACCGACTGGAAGGCACGCTGGATCGAGTCGCCCGTCGCGCCACGCCCGCCGGTTGCCGGTCACAACGGCTATCACAGCGCATGGGCCAAAACGCCCGATTCGGCCAAGTGGATCTCCGTTGATCTTGGCGAGTCGCGACCGATCGAAACGATCGTGCTCCATCCCGCGAGGCCATGGGATTGGAACGACTCGCCCGGCTTCCTGTTTCCCGTACGGTTCCGCTTGGACGTCTCCGACGCGGCGGACTTCAGTCAATTCCGCACCGTGGTCGACCGCACCGAGCAGGACGTGCCCAATCCGGGCAATGAGCCGCAGAAATTTTCGCTGACGGAAACGAAATCTCGATACGTGCGCCTTTTTGTCACACGATTACGAAACCTCGAACCGGAGAAATTCGCTTTTGCGCTGTCGCAGTTGGAAGTCCTGGGCGGCGGACAGAACTGGGCATTGAACAAGACGGTCACGGCAACTGACGAGCAGCCCGGCAGCTGGTCGCGCGCTGCGCTCGTCGATGGCATCCTTGCGCCGCGGCGCCCCGATCCTGGCCAGCGGCAGCCAGCTGCCATGCTGCGCAGATCGTTCCCGGTTGGCTCTCCCGTGAAGAAGGCACTCGTCCGCGCATCCGCGTTGGGGTTGTACCGCCTGACGGTCAACGGGCATCGCGTGGGCGAGAATGTGCTGGCGCCCGAATGGACCGACTATCGCACGCGCGTTCAGTACCAGACGTACGACGTAACGAAATTATTGCGAGGTGATGCCGAGAATACCGTCGCGGCCGAGCTGGGTGACGGTTGGTATGCCGGCCGCATCGGTCTGGCGGGAATCGTTCCCAACGGGCCGGAGTGGGGTATTTATGGACTGAAGCCTAAGTTCATTGCGCAGCTCGAAATCGAACTGCTCGACGGCACTCGCACCGAGATCGTCACGGACGAGCATTGGCGAGTCTGGACCGACGGTCCGATTCGCGAGAATGATCTGCTCGATGGCGAAATGCATGATGCGAGGAAACAGCTTCCGGGATGGGATCAGCCTGGTTTTGACGATTCGAAATGGCAGCCGGCAAGTAAGTCCGAAAAGGTCGAGACGCGACTGGTGGCACAGAACAATGAACCGATCCGCGTAGTCAAGGGGTTGCGCCCGATCAGTGTCGCCCAGGTCAAGCCGGGCGTGTGGGTCTTTGATTTTGGCCAGAACATGGTGGGAAACTGCGAATTCACCGGGGCAGCTCCCGCCGGCACGGTTGCGAAGTTTCGTTTTGGCGAGGCCGTGAATGCGGACGGCACGTTGTACACGGAGAATCTCCGCGGTGCCAAGCAAATCGATCATTACGTATTCGCCGGAGAGGGAGAGGAGACCTTTGAACCTCTGTTTACCTACCATGGGTTCCGATACGTCGAGTTGACGGGATACCCGGGCCAGCCGTCCGTGGACTCCATCGTCGGTCACGTGTTCCATTCATCGGCTCGCGACGCTGGGCGATTTGCATGTTCCGACCCGCTACTGACGCGGTTGATGGAGAACATCGTCTGGACGCAAAGAGGCAATCTCATGAGTTCGCCGACCGATTGCCCTCAGCGAGATGAGCGGTTGGGATGGATGGGCGACATTCAGGCCTTTTCGCAAACGGCCTGCTACAACATGGACATGGCGGCCTTTTTCACGAAGTGGCTGCAGGATGTGCGCGATGCACAGACGCGGGACGGCCGTTTCCCGGACTTTGCGCCGCATCCGTTCGGGCCCGAGGAGCGATTCTCGGGAGTGCCCGCATGGGGCGACGCGGGCGTGGTGGTTCCGTGGCGCATGTTCGAGAATTATGCCGACGCGAGGTTGCTCGACGTGCACTTTTCCGCGGCGTGCCGCTGGATCGAATACATTCGGGGAAAGAACCCTGACCTCATCTGGCGCAATGGCCGCAACAACGACTACAACGACTGGCTCAACGGCAACACGCTGATTCTTCCGGAATGGCCCAAGCAGGGCGGCGAAGTTCCGAACGCGGTCTTTGGCACGGCCTTCTTCGCCAATTCCACGCAACTGGTAGCCCGCATGGCCGCAGTGCTCGGCAAGCAGGAAGATGCCAAGAAATACGGTGAATTGGCCGAACAGATCAAAGCCGCGTTCTGCCGCGAGTTTCTCAAACCCGATGGCCGCATCGAGGGCGATACGCAGGCCGGCTATGCGCTGGCGCTGCACTTCGATCTGCTGCCCGAGGCCAATCGTCCTGCTGCCTTGAAGTTCATGCTCGAGGGAATCGATCGTTATCAAGGGCGTCTGTCCACGGGAATCCAGTCGACTCACCGTTTGATGCTGGAACTCGTGCGCGGCAATCAGTGTGATCTCGCTTACAAGTTGCTTGAGAGCCACAGAATGCCGTCCTGGCTTTACTCGCTCGATCAGGGAGCGACGACAATCTGGGAACGCTGGGACGGGTATGTCGTTGGTCGCGGATTTCAGAATCCCGGAATGAACTCGCTGAATCACTGGGCCTTCGGCGCTGTCGGCGAATGGATGTGGCGCCACATCGCCGGAATTCAACCTGATCCGACCCAACCGGGCTACAAACAGTGCGTGATTCGACCTCGTCCGGGCGGAGGTTTGACATGGGCTAACGGCGAATACGAATCCGTGCGGGGCAAGATCGTCAGCAAGTGGAAAGTGGACGGCGCGAAGCTGAACCTGCACGTCTCGATTCCGCCGAACACGGCCGCAACGGTCTTCGTCCCAGCGCCGAGCGGTGCTGCTTTGAACGTCGCTTCGCTGACGGAGAATGGTCAACCGATCGCTGCAGCGAAGGGCGTGAAACTCCTGCGCGAGGAAGACAACTGCGCGGTTCTAGCGGTCGAGTCGGGCGACTACGAATTCTCGGCTACGGCGAAGTAACTGAAAACTGTCCATATGTTGGACCGGTTGTTGAGCGTGGCGAGCCGTCGAAATCAATCGAGTGATGGAAACTCAGTCGCGAAACGACGGCCCGATCAAAGTCCTGGGCCGGACAACGCGGGCTTTGCGAACGTACGCGCTGCGAAGGTACACGGATCCGAAGAAGGATAGTTACTTCGTGGCAGCCCTGTGCGCCGTTTCTTTGGAACTTCCGCATTGAAGCGTCGCAGAGCGCCGGCAAAGCCAGGGGCACGCAGAACGTCTCGCGACGATTCTTGCCATGCCTCACGAACCGATCCCGACGCACACAATCGCGCCGGGAGGCATCGCAAGTTCCACACGCCGGTTTTCGGATAGCGTCTGAGAGATGGACCTCTCGTCCAGCTCTCTTTCGCTGTTTTGCATCGAGCGCGGAACGAGCATTCTGATTTCGACTATGCAATCGTCGCGGACATTGTCGAGCATCAACGAAAGCTTCCTTTCGCTATCGCAGTTCCTGTTTACCGCCGTGACATGAACGATGCCGTTGTCCGCGGCCGAAGCACATGCATCTATGTCGTCGCTTGCTCCGACGCCGCTTGTTTTGATCCGGCGCGCTCCCTGGTGGACTTTGTACATCGCAAACACCTTTCCAGCCGCATCGAGCTTTGCATCGAGTGGCGTGACGATAATGCATCCCTCGTTGACGGGTTGGAAATAGTAGGCCTGCGCAATTCCAAGCTCCTGCGAATCGCGACAGAGCCGGTTCAGCATGCAGGCCGTGTGCAGCGCCATGGCGACCGTTCCCTTGGTTCCCCATTTGAGATTCCACTCGTCGAGAAACACCGGTCGTTTGATGTTTTTGGAAAGCGTTTGACAGGACTGTCCGAGCGTGAGGCTCGTTCTTGCGATCGACTGCGGGGTCGGACAATCTGAATTGTCGCCGGCGTAATTGTGATACGAACCGTAGGTCAGGAACTCTCCCGCTTGTTCCATCAGCCCCTTGTTCCAAAGATCGGTGCCGTCCTTGGTGAAATCGGTGCAGCCCACCAAGTCAATTGAGGGATCGGCCTTCTTCATTGCTTCGGCAAACAGTCTCGAACGAGGCGCGGAAACGGCCGCGGTATTCATGCCGTTTCGCCCGAAGAAAGCCAGTTCATTGCCCACGAACCACGTCCGCACCTTGTAAGGCTGCTCGAATCCTCGGGCGATACGGGCCTTTCCCCAATGGGATTCCTGGCCGCCGTTGCAGTACTGAATCCAGGCGATCGCTTCCTCGGGTTCGCCGGGTTCGTTGCGAAGGCGAACCGAGAGCGAGGGGGCGCATTTCAGTTCGCGGCACAGCGCGATGAAGTCATCCGTATTGAGTTCCTGAGTGTCATATCCGTCCGAATCGGTGAAGAGGAACTCCAGCGGCCCCTGGCTGATCACGGGTCGCTCGTCGACGGGCAACAGCCCATCGCGCCATGCATAGAAATCCGAGTAGCAGCCGCCGGGAAAACGCAATGCGCCGGGTTTCAACTCCTTGAGCAGGGCAATCACGTCGCGGCGCATTCCATGAAATGCGTCCGATGGTTGCAGCGATGCTGCGCCGATCCAGAAGTCCCCCGCGGCTTGGCAGCCGATCTCCAAGCGGGCGTTGTCCGCCGATTCGGCGGCGGCAAATTCGCCAGTCCAAGTCTGCCAGTCTCCGGCTTTGACAGACGCCTCGGCGGAGCCGATGATCTTGCTTCCTTCGATGTCGGTGATCCGCATCCAGATGCTCTTGTCGCCCGCTTCCGTCTTCAATTGCCAGCGAAACGCATATTTCCTGCCCTTCTGAAAGGCCAGCAGTCCGCCGACATCCGAGCCGTAATCGTCCTGCAACATCGACTTCGTCCAGCTTCCTTTCGGGAATAGGGGACGATCCACCTGTTGACGCAGGCAGCCATCGCCGCTGCAGTTCACGCGCAGAGAAGGTCGCTTGGCATAGGTCACTCGATCGTCCATCGACAATCGGATGTTGGCAGTCGTCGGGCTCCAGCGTTTGGGAAGCCCGTTTTCGAGCGCGGCGAACTTCCGGTTTGAGACCATTTCAGCGCTCAACCCGCCGAAGACGGCGCGTCGTGTCACCTCGATATTGTGGGAGAAAAGCAGTGGCGAGATGGGTTCAGACACCGCGGCCGCATCAATCTTGATCGAGGCGGTTTGCGGTTCGCCTGACAGAGCGATATCTCCGGGCACGATGCACAGGGCCCCGGCCAAAGCCAGTAGCGGCAGGCGGCTTGCGAGCATGATCGGCCTCCGGAAAGAACTGTCGAATCAACGATAGCCGGCAGGCGTCGGAGCGGAGTTGTCCGCAGTCTTTCGCCAATCGCCCCGCCACGTGCGCTGAACGCCCAGAAGATCGGTTCCTCGCAGCCAGACGTGCTGGCCTTCCAATTGCTTGAACTCGTCCGGCAGTTGCCAGGCATCGTAAAAATAACGGCGACCGCCGCGCAGCTCAATCGAATAAGCCGGCGATTTCCGGCCATTCTGGTCGATCCAGACTTTGAGCGTCTTGGAGGTGCTGTCGAGTGCGGGCCATGCGACGAAAAGTTCGAGCCACGTGCGTCCTTCGAATTGGCGCAGTTTGCCGAATGCAATCGGTTTCTCGAAGTATCGATCGCCCGGTGTTTCGTTCTTGTTTACGACCGGCAAGTTGAACCAGCACCATTGGAAGACGCCGCCTGCCGCGTGCAGAGGATCGTTGGCGCTATAGCGATGAGCGGCCTTCACGACGCTCTCGAGCACGCCGTGCGAGTTGTAATGCCACGCTTTTGTGTAGTCGCCGCCGAGGGGGCCCGGATAGAAGTTCATATCCGAAGACCAGAGCGTGATGTCGTCGGCAGTGAACAGGTACATGCCGATCAGCAAGTCGAGGAGCCAACCGGGCAGCGGGCGGTCATTCTGCTCAATTCCCTGCACGCCTTCGTTAGTGTAACGGGACCACGCACCGATGCGGCAGTTCGAAAGAAACGGCTTCGTCAGAGAACTGTCCGCGGGATACTGTCCGGCGCGTCGATGGTGCTGCAGATACATGCGCAGTGCCGTGCGGTAGAGATTGTCGAGGCAGACCCTGGCTTCGTCTTTTTCGAGTCGCAGCTTCCAACCGTAAGCCGTGGTCTCGGTGGCATTGCTGAAAACAGGCAGTCCGCCGACCAGTTTCAGCGAACCATCGGATTCCCGCTGATAAAATGGCTCCGAGCCCCACATCGCCTGCTGATACCCGTCCATCGAGAGGATCCCGTGATTCTCCTGGCACGCGACGAGCGTCGGATCGGGGGCTGCGAGGAAGTCCTTTTCCGGCAGGAAGTACTCGGGATCGCCCTTGCCTCCCTGCCGCATGGATTCGTAGAAGCAGCCCACCGAGAATTGCCACTGGCCGTACAGCATGGGCTGAATCCGCAGGTTGTGCTCACGCGCGCCCTCCGCCAGTCCCTGATACAGCCAACCGTCGCAGTCACGCTGATGTTCCCACCCGTCCGTGGTTTCGATATCGATGGCCGGGTAACCCACGAACTGGCCTCGAACATCCATCGGAGAACGTTCGGATTCAAACGCATAGCGTCCCAGTGCCCGGAACGCAGCCTCGTCCCTGGTGAAGCGATGTCCCTCGCCGAAAGTCCGCAACGCGGGGATCCGCGGATCAGCCGGGTTTTCCGCCTCAAGTTTCTTGGCCAGCCGGACTGCGGCAGCCCACCACAAGGGGTCCGTCATCAGGCTCCATTTCTTGAACTGCGGCAGGCGGCTCAGATTCGTCGGCGCGTCGTCCTTCTCGCGGTAACGCGGAATAGCGCCGATGGTGGCGATGCCTCGCGAAAAATGCAGGTTCGCTGCATCGTTGTCGTACCAGGGCCCGTCGACGTGTATGCGCCGGTCCGACAAATGGAACTCGGGGAACCGGGACAACAACGCTCCTCCGTGCGCTGTCTGCTCCGGAAAGTCGTAGTCAATGCCGCGGAGGTTCGGAGCCCGCTTGCGCTCGAAAGACAATTTCGGCGCGGGCGCCGTCACGAACGCATGACCGTCGTAGTCCTCGGGAGGAACCGCGTATCCGATCGTCGTATCCGCCAAGGCAATAATGCAGATGATGCATGCCAGACTTCTCAAGTGCCAAATACCAGTCATTGTCTGCCCCATGTTGCCCCAAAAGGGTGTTCCGCTCGTGCGCAACACCGGTCTGAAGTTCGCTTCTCGTGATACTTGTAATGCGGCAGTGAGGTGGCCACAAGGCGACTGTGGATTCATGCACACGCAGTCGCGGCGTTCTACGCAACTCCCGGTTCGCGATTGCGTCTTATGGAGGCACTTGCGGAAGAAAATCGCCGCAAGACAAGGTAGAATGTGCGGGCGGTCGCAGCGGCCGGATTAAACGTACTATCGGTTCGTCGAGAATTGCAGATCCTTTGGGCGGTACCCGCATCAGATTTATTACACCAGCATGAACGGAAGATAACCCATGTCCAACTCGTTTAATCGTCGTCAGCTCCTGATTACAGGCACCACGGCTCTTGCCGGTTCCATCGCTCTGCCGACTTTCATTCCGCGCTCTGTGCTCGCCGAAGGAAATCGTCCGGGCGCGAACGACCGGATCATTGTCGGCGCGATCGGTTGCGGATTCCGGGCTCGCTTGCTCATGGACCAATTGCCTGAAGCCGCCCAGCTTGTCGCGCTTGCCGACTGCAATATCGAACAGGCGTTCAATTTCCGCAAAGAACGCAAGGCCAAGTGGGATATCTACGGCGCTCACTATCCCATCGTGGAACGACGCGATATCGACGCGGTCATGATGACCGGCCAGGAATTTCAGCGCGCGTTTCCCTGTATTCAAGCCGTCCAGTCCGGCAAGGATGTGTACGCGGAAAAGCCGCTGACTCTGTATATCCAAGAGGGCAGAACCATGGTCGAACACGTCCGCAAACACAAGGCCGTGTTCCAGGTGGGGACGCAGCAGCGATCGATGGAAATGAACCGGGTGGCCTGCGAATTCATCCGCAAAGGCGGCTTGGGCAAGATCCTCAAGGTTCAGGCGGTGAACTACCCCGGCGTCGGCGTGACGCCGCAAATTGACACGGAGGGGCCGGGGACCATTCCCGCGGGCTTCAATTGGGATCTGCATCTGAACCAAAGCGTCTGGCGGCCCTGTGTTGCGAACGCCATCTCGGGGCGGAACTACGTCGGCGGCGAAATGACCAATTGGGGCGCTCACGGCGTGGACCAGATACAGTGGGCACTCGGCAAGGACGATACGCTGCCCACGGAATTCAAGCTGCTGACCGAAGGGCAGGACGGCAAAGTCGTGGCCACCTACGCGGATGGAACGCAAGTCTTCTTCGAACTGCCTACCTCCGGCCCGATGGGCGGAGCCATCTTCATCGGGGAAAAAGGCAAACTGGAGATCAACCGCAATAAGTTCGCATCCAACCCGCCCGAAATCGCCGACCAGCTCCGCAAGAAGGTCAACGAAGCCGACGAAGAAGTGAAGTGGTCCGACCAGACGGCTCTCTGGCAGGCGAAATGGCACCTGCAGAATTGGCTCGATTGCATCAAGTCTCGCGAGCGGCCGAACGCCGAGATCGAGATTGGCCACCGCTCGGTTGCATTCTGCCACCTAGTCAACATCACGCGGTACGTCGGCAAAGTCGGCGAGACTCTGAAATTCGATCCGACCTCGGAACGATTCGTCGACAACCCTGCGGCAAATGCCTGGAACGACCGCCCTCGACGCGCCGGATACGAACTGCCCAAAGTGTGACGTGCGGTTTTTGGGGACATGGGCGATTCCATTGGGAATTTGCCCACCGTCCGCCGCATCAAAGCCGCGGCTCTTACGCCGCGTGGCGGCGTTTGATGGTAGCCGTGGGTTTCAACCCACGGATGAGAGGCCGCAGGCGACCGTGCGTTAACGCATCACGCGCGCGATGTCACGAATTCCGATGTCACGAATTCCGATGTCACGAATTCCGATGTCACGAATTCCGATGTCACGAATTCCGATGTCACGAATTCCGATGTCACGAATTCCGATGTCACGAATTCCGATGTCACGAATTCC
>CAIPEB010000732.1 GCA_903863885.1 uncultured Planctomycetaceae bacterium | reverse complement strand
CTGGTCGGCGGCACGCTTTGCATTCCGCTCCTGTTCGCTCATGGCCGCGAGCTTGGCCGGCTCGAAATGGCCCATTCCGTGCCAGCCCGACAGATCCTTGCCATTGAACAACGCGCGAAATCCCTGCGGCGGTTTGACGTCTTCGGCCACCGCTGCCGACAGGAACATCCACGCGACGATTCCCGATGCGACAATTCCCCGGAACATGTTCATAAGCCCATACCTCAAGCTGTAAAGTAAACCGTTATGGTCGACATTTGACGGCAACGACGCTAGGTTATTCCTTGGCTTTCGGAAAAGCAACCGAATGGCGGACAACCGATGCGATGCCCCGCTGCGAATGTCCCTCAGCGCACCGGATCCGCGGATTGCCAGAGCGTCTCCGTCCGCGAGCGAGGATTCCGGACTGGAACCGATTTCTTCAGTTCACATCTCGGCCGGTGAGACGCTGTTCCCATTCGTCCGCATACTTGGCGATCGTGAACAGGCTCCGGCGGATTTCCTCGGGGTCGCACGTGTTGCGCGGATACGAATTCGACATGACGAAATGCGGTTCGCCCCGCACGTTCTGGATGGCGATCGAGCCGTGCGGAATCCTCGAGTTGAGTTCCAGCGCGCGGCGGAAATATCGAGAGTCGATCGGCGCGCAGACGCTGTACAGCGTGATCACCTGATCCGACGATCCGCTGTCGTCGGCGATCTCCAGGCAGACCCGCTGGAACCGGCCGCCTTCGAGCGGAACCTTGGCAACGAACTGGTCGCCGCTTCCCTCCAGTTGCACTCCGGTCTCAGCCACGGCCTCGCGAGCGAGACTCTCCAGGCTGCGGAGCGAACCGTAGACCGCGCGGAACGCGTCGTGCAACTCGACCGCGCTGCTGAACCGCTCGAGGCGGTCGTACGCCAGGCACCGCCGCAGCAGTCGCGAGGCCGCTTCTCCGGCCCCCTCCCGGATTGAATCCAGATTGACCTCCGCGGGCGCGGAGTGAACTCGGACCACGTCGGCAATCGAAGCGAACTCGACCGGCAGCCGGCCGGTGAGCAGCCGGTAGTAGGTGACTCCCATCGAGTAGATATCGGATCGGCAATCCGCGGCCACGCCGAAAAACAGCTCGGGAGCCATGTACTGCGGAGTGCCCGCGAGCGATCTCGCCTCGCGTCCCTCGAGTCGGGCCACGAGCCGTTTTGCAAGTCCGAAGTCGGCCAGCTTCGTTCGGCGATCAAGGCTGATCATGATGTTGGCCGGTTTGATGTCGCGATGGATGATCCCGTGGCCGTGGGCCATTCCCAGCGCGGAACTCACCTCGACCATCCACCGCGTCGCTTCCGTCGCGCTGGCGGCTCCCTCGACTCCGAGCAGATGAGCCAGCGATGCTCCGTCGACGAACTCCATCTCAATGAAGTGATACCCCATTTCGTGGCCGATTGTGTGCAATGCGACGACGTGAGGATGCACGAGAGCTGCAGCTGCCCTCGCTTCGGCGAGAAACAACTCCACGGCGCCGGGGTCCCGCGCCGCGACGGACGGTCGGAGCACTTTGATCGCGCATGGCCGCTCGAGCGTCAAGTGGCGGGCGAGGTAGACTCGCGCCATGCCTCCGTCGCCGAGAAACGACTCGATCCAGTAGTTGCCGAGCCGCTGGTCGAGCAATTCGTTGACCGCCGCATCTTCGGCATCGGTATTGGCAGCCGGCACCTGAACCGCCGCGAGCGTCGGTTCCGTCCGGTGGAACTGAAGAGTGTCTCCGCAGACAGGGCACTGGGTTGTTGCCGGCGCAAGATTGAATCTTCGGCCGCACGGACGACAATAGAATTCTGTTTCGCTCAACGGGCCCCCCCTTTCCTCGCATCGCCCCGGGCCGCATCGCCCGACCGGCGAGATCGCGCCAAGACCGGATGCCCGACTGCGCGGGCGATCGCATTACATTGTTTTACATCTTGAGACTCGCCGCCATGCCAGGAGAACTGCCGCAGCACAATTCCGGGCGGGCTGTCCGCGTCGCCGCGCTGGCGGTGTTCGCTTTCACGCTGACGCGGGCTTCTTTCGCGGGGGAGTCACGGGCCGTCGTGTTCGAGCAGGATCTGGCCAGAACGCCGCTGAGCGCCGAATTCCTGCGGCAAGCCGAAATGGCCAGATCATCCGTCCCCGAAGGCATCTGGGAAATCGTGACGCGGGCGGGATGGCGAGTGCGCCTCGCCGAATTCGTGGTCGATGCCGCACCCGAGTTGAAGGACGACCATCCGCGCGGCTGGCCTCCGGAGAGCACCTGGAATCAGACCGACGCCATCAACCTTCCGCGCACACGCACTCTGGTCCTCGCCGAGAAACGCGTGCGCCGCAACGGACAGGTTGTGTTCAGCGGACGCGTCGAGGGAGTGCTGCGCCATGAATTGGGACACGCATTCGACATGGTCTGCGGCGGTTCATACCGGTACGGGTCTTCGACTCCCGGATTTCTGCAGGCTTACGCTCAAGACGTTCAATCGCTCGAGCAGTCACGACGCGCCTCGATGAAGTACTATCTTCAGTCCTCCAAGGCCGGTCGCCAGGAGACGTTCGCCGAGGCTTTCGCTTTCGTGCTCGGCGGGGGGTCGGATGTAACGCGGCAGCAGGAGTTTGCCGAGTCCTTCCCGGCGGTCCTGGAGTATCTCCGGAAGGAGATCTCGCGTTACACTGGTCCGTGACCTCCCGACTCCGAAAGTCCGCGTGCAGTTCGCGGGGCCGTGCTGAAAAAATATCTGGCCAGATTCGCCGGGCCGAACCATGTCCGACCAGATCCGTGACTCGACCGAGACTCGCTACGAGCGGTGTTTTCGCGGGCTGCTGTGGCGACTGAATCCTCGCCGACTGCAGTCGCACGTGCGGCGATTGATGGCTCTGGCTGCCCGCAACTGCGGACTCGATATATCAGCGTGGGACACGCTGCACGCTGCTGTGCGGGAACGAGTCATCCGCCGGCTGGTGGCCCGACGGATGCGGACGCGCACTGCTTCCGGTCACGGCATCGATGCGGATGCGGGACTAGCGGAAGTTCGGTTCCGCACGATGCTGGATGGCAGCATTCCGCGGACTGTCGCGGATGACAGCCCTGACTTTCACTGCGATGGCGGTCTGGGCGGACTGGCCCGCTGGCTGCGGGCCGCCGGATACGACGCGCAGTTCTGGCCGCAGGTGGACGACGGCGAACTAATTCGTGCAGTATTGCGAAGCGATGCGATCCTGATCACGACCGATGGCCCGCTGATGGAACGCGGCGTCATTGCGCGGGGAGTCGTTCCGGCGCTCCTGGCTCCCTTGTCCGCGGGAAAACACGGACAGTTCGAGTTTGTGATGCGGACTCTCGGGCTGCCCCGCAAAACGCCTCGCTGCATGGCCTGCGGAGGAAGTCTGGACAGCGTTGATAAGGAGGCCGTGCGGGACCGCATACCCGTGCGCACTTATCCGTGGCTCGACGACTATTACGTGTGCAACCGCTGCGGAAAGCTCTTCTGGCATGGCACGCATTGGGCACGCGTCGAACAACGGCTCGAGCCCCGTACGAAAGAGTCTGGAGTCCGGAGTCTGGAGTCCGGAGGCCCGGAGAACAGAGTCTAGCAGCCTGTTGAGGAATTCCCGTTCCGGAAATGTCCAATGCGCTTCGAGTGTTGACTCGGCCTCCGCTCACTCCACCTCGCCGTGCTGACTGGCTAGACTATGAAATTGAATCGAAGCGAATTGAGGGTAAAGTGCGGATCCTCTTTGATTGGGAGGTGAATTATGACGAGAGCCATTTTGCTGCTGCCGGGTGTCGTCTTCATGGCGATGTGTTCGATCAGCGCGTTGGCAGCGGAACAGCGGATGGTGGACGAACTGCGCCAGCAGGCGGCCGCAGCGGCGCGCGAAGCGGACGAACTTCAGCGGCAGGGACGCGAGGGCGCTGCGGCGATGGCGCGTTTGCGAGCCGAGACGGCGGAACGGAATGCTCGGGAGTTTGCCCAGCAGCTCGAAGACCGCAACAATGATCGCGAGCAGGCTGAACGCAATCGCCGAGAACTCGAAAATCGGATTCGCGCGCATAAGGAGAAGATCGAGCAATTGCGCCGAGAGGGTCAGCCCGATAAGGCCGCACAGGTTCAGGCGGAGCTGAACAAAGTCATGGCGCAGGCCAACGCCGAGCGGGGCGGAAATGAGCGCGGCGAGTTCGAAAACCGGATTCGCGCCATGAAGGAAAAGATCGAATACTTGCGCCGCGAGGGTCAGCCCGAAAAGGCGGAGCAGGTCCAGGCGGAACTGAACGAAGTCATCGCGCGGTCCGAGAACGGACGCCGCCCGGAAATGCCGGGGGGCGGGCAGGATGCGAGGAATGAAGCCCAACGCAAGGCAACGCATCTTCGCAACGCTGCGGAGAATCTGCACGCGGCCGGCATGCACGAACAGGCCGAAAAGCTGTTGCGCGAGGCCGAGCAACTGCAGCGTTCGGTGCAGCACGAAGGCGGTCCGGGAGATCTCCCGCGACAGGTGCAGGAATTGCGAGAGAGAGTGGACGACCTCGGCCGGCGTCTTTTCAGGGTCGAGCGAGTCGTCGACGAACTTGCGCGCCGCGCGGAGATTCGCAACTGATAGAAGATGAACCGCGGGCTTGCCCGAATTGGCTTTCAAGGTGCAGAAGCGGCTGCGTGAGACCGTACTCCGTCGAGAGAACCGGCTTCGCGCGGCCGCTCAGGCAATGGCTACAGGTCGAACTTTTCCCGCGCGGTTTCCTTGATCCTCCGCAGGTCAAGCTTGCCTGAGGCGAGGATCGGCACTCGCTCGACCTCGATAAAGCTTTCCGGTGAAGGAATGTAGAGGTTCGGGAGGCCTGCGCTGGACAGGATGCGGCAGAGTTCTTCTGGTGACGAATCGAGCCTGGTGTGAAGCACTACGAGCCGTTCGCCCTTGCGTTCATCCGGGACGGCCGTAACTGCTACCCGCGGCGCGCCGTCATCGTTCATTCCCACGGCCTGTGCAAGCGTCTCTTCGATCTTGATGTGCGGAACCATCTCGCCGCCGATCTTCGAGAAACGGCTTTCGCGACCGGTAATGCGGATGAAGCCCTCGTCATCGATCGTGGCGACGTCTCCCGTGGTATACCAACCGTCCTTGATCACCTGGGCCGTCAGGTCATCGCGGCCGAGATAACCCTTCATGACGTTGGGGCCCTTGATCTGAAGCATGCCGGGAACTCCCGGTCCGAGAACTTTGCCCGTATCCAGATCAACGATTCGGGCCTGCACTTCCCGGAGCGGCCGCCCGACCGTTCCGACCTTGGCCCCCTGACGTATGCCGCTCTGCGTTTTCCTCGCGGGAAGGTTGACGGACACCACGGGCGACAGTTCCGTGGTGCCATAACCCTCGTCGGGCCGGATTCCGAATTTCGACTCAAACGCCTCGCTGATATCGTTCGGAAGTTTCTCGGCCCCCGTCACGACCACCTCCAGCGACCGGAAGTCCTCCGGATCGCAGCGACGCGCATACGTGCGGAGGAATGTCGGTGCGGCCAGCAGCAGCGTGCCACCGTTTTCCCGACACAGTTTTCCCACTTGCTTCGCATCCAGCGGGTTGAAGTGATAGGCACCTTTGACATCGATCGTCAGCACGGCCCAGAGGGTGACCGTGTAGCCGAACGAATGAAAGAAAGGCAAAACGCCGAGCAAGACATCGCGCGACGTGAGTTGAATCGCCTCGCGGACGCCCTGCACGTTGTGGGCGATATTGCCGTGCGTGAGCATCACGCCTTTCGCTTCTCCTGTTGAGCCGGATGTGAAGATCACCGTCAGCACATCGTCATTGCGAGTCTTGCCGGTTCCGAGTGAGCGGCATAACAACCGTGCGGGCCAGGCATATGCCTGCGCGGCACCGATGGCCTTGTCGCTCCAACGGGCCCGGTCGCGGAAATCCTCGAGCATCACCATTTCCGCATCCACTCGCAGATCCATCTTCTCGAGGAAGCGGCGACTGGTCAGAACATGCCGGACTCCCGACTGGCGAATGCAATCGTTGATGGCCGCGGGGCTCGAGGTGTAATTCAGGTTCACCGAGACTCGGCGATCCAGAGCGATAGCCGTATTGGCTACCACACCGCCCACCGACGGCGGCAGCAGAACGCCGATGTACTGTTCGCCTTCGGCCAGAACGTGCCGGCGCAACAGGCGGCGCAGCACGAGCGACCGGGCCAACAACTCGCAACCCGTCAATTGGGCGCCCATCGAATCCGCGATCTTGGTGGACCATTTCCTTTCGCGGCAGCGATCGATCAGTGTCTCGACGAGCCTCGCGGGTGGCTGCGTGCCGTTTGACAAGGATGGGACTCCTTATGACCGAATGGGTATCGAAGTGTTCGACCGGGGCATTGACTGCCGCTCGCTTGCCGCAGTCTGAGTACGCCGGCGTCTCGGATTGGGAACGCCTGCGTCGCAGTAACCACGTGGCGTGCAATTCTATGGACGAACAAGGCGTCTTTAAAGTGAAATACCTTTTCGGCGTCGATCTGTCGCCATTTCGCGAGACTTCGACGGAATCGAAAATGCTGTTGGTTTGCGACCACTCTTTCGGGTGGCGGTTCAAGGCCCGTTTCGGGATTATCTCGCCCGATAGATAATGAATCGGCAGCGGCAGGCCACGGCTTGGCTGGAAGGACCGGCACTGTCCAATTTCTTCGTATTTCCGGCTTTCATGTCAAGAACCGCAGTCCGGCTCGTCGCGTCAAGACTCGCATCGTTTGAGTTCGATATAGCGACAGCAGAGGCTCGGCGTTGCGCACGGATGCGGGCCGATGGGGGCGGAGACAGCCACGGAGCGGGCTGCGCCGTGTGTTGACCTCCGGCCTGTTGGCAATATTTGAGGCGCGAGTCCTATGGAACTGAACCGCAATCACTACATGACGATTGGGTTGGTTGTGATGTTCCTCGGCATTCAGTTGAGGGCCGTAAAGTCGTTCACCCTGACGGAGCATTCGACTCGGTTTGTTGTCGATCAGCTGCATCTGGCTGAGTCTCCGGCACCTCAGCCGGTGATGGCCGTGTGGGGCATGACCGGACAGCCCACGCCGGAAGCCAGACGGCAGGTTGAGCCGCCACGCTGGCTCGGGTTTTCATTGATTTCGATCGGTGCCGTGCTTGTACTTCAGAGCTTCGCCATGAAGAAGCCGGGCGGCTAAGCCGCGATCCCAAGGCAAGGGTGCCGCCGGCTACCCGTGGACATTGCACAACTTGCATGTGTTCTTCGAAACGAAGTGTTCTGTTGCGCCCCCAATCCACCGATACCCCTCCCGCAGTTGGGGCCTCGCGGTGAGTCGGACTTCGCATGGAGGTTTTCCTAGTGAGGAAAGCCTCGCGATAGCTGTCGGTTGCGGCCGCTGGGCCGCTGTACCGTTGACACGTAAACCTCTTCGTATATCATGGCTTGCGTGAATATTTGGGATGTGGGAACAAGGCGGCGGAAGGAGAAACCTGCGCCATGCCCGAACACAGGCGACTGGAGGTTTCTGAGGTCAGCGATGTCACGGTGGTCCGTTTTACGGACCGCCGGATTCTCGATGTGACCAACATCGAGGAATTAGGCGGGGAGCTGTTCGGCCTTGTCGAACAGGAAAACCGCAAGAATCTTCTGCTGAACTTCGCGGGCGTGCAGTTTCTCTCGAGCGCTGCATTGAACAAGCTCATCATTTTGGACCGCAAGGTAAAGCGAGCGGGCGGAAAGCTGAAGCTGAGCAACCTGCGGCCCGAGATCTACGAAGTTTTCGTGATTACTCGGTTGCACGAAGTGTTCGATATCCGAGACGATGAAAAAGAGGCATTGGAAGCGTTCTGAGCTGGCAGACAGGAGGGGGCTTGCCGGGCAGGTATCATGGCGATATCCGCCTCCGGTTTGAAGAGCGGCTGCCATTGTGGTAAAGAAGGGTGCCTGAGACAATCGTCACGATTTGTCGCTGTGTCGTGTGCGGCGTCAGCATTTCTCGCCGGCCTGAATTGACAACCAGTTTCTCGCGCGGTGGGGAAGTGCCGGCGTGTAACACTTGTCCAGGATTTGTCACGCTTTGATTGGAAAGCAGTCCACCGAGACATGTCAGAAGACTGGATTTGCACAACCGACGAGAAGATTTCCAGCGACACCGGCGAGGCTCGCAGAGTTCTCGACGAATTACTGGCATCATTGGGCAAGAACCAATGGGCTGAGGAAGACACGTTTGGCATTCATCTGGCCGTCGAAGAGGCCTTGATGAATGCGATCAAACACGGCAATCAGCGCGATCCCGAAAAGTCGGTGCACGTCATCTACAAGCTGTCCGCCGACCGACTGCACATCTCGGTGGAGGACGAGGGTCAGGGATTCAACCCCGAAGAGGTTCCCGACCCGACGCTGGAAGAGAACCTTGAGTTGCCATCGGGGCGGGGCTTGATGCTGATGCGGACGTTCATGTCCGTTGTGGACTTCAATGAACGCGGCAATCGAGTGATCATGGAAAAGCAGCGGTCGGCGCCCAGTTCAGACAGTTCAGAAGAATCCTGAGCTGCGTTTTTCCCCGTGCTTTCCAGTGCGGGCAGCCGACGCGCCGCGGTGAAGACCGGGTCATCCGCGACGGTGCCCACCACGTGATGCTCAGCGACCGCCGCGCGAAAGACGAACCGTCAGAGTTGCTTTCTCGCCGGCGTCTACTGCCGCTGTGAATCCCACGATCGTTACTCCCGGGTTCCGCTCGTCGTAATCGTGAGGCGGCGGGTCGGCGACCCAGGACGTGATCTTGGCGTTGCCCGGCGAAAGCACCTCGAGCCGCAGTCGCTTGCCGTTCTTCTGGAGCCAGGCCCGGTTATCGCCGTCCGCCAGCAGGGACGCCGGGGTGACCATGGCCCATCGAACCGACGCGGCCTTCGATCCTCCTTCGAGCTGATCTTCGATCAGCACCGAGTCGTCCGATTCGACGGTAAAGCGACGCACCGCACGTCCCAGTTGTCCTCGGTAGGTTTCTGAAAGATCAACGGTCGCGTAGCGTCGCTGGGGTTCGAGAGAGACGTCGGAAAAGGCCGCGTTGCTCTTCACGACCTGCTCCTGATCGTCAACCATCAGCGTGCTGTGGGCACGGTTGTGATAACGGAAGATCCGCCACCGATCGGACCCCGGTCGGCTGTTCCAGATATCCAGGCCGCGCTGTTCCATTTCGTTGTAGCCTTGTGATCCCAGATCGAGCGACCAGCGGATCCCGTCGGATTCGAGGATGAACGAGCCGATATCCATGTGCGCGTGACTGGCTCCGGGACTGCCGGCTTTGATCGCCAGATACAGGGCGTTCGGGTCGGACCAGGACGCGCGGAACACGACCAGTGGATTGGGGCCTTGCCCATACCAATTGCGGGCCGCAGGTTCGGTCCGCTTCATGCCCGGTTCTTCCCACAGGAGGACGAGCGGGAAGAAGCGGTCGGCCTGGTTCCTGCCCTTGCTGTCTCGGATTTCCTTCAGTTCGTTCTGCAGCAGTCCTTCTTCGAACCAGAGCAGTTCGGGGCGGTGCGTCCGGCTGGCAAACCAGGTCATGGCCGGCGAAAAGGAGATGCCCGCGCCGCAATCGCTGAAGTTGTAGTACTTGACCGTCTGGCCCGTCATATGCAGCGGAAAATCGCCCGTTTTCAGAAAGCCAGGACGCTGTGACAGGCCGAAGTCCGTTCCCAGGGCGGATTCGAGCATTGAGATCAGCGCGACGTTAAAGGTCGTGCCGTAATTCCAGTAACCCGGGCCCTCCGGGTAGGTGCCATCCGGCGCGTATACCTTCATCGCGTACGGCAGGCCCCGCACCGCGCGTGAGACGACTTCGGCAGCGCGGGGCCGGTCGTCTTCGAGCAGCGCCAGCGCTCCGGCTGCCATGCCGGCGTGGCAGACCTGATTCCAGTTGTTGCCGCCCTGTTCCCAGCCCAGCGGCTTTTTTCGATTCAGATACGGACCGAGGCCCTTCGTCTCGATCGCGGCCCGGAATGCCGCACGGTTTTCCGGGGTGAGTCTGGCGTAGAGCCAGTCGTAGCCGATGGCCACGGCCAGCGTCATCTCGGCCGTGTCGAGAAAATGCGACGGGTTCCAGTCAGGCATGTCCGCCGCGGCCTGCATTTCCTTGACTGCCCGAGCGACGAATCGGTCGTCGCCCGAGATACGAGCTGCCATCGACAGGTGGGTGATCCGCTTCAGGGCCTCGCGCGAGCGGCCGAGCAGACGCCTGCCTTCTTTCTGGTATTTCACGGGCGGCTCGGACAGCATGTGTTCCGCGGAAAGTCGCACACCCTCCCAGATCTGTTGGCACTGAGCGTCCCGCGCGATCCTCTCAGGCAGCAGCTTTGCGGTCTCTTCGGTGAAGAACAATCGAGGATGCGGCTTGACCGTTTCCATTAGCCGTTTCACGTCGGAGCCGTCCACGTCCGCGCCGATAGTCCGGCCGACGATTCCACCGGTGACGATGAAACTCGCGAGCAACGAGCAAGCTGAAATTCGAAGGTTCATGAGTAATATTCCGGTTGGGGAGTGCCGTGCAATGATGCAACCATGTGCATTGCCGAGGCTGTCAACTGATTCCTACGACGCCGAATCCGGCTCGGTATTCCTTTGTGATGAACTGGTCGGCCGCATCGCAGTTCTTTGCCTTCAACTGCTGTGCGTCCCATTCCAGTCGTTGTTTCGCTCGAAAGGCGACGGTACCCAGCAGCACGGCCTCTGAAAGCGCCCCGGAGTAATCGAAATTGCACAGCGTGGGCGATCCGGTCTTGCAGGCCTGGGTCCATTCGGCCCAGTGGCCGATCGAGTCGGGGATGGTCGGATCCGGTGCCTTGAAGCCGGAAAATGCGTCTTGGGGCAGCAACTGCCACCGGCCGTAGTCTGCGGCGAGCTTGCCCTTTTCGCCGACGAACAGGACTCCGAGGCCCCAGTCGCTCAGCGGCTTGCCGTCGTAGTCATTCGATTTGCTGACCGTGTCGAAATGCGCCCCGCCATCGGACCAGTAGAGCGTAATCCCGCTCTTGCCGCCGGACGGAGCGAATTCGTACGTTGCCTTGACCCAACCGGGAGTGCCGACCGGATCGACTTCCGGGCCCTCGCAGGTCACGGCGGATGGATGGCGCAATTCGAGCGCCCAGAATGGCAGGTCCATGATGTGGCAGGCCATGTCGCCGAATGTGCCGGAACCGTACTCCCAGAATCTGCGCCAGTTGGCCGGATGGATATTGGGCGAATAGGGCCGCTGTTTGGCCGGGCCCAGCCACAGGTCCCAGTCGAGATTCGCGGGAACCGGCTTGTCCCACGCTTCAAATTTGCCGTTGCTCCAACCTTTATTGCACCATGTGTAGACCTCCGTGATCTTGCCCAGCACACCGCTGCGCACGATCTCGACGACTCGCCGGTAGTTTGTGCCCGCGTGGATCTGGGTACCCATCTGGGTTGCAAGTCGCTTGCGTTTTGCCAGCTCCGCAACAACTCGTGCTTCTTTCACCGTATGGGTAAGCGGTTTTTCGCAGTAGACGTGCTTGCCGAGGTCGAGCGCGGCGGCGGTTGCCGGCGCGTGCACGTGATCGGCGGTCGAGACCACGACGGCGTCGATCTTCGATTGCTCGGCTTCGAGCATCTTGCGGTAGTCGCGGTATTGCGTGGCTTTCGGGTACACGGTCGCGGCTTGGGCCAGGTAATTCGAGTCAACGTCACACAGCGCGACCATGTTTTCGGAGGTAAGCTGTTCGACGTTGTGCCAGCCTTTGTTGGCCGCGCCGACAATCGCGAGGTTCAAGCGTTCATTTGCGGATTTCGACTCAGCCAGCACCCGCCGTGAAACAAACGGTCCCGATACGAGGACGACGGCTGAAGCGCGCAGGAACTGGCGACGATTGGCTTGATGGTGCATGGTGGGCTCCTGTACGGTTGGCGGGGATACGGAAAACTGCGGGGACCGTTGTCAGATGCGGGAACGCAGGGTGATTCTCGCTCAGTCGCTCGCTTGCGGCAAGCATCTTTTACGACGCGTGACGATCTTCTACGGCGATTGAATGAGATAGTACAGCGTGGTCGGCAGGAGTTTGAGAATCGCGCCGGCCGGGAGTTCCTGTTTGGGATAGCCATTGAAATCGAGCGCGGTGATTTTGAGTCCGCCGGCATCTGCTCTTCGGAACTGCACTTCTCCGCTGAACTCCTTTACCAGCCAGGGATCCTGGCCGATGCTCTTTATACGGTGCACGCCCGCGGATACGGGCTCGGTCTGAAAATCCGTGCTCTTTTCCTCGGACATGACCTGCAGCAGCATCTTCTTGGACGAGTTAAGCGGTTGTCCGTCGAGGCTGACGAGAACGATGTGGCCGAGCGGCATGGTTGACGATATTTCGATGTCGCCCAATGCGGCCTTGCCTGCTTCGCCGAGAGCGCCGCTGATTCCCTGCGCCATTCGGGCGTTGATGGTGAGAAGTCCTTTGCCGAAGTCGAGTTTCAGGTGGCCGGTGCTGCTGGAGACGGTGGAATGTTCGCGGTCAATGAGTTTCCGCAGGTCCTTCAGTTGAGGAGGACTGCCGTCACGCGAAAACCGGACGCTCGTCCTTCCGGCGAAATGCACGAGCGGGTCAATGACGTTTCCGGGCTTGAGTTCCGTGCCGGCGGGAACATCTTTCAGCCGCAGTTCGTCGAATGCGGCTTCCTGGGGAAGGGGCGTGCCCTGGAGATTGAAGATGTCGTCGAGTTTGAGGTTCAGATCGACCAGCGTATCGCCGAAGGGGACCATTCCTTTGCGGAAGATCAACGCGGCGGCCGGCGACTGGCCCATCATTGCGGGCGACATGAAGGTCCATGGCTGCATGAAGAACCCCGGTTTCACAGTCCAGGTTGAACTGTCCAACGCGAAATGCACGATGCCGCCGGTATCCTGCAGCGCGCCGTAGGCCGCATAAAACAAAGGGGCCTCGGAGCGAAAACGATTCGGGCGGCAGAAGGTGGTTTCCGAGATCATGGAGGGCTTCCCGTCGTAGAGCGTGTCCATGACCGGATGCACGAATGATCGCGGTTTTCCGGGTTCCTCGGGATCGAATCGCAGTGCGCTCCGGTCGCTGTAGGTGTGTCCATCCCGAACCGACCATTCCGATGAGTCGCCGCGTGCGTTGCACCCGAAGTAGCCGTGGCGGTCGATGAAGTCGCACGCCGTGTAGCTGTATTTTTCCAGCGGCCCGAGGATAGCCGGGTTGGCGGTTGTCCAGTTCGAGGCGGTGATGACGCCGCGAAACCCGGTTTCTCGCAGGAACCGGTAGGTGTCCTCATAGAATCGTCGCTGGCTCTGCACCAGAAACCGAACCGTGTCTTTGTCGCGTTCCCGCCGTTCGCTGAAGACGTTCCAGAGGGGGCGGAAGCCGAGGCGGTTGTGGTCGGGATCGTCACCCTGGACTTTGAGCCCCTCCCATTTCTGCAGCGCGGACTGGAGCGACCCGTACTTCTGCTTGGCCCAGTCGGCAAACTGCGACTCGAGCATTTGCATCTGGGGTGCAGGGATGTTGTCGGCGGAGAATGTCCAGAACAGGTACGAGTCCTCGTTGATGATCTCCAGGCCTGCGACGGCCGGCTCGTCAATCAGCGGCTTGCCCGTGGTCGGGCTGGGTGTCAGCAGCAGTGCTTTCCACCACGTGCGGTACTTCTCCTGGAAGTCCTTGTTGAAGTAGAGCGCAGCGAACGGGTGCTTGCTGCCGTCGTAGCCCTGCAGCCAGGGAGTGCCGGGCTTGGGCTGCAGCCACAGCGGAAAGTAGATGGAGAAATGCGTATAGATCCCTTCGGATTTCATGGACTCGACCACATCGATGGCGTGGCGGACTGCGTCCAACTTGACTTCACCATTTGCGTCGAAGTAGCCGCCGTGCACCCGTACGAGATTAACGCCGTGTTTGGCGAGGCACTTGGCCAGCTGTCGCAGTTCGCCGCGGTCTTTGAGGTCCTGCGGCGGTCCGTTCACGGCCCAGAACCGCAGGGGGCGACCCGATTTCGAATGCACGAAGTGCGGTCCCTGCGTGGCGATGTATCCGTTTTCGCCCGCAACGTTCTCGTTGAGCGAGCGAAGATCGAAGCCGCTGGTTTCGGAGAACTTGTCCGGGCCCGGAGCAAACGGAAACCAACCCTTGTTTGCCGCGGCAATCCGGTTGGTGGCTTCCGCGATCTGGTCGGGTTTGAGAACGCCCCGCGGTTGGAAGGGCTCGTCGGTCATCACGAAGCAGTCAAGGTAGCCGTGGTGGCTGTTCTCGCTGTCCATGCGGAAACTGATCTCGTTGCTGCCGGCTTTCAACGGGATTTTGCCGACTTTGATCCACGCGACGAAGCGAAGGTCGGGCTTGTTGTCGGCGGCGATGTTGGTACTGTCGATTTGACTCGCGCCGAATTCGATCGCGGTCCAGGCCGCCGCGTTCAATTTGTAGGACATTCGTGACTGGATCGGGTTGGCGCGGACCCAGAATTCGTAATCGCCGGCCGACGGCGACATGAAGCGATAGGTGGCTTCGCCGGCCTTGTCCTTGTCGAAATTGCTGATGAAATCCCCGGCGGAAAGCTGTTCTTTCTTGACCTGATCGTACCACCAGGGATGGCGGTTCATGCTGGATTTTTCCGGCTTCTCGCCTTCGATCCAGATCCACTTTGCGTGCGACGGGCCGTGGCAGAGCAGTGCGATCGCGGTTGCGGCGACAGCGGCCGCAGCGCGTATTTGAGTTCGGTATCGCGTCATGGCGGGGCAACTCCCGGAGATTGAGACCGTCCGTGGCAGGCGGTCGATTGGTGGCTCAGCGTAATCGGTTTCCGCCGCCGAGTGTAGCTGTAAGATCCATGGCGGTCCACGTTCCACCGAGTGCGCACGAAGTGGCTTCGCTACGCCGGGCGTAAGCTCGGGCGGCGGAGACCGGAGTCGGGTTTGTCGTGACCCGAGTGTTATCCCTGCCGATCCTTGGACTTTTTCCGTCCGCCTGCTCCGGACTCCCGGCTCCTTCGATCCGGGAGAGGCTTGCGGCCGGTCTTGGCGATGTCCAGAATAGAGGGCGAATGGCTCGGTGGCCTGTGCCGTTTCGAGAATTTTCGCGGCTCGGGATTTTGGTCGGCTGCTCAGCGCGGTTTGGTGATTTATTCGGTATTTCTCTTCGACAACAAATCAGTTCTTTGGAGGTATCCGACGTGTCGCATGACCATTCCTCGAATCTGTCCCGCCGGACTTTTGTGTGCGGAAGCAGCCTGTTGGCGGGAGGCTTGTTGGCGGGAGGTCGGTCGAGCGCGGCCGAGGCAACGGTCGGAGGGCCGCTGGCGACAAGAGTTCTCGGGCGCACAAAAGTGCCAATTACCGTGATGACTCTGGGCACGGCGCCATGCGGACTTTGTCCGAAGATACCGCAGACAGACATTGCGCGAATCGTGAGTGAAGCATTGGATCTTGGCATTACCGCGGTGGATACTGCGCCTGCCTACGTCAAATCCGAGGAAGCCGTGGGAATGGCGCTCGGGTCCCGGCGTAAGGACGTTTTTCTCTCCACGAAGGTGCTTGCCGATACCGTCGCCGAGGCGGAGAAGTCGCTCACGAGTTCGTTCAAGTTGCTGAAGACGGACTGGGTGGACTTGGTCTATTACCACAGTGCGGGGGATCATGACGTCGAGAAGGCCATGCAGGACGACGGAGTATTCAGTTGGCTGTTGAAGCAGAAGAAGGCCGGCAAGTTCCGTTTCCTGGGCATTTCGGGTCACAATCGTCCGGGGCGTTTTATCCCACTGCTCGAGACGGGCGAAGTGGATGTGTCGCTGACGCTGGTTAATTTTGTGGATCGGTACACCTATGCCTTTGAGGAAAAAGTGTTGCCGGTCGCTCGCAAGCACGATGTGGGTATTGTGGCGATGAAGGTGTTTGGCGGAGCACGGAAGAGCACCGGGTCGTACGAGAACCCACAGTCGCCGTCGGAGATGGACGTCGAGCATCTTGCGATGGCCGTTCGCTACGCGCTCAGCGAACCTGGCGTGGCGACGGCGAATCTGGGCGTCCACAACGTGGAGCAGCTTCGCCAGAACGTTGAACTGGTCAAGAGGTTCACTCCGCTGTCCGACGACGAGCGGAGCCAACTCACGAAGCTCGGCCAATCGCTCGCCCAAAAATGGGGCCCGCACTTCGGCCCCATCGCCTGACCCCCGCAAAACATGCCACGCAAAACATGCCAGGCATCGATCGCCGGGGACTTGGGTTGAGTTGGATATTGGGTAGTCTGGGTGGGTAAGTTCGCCGTTCGCCCTGCCAACTAAGCGTTAGTGTTATCGTTGCGCGCTCGGGTTGGCAGCTTGCCTCCAATCCTTGCCAGGCATCAATCGCCGGGGTCTTGCGTCGAGGCGTACTCTGGGAGGTCTGGGGTATCGCCGCCGAACGCCGCGAGACTTGGTGAATGCGCCGGAAATCGGGGGGCGCACGTGAGAAGGGGCACACAGAAAGTGCAGGAATCGTAGTGCCGCTAAAGGATTACCCGGCGGCAGGGATCGCATGAACGCATGGTCGATTCGACGGTCACTTCATCGGTTGGCGTCAGGTAAACGCGTCACGACAACGCCGAACCCCTTGGATCCAATTTCGCCCCGTCCGAGCAGCTTGGTCAACCATGCCTTCAACACGGCCAACGGCTCCGTGAAACCAAGTCTCGAATTCCGAGATCATGTCGAGCCACGCACCGGGCCGCAAGCCGATGCGTTCGAGAATTGGCGGGTATGCCACATCAATGTGACCTCGTTTGCCCGCGGCGAGTTGCCGTCCGGTCCAATCAAGCAGTTCCAGATACTGGTCCGCGGTCACAGGCAAGAACCCATGACGCCAAGGCTTCACTGCCGGGCAAGCTGTAGGCTCAGTGAGGATGGGCGTGTCGCTGTTCTCAACGCTGTTCGTTTGAGCGGTCACAGGTGCGAGCAGCGGCGCTCGGTCAAGCTCGTTGACGGGGCACATCCAGAAGTCCGGATCATCGGGATCGTAGTCCGTGAAGTCGCCCAGGGATGCCGTTCCATCTTCCAGGGCTCGAGCCTCGCGGAGCACACGGGCCAGAATGCGCCGATATGCCGACGTATTGGGGGAGTCTTCGGGAGTGGCCGCCAATTCAGCTCGAATTTCGTTCAGGTCAATGTAAATGCTGCAGGCCAGAATAGCGCCTTCATCAAGCAGATTTCTCGCCCGAAAACGCTCTTCCCAGAAGTGCCCTCGAGCGCCGTCCTCTTTGTTCGCTCGCCGTGCGAACCACTCGTTGATGTACTTCATAAAGCACGATACGCTACCCAGCCGTCTGCGGTACTCTGCGACTTTTTGGGGATACGCGAGGATCGAGCGAATCTCGAGATCCGTCGGTTCGAGCGCCCGGCCTTCATCGTCCTTGCGTTCGGGGCACAGCATCCACCACCGTCGGACGACTTCTTCGTCGGACCAGGACGATACCAGATCTGGGCGGTTACGCAGGATCAGATGGTAATGACTTCCGAGAATTGCCCAGACACACGCGTCGATAGCGAAGATACGAGCGAGGTGTTCAAGCCGCTCGAAGAGCCATGCCTTGCGATGTTCAAAATCCTGGCCAGTATCCGGATCTGTTCCGCACAGATAGGCTTGGCGGACGCATCTGACCCACACGTGATAGACGCCCACCTTGCTGTCATCGATGACATTTCTACGGGGTCTGCCTTGAACACCCCGCCTGGTGCGTTTGAGTGGCATCAGAGTTACTCCTTGCTCCGCTACCAATCAAAGCGCGAAATGCGGGCGTCACCCCTCAAAACAGCCAAAGGATTTTCGGAATCTCTCTAATCCAGTCTGAGGGCCTGAGTCGCCAGCGAATTTGATTTCTGCCCCGTTTGCGCATCTTGCCAGCGATTTCTGGTCACGCTCGAAACCATGCCAGGCAGACTTTGATTCTGGTGGATTCTGCCAAGTCGACGCATTTTACCACAAGAGTATGCCTGGCTGGCTTTGATGGGGATTTCCACGGCGGTAAAGCCTCCAGAGCGCGCAGTGTTTCTGTTTTGCGCAGAAGTCTGGCGAACTGTGCCTGGCACGGATTGGGGGGCGGGGGTCAGTGCTTCTCGGATTTCAACTTCTCGCCGGCGGCGATGATGTCGGTGATGCTGAAGCCAAGCGGTTGGCCGTCGGCAATTTTCTTGCGGGCGGAACGGATCGCCTGCTCGGCGCCGTCGGGGACCTGATTCTGCCACCAATTCAGCCGCTCGCTGTAGCACCAGACGTACTCGTCCGTGGTCTTCAATGCAAAGTACACATTGGCTTCAAACCACCGCAGCCGATCCTCCGCGCTCAGGTAGAAACTCAGATAGTCTTCCGGCGGCTGTCGCAGGGCCAGCGTCTGGTCCATGTAGAGTGCCATCCCGGCTTGAACCGTGGTCGCGTGCTTCGCTCGCAACTCCGCAGGAACGAAACTCAGCGAACGCTGTCTGATCGTGTGATACGCCTGAAAAAACTGCTCAGGTTTCGTGAAGTAGTAAGACATCTCGTAGCCGTCAATGATCCTCACGCTCGGTGCCGCAGCATCCAACGCACCGTTCCAGAAAGCCGAAAGCAGCGCCCACGACTCCTTCGATAACCGCTTCTGCCGCTCCTGCGAATCGGGAATTTCCGCCAAGGATCCAAACAGACTCTGGTGAAAGAACGTCAGCAGCCTCGCGTTGGGCAACTCGGTCTGGATCGCCGTCATGAACTGAAAGCCCCGCTCGCGCACCTGGGCTTCGACCTCGGCGAAGGTGTGGGCGTTGTTGTCTGCAGTGTAGGCCCACGGATTGTCGCCATAAGGTTCCGGATCGAACACGATGCCGACGCAGTGGCCGATCTTCGCCGCCCGCGCGCTCAATCTCAGATTGCCGGTGATCCCTTTCCACTGCTCCTCGTTGAACCAGTCCATCTTCCAGTTGTTGGCCGCGTAGAGACACAAAAAGTTGTCGGTAAACGATTTCCACTCGATTGCCGCCAGATCATCCATTTGCGGCTTCAGCTGAGCTTCGTCCCAGGGACGCGGATCGAAGGCATGGTTCCATTCACGCAACCGGAAGATCACGCCATCGAAAGGGCGTTTCTCCATGTTGGCGATTTCTTTCCGGACCTGATCAGGAAACGGAACGTCCCAGCCGTACTCGATCAGCTTCTTCGCGGGCCGATCCTGCGCGCACACTGACCCTGCCGCCGAGACAAGTACGCCCAATAAGGTGGTTGTGATCGTCACACGAGTGCTGAACTTCATGGCTGCTCTCCGTGGCCGATGTTGCCGTGCTTTGTGAAGTGCCATTCAAATTGTCTTGGCTGCGACATCCGGCAAGCGTTGCAGTTCGAGCCGCGGCCATGCGATTACTGCTTGCCCTTGCCATCGGATCCCTCGGGCTTCGGGCGGTCACTCCCCGATGTCTTCAAGCCTGGAATCCAGAGATCCGCGTGTCCCGGAAGGGTCGGGATCAGGCGGTCGCAGGCCACCCCCCACATCTCCCAACCGCCGTCGATGTAGTTGTCGTTGCCCGGCCTGCCGCATGCCTGAACGAACAGGTACCACTTTCCGCCGATTTCATACAACGCCGGCGTCGCGACGTGATACAAAGTGCGGTCGTCATAAAGTCCCTGCCACTGCGTCTGCAGCATCGTGTCGACGTCCAACTGTTTCCAGCCCCGCAGCGGATCCTGACTGACTGCGAGCACAGGCCGCCACCTCGCTCCGTGATCCACGCCAACCTCGATGCACAGCACGTACGTCTCGCCCTTCTTGAACACCTGGTGCCATTCGTAGTAAGCGTTGGGCTTCGACTCGAAAATCTGCCCCATGCCTCGCGGATCGCCTTCGTTGAAGTGACGCGTCCATGACTTGCCGTCGATTGAAGTTGCCACACGAATGCCCGGCAGCACCCCGTCCTTGCCCCGATACGAGTAGTACATGTACCAGTTCCAGCATTTTGCGCCGGCATTCCATTCACGCATTACGGCTGCCTGGGAAGCCATCTCTTCGTGAAACGGAGCGGCCGGCTCCGGAGCAAGAACCGGCGCAGTTCCATATCGCACGATCGAGGACTGCGTCACCTCCGAGTAGCCGTCCTTGCCGGCGGGACAGATCGCCAACCCGATACGGTCCTGCACCGTCCCCACGGTCCCGGAGTAGTAGATGTAGTACGCGTCCTCTTCCGGAATGTAGAGCACCGTGTCGAGCCGGATGGTCGTTGAGTCCCATCCCTTGGCGCTCGGCCCGAAAACCGGGTTCGCCTCGTCCTGGTGCCAGTGGAACGGATCACTCGCATCGGCCCAGGCTTTGCCCACGGCCGCCAAGACGCGGTTTGAGGATGGCACCGCCGAATAGAACATCACAAGGCGCCCCGGCACCTTCGGATTAGGGAGAATGCAAGGCTCTTCGATCTGCTGAGACATCCACGGATGATCGGCGCGCCGGAGAACCATCTCGCCTCGAATCGGTTGTCCGACGGGCGGTTCGCCCGCCGACAGCGCCGCAGGCACTGCGACCGCCGTTAAAACTAACATCGCAGCGAACGACAGCTTGCCACAGTCCCCGTCCATCCGTCTCGACATCTCAGACTTCTCCGCGCCGTTGCCCAGGTTGTCACGTGTCAATCCGAGCCGGACATCGCCCGACGTTGAGCCCAATGACCGATGTTATGGAGCGTGCTGCGGGTAAACGCAAGCGGGAAGATCGCCTTCCGCGCGAGCCGCTCAATCCCCGACAATATCAACTCACCCGCATGCTGCTGCCGAGTTCCGGACCTCAAACCAGTTTCGACAACAACCGTTCGGCTTGCGCAGGCGGCCTCAAAGCCGCTCCGGCGAACTGATGTAACGCTCGGCCGTCTCGCGGCTGATACGGTTCTCTTTCAGCAGCCGCCGGATCGAATCGTCAAGCGTGATCATGCCCTCGGCCCGACCCGTGAGAATGTTGTTGTCGATTGACTCGATTTTGCCGAATCGTATTGCGCTCGCGATCGGCGAGTTGTTGAACATCACCTCCAGAGCCAGCACCCGCTTGTCGCCCTTGTGAGCACTGGGCAACAGGTGCTGGCTGATGACGGCACGCAGACTCAGCGACAACTGGGAGCGGATCTCACGCTGCGCCTCCTGCGGGAACAGGTCCGCATAGCGCGAGATCGCACCCTTGGCATCACGCGTATGCAATGTCGAGAAGACGAGATGCCCCGTCTCCGCGGCACTCAGAGCCATCTGCGCCGTCTCATGATCGCGGATCTCGCCGGCCAGAATTACGTCGGGGTCCTGGCGCAGTGCGTACTTCAATCCGTCCGCAAACGTATGCACATCAAGCCCGACCTCGCGCTGAGTGACCAGCGAACCCGGCGTCTTGGGGAAAACGTATTCGACCGGCTCCTCGACCGTGATGATGCGGTAGCCGCCTTCCTGGTTCAGCAACTGGATGATCATCCCCAGCGTTGTCGTCTTCCCGGAACCGGCAACCCCGGAAATCAGCACCAGACCATTGCGGAAATGCGCCAGCTTTCGCGCAAGGTCAGCGGGAAATCCCGCCCAGGAAAAATCCGGAATCATCGAGGGAATCACGCGGAAACAGGCCCCCGACAACTGGCCGCTGACAAAGTAGTTTGCACGGTAACGCTGCTTGCCCAGGGACGTGGGAATCTCCAGCGCAAAATCCACATTCTTGTCGATGCGGAACCGCTCCTGTGCATGAACCGGACACAGCGGCGACAACAGCGAGTGCACCTGATCGCCGTCCAGAGGATGACTTGTCAACTCCTGCAAATCCCCGTGCAATCGCAGAACGGGAGGATGGCCCGCGACGATATGCAGATCCGATGCTCCCGCTTCGGCGGCCTGCACCAGCCAGTTGCGCAGCAATTCTCCGCCGGATTGTGCGTCTTCGTGAGTTTCATTTTCCATGATTGGCCTCTGCATCAGTATCGCGGGAACAAGGGTGCGGTGTGCCGCAGGGCTGTCAGCCCTCGTGCAAGAAAGTCTGGAGGCTGGAATCCGGAAGAGAGAAGGTCATGGATTTGCACGGATGAAACACTGCTCAATTCACTCTCCGGTCTCCGCTGCCAGGCATCGGGCGTCCGGCTTCTTGCTCTTGGCTCAGCGGTTCCTCAATTCGATTCGTCGGATCTTGCCCGAGGTGGTCCGGGGCAGCGAAGCCACAAACTCGATCTCGCGCGGGCACTTGTACGGAGCGAGTCTCTCCCTGACGAAGTTGCGGATTTCATCATCAAGACCCGGAGCCGCCGCTAACTCGCCGCGCAATACGACAAATGCCTTTACGCGATTGCCCCGCAACGGATCTCCCCAGGCAATCGCAGCCGCTTCCGCAACCGCCGGGTGGCTGCAGACACATTGCTCGATTTCCAGCGGCGATATCAAATACCCCCCCGACTTGATCATGTCGTCCGCGCGCGACCGGAACCAGTGGTATCCGTCTTGATCGCGGCAAACGAGATCTCGCGTGAAATACCAGGCGTCACGAAACACTTCAGCCGTCCGTTCCGGTTTGTTCCAGTAACCCCGCATGATGCCCGGATGACAGTCGCGTCGCACGCACATGATCCCGTCGGTTTCATCATGCACGGGCTGGAGATTCTCGTCCATCACCGCCACGGTGACGCCGGCCGAGGATTTGCCGCAACTGCCGGGACGAATCGGTCGCTCGAGTTCGTTGCAGCAATAGACCGGACACTCGGTCGTGCCGAGTCCGTCGAGGAGCGTGACGCGAAAACTCTCGCGAGCCCTCGCCAGAGTGTCTGCCGGCAACGGTTCCCCGCAACTCACGCCGTGCCGCCAGGCTGACAGATCGAATCGCTTCGACAGATCGCCCTCGGACAGCAGCAAACGGTAGGCGGTCGGCGTCGCCGTGAAGTTGCTGATACGGTACTTTTCAAACATTCGGAACCACTGGCGAGCTGAAAAAGGTCTTCCCATCGCGTCGTACAGGACCACGGTCATGCCTCGCGACAGCGCATACAGGAAAGTCGTGGCCAGCGGGAGCAGCCAGCCAAGCTCCGAAGGACAAGCCACGATGTCCGAATCGCGGTAGTCATGCCAGAACCTCCCCTGCCCTTCATAGGCTCTTGGGTAGCGCTGCATGTGCAACGCACCCTTCGGGTCCCCTGTCGTTCCCGACGTGTAACCTATGAAAGCGGGATCGTCGTGGCGGGTCTGTGCCGGAGACCACACTCGCCGACCTGCCAGCGAGCCGTCAATCATCGATGCATAAGTCTCATAGCACGCAGCGCCCCCTGCCCCTTCGGGATAGGGGACAACGATGATCCGCTGAAGTGCCGGACACCGCGAAGCGACCTCTTCCACCGCGGCCAGCAATCCGGTGGTCACCACGATGGCTCTTGCCTCGCAATCGCGCAGCCGATACTCAAGTTCTCTCGGCCGAAACTGAGTGCTGGTCGGCACAAAGATCGAGCCGTTCTTTGCAGCTCCCAGAGCCGCAACGTAGAACTCCGGAATATTCGGGAGCCGAAGGACGACACGATCCTCGCGACGGATTCCCAGATGTGTCAGCGAGCGCGCAAAGCTCGTGCTCAATTCATCCAGCTGTCGATACGTCAGCACCCGCGAATCGCCGTCCGCATTTTCCCAATGCAGCACGACCCGGTCCGCCCGCCCGCGCAATACTTGCTCAGCGGTCAGGTCCATGCCCACGTTGTAGTCGAGCGGGATGAATTGCCATGGGTCCCATGCGGACCGAGTCGATTCGGTGAAAACAGACACGCGTTATCCCGCGAGAACTGGGCCAGGAAATCCGACAGTCGAGCGTCGACCACGCCGTCGTCAATCGGCGTTTAGAACATCGCGGGTTTACTGAGCTTGCGGCGAATCGGAACGAATTGCCCCGCGTGCATCATCACGTGAGTGCCCTGCAGCATCAACGCCGCGGCGATGGTCGGCGCATAGGCTTGCATCGACTCGGGGCTCGGCGCACCCAGTGCATCTTCGGGAGTGTCGCGAATCGCCTGATGCGTGGCATTCTTCATCTGCTCCAGCAGCGCGAGATACTCTTCCTTCTTCGCGAATCTGGCCGGATCGTCGGAGCCGGCAGTCTCTTTCCCGTAAGCCTCCCGCCACCCCTCCGGAAGTTGCGGCTTCGGGTGTCCCAACTCGACCAGCATGTGTTGCGTACCCGCAATGATGTGGCCGAGCTGCCACGCAATGTGATTCGAGCCCGGCACGGAACGGACGAGCAAGTCGGCGTCATCCAGATCCTGGACGTACATGCCGATCAAGCCGTGGGAAAAATCGACCAGTTGGTGGATCACGTCTTTGGCTTGCATGGAATACATTCCTCTGGTTGGTGATGTTCCGGCTCCCGGGAATTCCGAAACGCGAGTCGATGATTCGTGTTTCGCGCCAATGCCGCAATTCGGTCGATACGAGACTGGCTGCCGGCTCGCCCGGGCTTCAATGTCCAGGGCTGGCCTCTTCCATTTGCGACTGGCTGCACTCGAACGGTTGCGGCCGAGTTGCCGTAGAACGCGAATGTAACGCGCCGCTGCCGCGAGTGCCACCGACCGATTCGCGGAGGTACGCCGTTTCCGCCGGATCATCTTCAGCCCTCTGGCTACTTGCCGCGCCTTCTGCGCATTGGAATATTGGACTCCGCCGCAGGTTCGCCGTATTGTCTCCCGGAAGGTCTTCAAAGGCGCAGGCCGCGTGCCGATGGAGATCTGTTTTGATCATGCCAACCGCGTGCGGCTTTCCGCACCACTCCACAGGTGAGCATCGCATGTCTCGAGCAAGAACTGTCAGCCTGGTCCTGCCTGCAATCGCATTGGCTGTCGCGAGCTGCTTTGCAGCTGAAACTGCTGAACCCGTGCCGCCTATGGCCTGGCCGCCGGCGACGAAGGAGTGCCTGCCGTGGAGTTACTGGTGGTGGATGGGCAGCGCGGTTGATGAGGCCAACGTGGCTCGTGAACTCAGCCGCTACGGACAGGCGGGCTGGGGCGGCGTGCACATTATCCCCATCTACGGAGCAAAAGGCTATGAGCAGAAGTTCCTGCCCTACCTCAGCTCCGACTGGATGAGGATGCTGCGGTTCACCTGCCAGGAGGCGGAAAACCTCGGGATGGCGGTGGACATGACGACCGGCACCGGTTGGTGCTTCGGCGGTCCCGAAGTCACGGATCGCGAAGCGTGCTCGGTCGCGGTCTCGCGAGTCGTTACTGTGAAAGAAGGCAGCGAGTTGCATGAAAAGCTCAACCGCGACCTGCTGCAAACCGTAATCGCGTTTGACGAGACCGGCAAGTCCGAGGATCTCACGCCGCAAGTCGCGGATAACGGGCAGTTCGACTGGGTCGCCGTGAAAGGCAACTGGCAGGTCTACATCATAACGCAGAAACCCACATCGCGGGTCAAACGGGCGGCGCCGGGCGGTGAAGGATACATGCTCAATCCGTTGTTCGATGAAGCGATGCAGCATTATCTTCGCCGCTTCGAGACGGCTTTTGCCGGCTACGAAGGGCCACGCCCGCGGGCCATGTACCACGATTCCTTTGAGTATGGCGTGAACTGGTCGCCCGATCTGCTGAAGCAGTTCGCAAAACGCCGGGGCTATCGGCTCGAGGATGAACT